>JALYIL010000044.1 GCA_030775825.1 Actinomycetota bacterium
ATAAGCAGCCGTTGTTCAAGACGGTCATCGATGACTGGGAAGACATGTTGGTGTGGCGGTGGCTACGGAGTAAGGCCTGGTCCTATCGGTCGATGACTGAGTTCGGGAGCGTCTACGTGCCTTTGTCGCAGTTCGCTTTCGATCAGTATTTTGATCTCGGTCTGACGCGGTGGCCGGCTGATACGAACAAGGAAGACGCGAACAGGCTGCGTCGGATCTACCACTCGGGGCTGCATGATCAGCTCGTTGCCTCGATCCAGAAGTGGTATCCACTGGCGCGTGATTTCGTTACCGCGGCTTCTGAGCACGAAGAGGAGTCGATCCATCTCCGGGTGTGCACGAGGACGGTATCTCAGGTTCAAACGTTGTTCATCCAGAACATCCGTGAGGACCTCCGTGACATCGGGCTGTCTCCCTCGGTCGTCTAGTTGGAGCGCGGCAACGCCGCGCCATTTGCTCGGGAAGGGAATCTCTATGTCGACCGACAGTATGCAGGCGACTTATGCGCTCGTGGCGAAGGACAGGATCAGGACCTACAACTACCTGTATGAGCGGCCGGATCAACTGACTGACGAGTACCGCGCCTACCTGATCCGCCTGCTCACCGTCCAGCTCTCTTCCGAGTATCAAGATCGGTCCCGTCGCCCGATCGCTCCGACGCCGGAATGGATCGAGGACGTCGGGATCCAGTTCCGCGGCGAGACCGAGCACGGCCGCGGACTCGCAGATATCCTTCGGTCGCTCGGCTTTGACCCCATGCCCTATATCGATAAGGCGCAGAATGCCACCCCGGATGCGCGCCTGTTGGATGTCTTCCGCACGATGATTCGCTTCCAGGAAGAGGGCACCACCAGCGACGAACTGTGGTTGAGCGTCGGGATAGGCCGTTGGCTGGTAGAGCGCGGCGGCGGCTACCAGAGTATCGCCGCGCTGGGCTCCACCTACCTGCCATGGGCGGCCTGGTCGGCCCGAAACTTCAAGGACGAGGGGTTCGAGCACTCCAGCTCAGGCAATTTGATAACCGAGATGGCTATCAAGAACGGAATGCTGGAAACCGCGCAGCAACTCTTCGAGACGACACTTCCATACGCAGTAGATATGTTCGGCGCGAATGACTCACCGAATCTCCGCAAATACCTTGATCTCGGAATTAAGACAATAGGCAACCGTGAGGTTCGCCTGGCATGGTTCGCGCACGTCAAAGCAGATGCCGAGGCGATGGGACTACGCATGCCCGACAACCCTCTCAAGGGACATCGAGGCGATTACACTGAATGAAACATCGACCGGAAGACAACTCCAAACAATTCAGGTAGGCCAGAAAGGCGCATGGCCCCAAGTTCGCCGCTTCTGGTACTTTCTGAGTCGCTTTCCTTTCATCGAGAAACGGCATGGGTCAATATCGAGGCAATATTCAGATGGACCCTTAGGAGTAGTACTCGATGGATCTTGAGACGCTGATTTACGAGAAGAATGGCCCAATTGCCGTAATCACGCTGAATCGTCCCGAGGCCAGGAACTCGTTTAACTCGACCATGGTCGGCGAGCTAGGTAAGGTCTGGAAGGACGTCAAGTTCGATGACAGCCTTAAGGTAGCTGTCGTCACGGGTGCCGGGAATCAAGCTTTTTGCGCGGGCGCCGACGTGAAGGAACTAGAGTCAAGCGGCAGCACCTCGGAGTTTTCGACGCGCGACGAAGGTATTCGACAACTCACTTCAAAGCACAACCACTGTTGGAAGCCTGTGATAACCGCAATCAACGGGATGGTCGTCGGTGGCGGCTTCCATTTTGTCGTGGCGGGCGATATCAATATTGCATGTGGCGAAGCGACATTTTTCGACACCCACGTGAATATCGGGTTGGTACCCGTCTTTGAGCCCATCGAACTCGCCCGCAAAATCCCATGGGAGGTGGTCTCGAGACTGTTCCTTCTAGCAAAGGGAGAGAGGATGACTGCCGCACGGGCATTTCAGGTCGGTATGGTGTCTGAGGTCGTAACGCGCGCTGAGCTCATGCCGCGCGCGATGGATCTCGCGGAGATCATCGCAAGTCAGGACCTGCGAGGGCTGATGGGCACCGTGGAAGTGCTATACAAGAGTCGCGGGCTGGGCATCAGCGACGCCATCGTGCAGGGCCTCGCCATTCGCGAATTGTCGGGCCGCTCGATCGGACAGACCTTCACACAGCCGACGAGCTCATGAGCGAGAGCGTGAGCGTGAGGAGCGCCACAACGTGAACGCCGCCGAACTCCTGTGGAGCACGCTGCGGCGGGAGGAGGGCTCCAGGCTGGCCCTCGTTGGTGACGGCCTCGAATTATCGTATGCGGAGGTCCGCCGCCGGTTGAGCGCCCTGGCGGCGTGCCTGTTGACAGGCGACGTGCGGACCGGGGACCGGGTCGCGATGCTATCTCGCAACGCGCCGCAATACGCCGAAGCCTACTGGGCCGCGATATCGATCGGTGCAATCTCGGTACCACTCAACTTTCGCCTAGCCATACCCGAACTACGAAAGCTACTCATTCACTGCACGCCGAGCGCCTACTTCTGTAGCGCAGAATATGTATCAGTACTGGAACTGGCGGATCCTCGCGCGTGCAATGTCCCGATCATCTACTGGGGAGAGCGACTGATCGGTACACCTGCGAATTGCATCTACTTCGACGATGTAGCTTCGAACGCGACTGCCGAGGAACCGTTGCCAATCACACTCGGGGAACGCGACCCTATGGCCATCGTCTTTACAGGTGGGACAACTGGCACCCCGAAAGGGAGTGTTCGAACTCATGGAAACGCGATCGCCATGGCACTACTCGCACCCGGCCATGCTTTGCTGGGCAAACGCGGCGCCTCCATGTGCGTGACGCCGATCTTCCATGTGGCAGGGCAGACCTCTCTGCTCGGATGGTTGTGGGGAGGCACGATCGTGATGTCGGCCGGACACTTCGACGCACCGACCTTCCTGTCCACTGTAGAGAAGTATTCGGTGGAGTCGGTATTCATCGTGCCAACGATGGCATTGGCGCTGACCAAAATACCTGATACCAGTGCGTACGACATATCTTCGCTAAAGGAATGGCGTTCGGGCTCGGCCGCACTTCCGCTCGAGGTGGCCCGGCGCTTGGCCGAAATGTACCCGCACGTCCGCCTTGCCAACGGTGCGGGATCTACTGAGGGCGGAACCTTTGGATCAGTTCCCTGGACGGTCATGCGAAGCCGCCGCCCGGGTTGCGTCGGGCGTCCTCCCCCCGGCCAGGAGGTACGAATCCTCGATGCCGACGGCAGCTTCTTGTCAGACCAAAGCGGAGAGACGCTCGGCGAAATCATCCTGAGGGGCGCGCAAGTTTGCGTGGCCTACTGGGATGCTCCCGAGCAAACAGAGTTGGCTTTCGCGGGCGGTTGGTTTCACACCGGCGACCTGGGCTGGATCGACGAGGATGGCTACCTCTATCTCGCTGATCGGAAGGAGGAGATGATCATCAGCGGGGGCGAGAACGTTTATCCCTTAGAAGTTGAGGGGGTGATCCTACGGGTGGCGGGCATTCTCGATGTCGCCGTGGTCGGCCTGCCCGACGAGCGTTGGGGGGAGAGGGTAGCGGCGGTCATTGTTGTTGATGGGGGAGACGAGATCGTGCAGCAGGTCCTGAGTGTGTGTCAGGACGAACTGGCAAGTTACAAACGCCCACGCGCATTGCTCCGTGTCGAGGCGATTCCGCGCACCGTTGCGGGAAAGATCGAAAAGCATGCTGTTCGCGAGCTTCTTGCCTCGCGGATCTCCGAAGCGGGACAGGTCGTTCATTGACCTCGCCTGTCGATAGTTATGACGGCGGCGCGCTCATGCTCCGGCTGGCCCTGAACTGTCGGCGTGAGATCGCTGTCGTGGCCGAAAATGCAGAATTTCGCTGGTCGGACCTGTCGTCACGCGCTTCTGACTTTGCCGTTGAAATTGATGGGTCAACCTCAGCCGACCAGGCCATCCGAATCGAGTCAACAAGCATCGTGGACCAGCTGATTGGTGCTTGGGGGACCATGCTCAGCGAGCACCCGCTGTTCGTTCCCGGAAGTGTGGTTTCGAACCTCAAGTACTGGGACGGCGTCGTTCAGGCGCGAGATGTACCGGAGCTCCAATTACACGGTAGCTGGGGTACGCGCATCCACCGTTCGAACCCAGCAAAGAGCCCGGCGATCGCCGTTCAGTCCGAACGGGAGCCGACACGTGCCCACGTATGGGCGCACGGATCGATAAGCCGGATGTGGGGGGTCATGGCGCCCCGCGCAAATAGCGTCGGGCTCGCCAGCGCACCAGTCCTTGATCAGATTGGTTGGTCGACCACCTTCGCTGTACTGCTCGGATCCGGAAAGGTCATCGCGAGCGGCGTTACCTGGAAGGAACGGCTGGACGCGGTGCACGCGGAGGGGGTGAACGTAGTTGCGGTAAGGGCGGAGGAATTGCCGGTGCTCCTCTCTTCGAGCGGCACCTACCCTTCAGTGGAGCAGGTGGCGGTGTGGTCGCACGAGAGTGTCAGCCTGGATGGCCTTGAGGCCCTGCAGTTGCTGTTTCCGCGTTCCGAGGTACGCCGTTGCCTCTATGTGGATTGGGGCCCGCTGACTGTCGCCACGCTGCCTCAACTGAGCGAGCGAGGCGCGGGGTGGGTTGGGGTGCCAGTGCTGGGCATCGAGTTGGCTGCGATCGACCGCGGACCGCACCAGCGCCTGCTCGCCCGGTCGCCTATGGCCGCGTGGGCAGCGGGGGCCGAAGATCATTGGCTCGGCGGCGGAGAGGCCTTGATCGACACTGGCATGTTGATCGCTGGGAATTCTCGAGGGTGGCAACTGCTTGCGAACGACATGCCTGACTGATCATCAGGCTTGGCATCGACGTTCAGAAGACGCGTGGGATATGTTGGCGCCGCAACGGGTCACCGGCCCCACGAGCAAACGGTGCGCGGTATACTGTGTGTCAATATCGACTGATGGGATTCAACTATGCGCAGTCCTCGCCGCGTGACCGTCGGTAGCGGACGCGAATTTGGGGTGCCCAGTGGGATAGAGCCGGCGCCCGCCGAAGCACGGGCCGCGGTGACGTCCGGCCGTGGCTGAAGTCCGCTCAAGTTTGGGCGCAGATCATTCGTCTCTGCGTGAAAAGATCTTTGACGAGTTGCGCACCCGAATTGTCAGCAATGAATTGCCCCCAGGCACGAGGATGGTGGAGAGTCACCTAGCCGATGACTTGGGCGTCTCGCGCAACCCCGTGCGAGAGTCGATCCGCATGCTTGAGGCCGCAGGCTTCGTCCATGTGTTGCCGCGCCGCGGCGCCGTCGTCGCCCAGCTATCCTCGACGCAGGCGATTGAGCTGTTCGAGGTTCGCGCCGAGCTCGAAGGGCTGGCCGCGCGACTGGCCGCGCGCAATGCGAGCACAACGGAGTTGTCTCGACTCGAAAGGCTTCTGGCTGAAGGTGCCCGCGCAGTCACACGACCCGAGCCCAAGAAGCTCTCGGAACTGAACGCCCGCTTCCATGCACTAGTCGCCGATCTCTCTGGGAACTCGACGCTCAGCCAACTGACCAGCCAACTTCGCGACCGGTTGGAATGGGTGTTCATACGTACTGCCAGTACTCGCGCGGAGGAATCCTGGAACGAGCACCGGCTCCTCGTGGCTGCTATCTTGAACCGGGACGAGGACACAGCCGAGTCGCTCGCTCGAAGCCACATTGCAGAGGCGCGCCACGCCTTCGAGCAGCGCCAGGCGGTCATAGCCCAACAAGATCCGACAACGAGAAACCTCCGCATCAAGAAGTCCTGAAGGCCGTGGTCTTCGGTGGCAGAGCGCATTCCGACTCCGGCTGCAGGCGATGATCGTATGACCACATCAATCGCCGTTCATGGATAGGACGGGCTTCACGATGAGTCCGGCGGCGGCATCCTCGAACGCTCGACCGATGTCGGTAAACGCATAGGTTTCCATGAATCTGTCGACAGGGAGGCGCCCTCGTTCAAATTCTTTAAACAGGTAAGGGAGCAGCAGTCTGGGATCGGCGTCGCCTTCGACCACTCCGCGGATCGTGCCGCCCTTAATACGCAGTGCCTGCGGGTCGAATGGCACGGCACCTCTCGTTCCGCCGACGCATGCGCACACGCCTGCTGGACCGATCGCGTCGATAGCTTGCCCGAGCGCAGTTGGACTTCCCGAGGCTTCGATGCAGTAGTCGGCTCCGCCGCGCGTGTGACGTTCGATCTCGTCGACGACTCCAGGGTCAGCCGCATTGATTGCGATATCGACGCCCAGACTAAGGGCCAAGTCAAGGCGTGATTCGACCATGTCAACCATCACGATTGGCGAGGCACCCGCGATGGCAGCGACCATGGCCGCGCTCATTCCGACCGCACCAGCACCGAACACGGCCACGCTCTGCCCTGGTCGAACTCGCAGGGAGTTGAGGACGGTACCGGCGCCGGTGAGGATTCCGCAGCCGAACGGTGCGGCCACAGGTAATGTCATCTGATCGGGCACTCTTACGACGTTGCGCTCGCTCGATACCGCGAGAGTGGCGAATGAGGATTGTCCAAAGAAGTGACTCCGGATCTCGCTACCGACGTAGCAGCGAGTTCCGTCCAAACCCCCGCCGAGCATGTTGATCTGGAAGTTGTGTCGGCAGTATGCGACCGTGCCCTTGAGGCAGCTCGAGCATGTACCGCAGCTCATGAAGCTCATGACCACCCTGTCGCCGACGGCGACCGAAGCCACGTCAGATGCAATCTCGAGCACGATTCCCGCACCTTCGTGTCCAAGCACAATCGGCCTTTGGGTCGGGATCTTTGCTGTGTGGCATGCAAGATCCGTGTTACATACGCCCGCACAGGCGACCTGCACCAAGACCTCGCCGCTTTGGAGACCACCAACCTCAAGTTCCTCGAACACGGGGGGTTCGTCCGGCGCGTAGCTCACGGCGGCCGTAACGGTTCGGTCGATCGTTCGCACGGAATCTCCTCGGGCGCTTGGCGAGACAGCAGCAGGTTGACACCTTCGTCGTCTTCGTGAATACTACATCTCGTATACAATAGGCAAGGATTCGAGTGATAAGTCATGCGGGGCATACGCGGATGCGATCAGTGGATGAATCTGCTGAGTGCCCAAGAAGGAACAAAACACGGCTGACCGAAGGGCGCAGCTCTTCTCGAAACGGCCGGGCCGCTTCGGCCGCCCGGAAGGAACACACCCATCACGGAGAGCAACAGCATGGCAGACTATGCAGCCTTTGAGCCGAACCCACCGTTCGACTACACGGACATGTCGATCCGACTGGTGGAGGACGCCTATTTCGCGACGCAGCGTGACCAGTGTCCCGTCATGAGGAGCTCAAGTTTCGGCGGGTTCTGGGCGCTGACCAAATACGCAGACGTCGCGTGGGCCGCGCAAGACCACGAGCACTTTTCCACCGCCGACGGTCCGACCATCCCGTCGTTCGATCGGCCTTTCGAGTCTAAGCCGTTGTCGTCAGATCCACCTGAACACGGCAAGTACCGAAAGCTGTTGCAGCCGTTCTTCACTCCGGCGGCAGTTGCCCAGATGGAACCGCTAGTCCGCACGATCGTCGTCGACAAGATCAAGTCGATCGCCGACCGACATGAGGCCGACTTCATGAAGGAGCTCGGTGAGCCAGTGCCGGCGGAGGTTATGGCCATCACACTCGGACTCGGACGCGAGCGAGGTCGCGAGATTTCCTTCATGAACCAAAGCGCGCACCATTCCGCAACCCACGGCGACCGCGCAGCGTCTGCCGCAGCCAGGGCCAGCATGCTTTCGTTCCTGACCAGGGAGATCGAATCGCGCCGAAAATCCCCGACCGGCGACCTTCTCAGCACCATTGTTCATAGCGAGGTCGATGGCGAACCGGTGACCGACGAGATCCGCTACGGCATGGCAACGATGCTCATCGTGGCTGGAACAGATACGACCGTGAGTGGGATCACAAATGCCCTTGCCGTGTTGGCGTGCGAGCCGCACTTCAAGCGCGGACTCCTTGAAGACTCGCGCCAATTGGATGCGTTCATCAACGAGTCGCTGCGGTTCGACGCGCCGTTGCTCGGACTGGCGCGAACAGTGCGTGAGTCGGTGTGCGTGCGCGGAGCGCAATTCGAGGTCGGCGACCGCGTTCTACTCCTATGGGGCTCAGGGAACCACGACCCCGAGCGCTTCTCCGACCCTGACACATTCGACCCCCATCGACAGCAGATTTCCAATCTGACCTTCGGGTATGGTCGCCACCGATGTCTCGGCGACCACTTGGCCAAGCTAGAGATTCGGATTGTGATCGAGGAGGTCCTTGCTCGAATGCCGGATTTCAGGGTAGCGAGTGGGAAACCGTTGCCCCTTCGAAATGACCTCGAGCGTGGACCGAGCAGCCTCCCTGTCGTGTGGTGAAAGGCAACGCGTTCGCGACCTCCGACGTTCTTGGCGTGCGGCTGTAAGCGAGCTTCGCCGGCCTCGGTGGCGCCGGCACGAACCTGTCAATCCAAGTTGTCAAAGGACCAACGCCTTGATGACGGCAGGGGGAGCCACCCCATGGCGGATCCAACCGTGCAGGGTCCAAGGCGTGTGCAGGGACATTTTTCCCGGCAGCGCCTATCTCCTGCTGACCGCCCCTGCCAATATCGCGAGGTCGAGGAACTCCGCAGACGGCCCATCTGGCGTCGATTCGCGTCGCCACACAGCGCGAAGCGCGCGACGCAGATCGAGATCACGTACCGGGATCCGGACCAACCTTCCGTCACGGAGCTCCGCATCGACCACTAACTCACTCAGTACGGCCGCATACTCGCCGGAGGCGACGAGAATCTTTATCGCTGAATTGGATTCAAGCTCAATCTCGGGCTCGGCCATTTCCTGCCCGAGAGCCCGTCGTAGCGATTCGCGAGTGCCCGATCCGCCCTCCCGTGACACAAGCGGCATTGCGGCGAGGTCGCGTGGCGACAACGCACGGCGCCGTCGCACAAGTGGATGCAGCGGGGAGACCACGAGAGCGAGCTGATCGGTTGCAACTCTGCGACTGCTCAGATCAGCAGGCACGTACGGCGTTTCGACGAATCCAAGCTCAGCCGCACGACAACGCACGGCCGTTATAACCTCCTGCGAATTAGCGACCTTCAGCTTTACCGCCGGACGGCCAGCCTTTCGGTGGAATTGGCTCAGCCAGGACGGAACTAGATATTCGGCGATCGTTTGGCTCGCGGCGATACACATGCGCTCACCCACGCTCGCGAGAGCACGACTGCCAGTGACTAGTTGATCCACTGCGTCCACAACGCCGCGTGACCACTGCGTGACTAGAAGGCCGTGGGCGGTAAGGACGGAGCCTTGCGTGCGACGCTCGAGCAGTTCGAGATGCAACTGGCGCTCCAACAATCGGATCCGCTTGCTCGCCGACGGCTGGCTTATCTGCTCCTTGCGCGCCGCAGCCGAAATGCTTCCTGAGTCCGCGATCAGCGTCAGGATGCGCAGCGCGTCCAGATCCAGCGAGACTTTCTCATAAATTTCCACGGCCATAGCCTAAGGCTATGACGCCATGCCGTATATCCCTCTATGGCAACGGACCATCGTCGCTAACAATGAATAGATGGAATTCCCGGCCGCCGCAGGACGCGGTTCGAACTCTGGCAGGAGCGGTGGTCACGGGCCCGTGTCCGCTCTACTAGGCCTGTGCGTAACAGGAGCGATTCGATCCCTGCCCGGACTTGGCCTGGCACTCGGAGTGGCAACCGTGGCAACAATAGTCGGTTCCCGCATTCCGCTCGCCGGCGGACCAATCATCGGGATACTGATCGGCACGCTCATATCCGCGCGCAAGCTGGGAGCAAAGTTCCAGCCCGGACTTGCGGTAGCTGCCCGCTTCATACTTCAAGTCTCCATAGTTTTGCTAGGCGCCCAGGTCTCGCTACGTCAAGTCCTCGCAGTTGGAATCGGGTCGTTGCCGCTGATGGTCGGAACGCTCGGCACTTGTTTGGCCAGCGCGGCCTATCTTGGCCGTAGGCTCGGCATTGCCCGAAATCTGCGCACATTGGTGGGTGTTGGAACGGGTGTGTGTGGCGCCTCGGCCATCGCCGCAGTAACGCCCGTGATCGGGGCTGCCGACGCCGATGTCGCGTTCGCGGTATCGACGATATTTCTCTTCAACGTAACCGCGGTCCTAGTCTTCCCGATCCTTGGACATCTCTTCGGGTTAAGTCAGCATTCGTTCGGTCTACTCGCCGGAACCGCAGTCAATGACATGTCCTCGGTAGTCGCGGCCTCCACGACGTACGGGTCCGTCGCAGCAAATTATGCGGTCGTCGTTAAGCTCACCAGGACGCTGCTGATCATTCCCATCTGCCTCTGCCTTACAACCATCGAAGCTCGAAGGGACAGTCGGTCAGCGACGCGAGCGGGGACGGCAACCGTCGATTTTGGACGACCGCGACGAGGACTGGGGCTTCGACGATTTGTCCCGTGGTTCCTGATCGGGTTTCTGGTGGTGACCGCCGCGAATAGCGCTGCCCTCATTCCGACAGGTGCGCGTGATCCACTGCGAACGCTATCCGTCTTCCTCATTACGATGGCTCTTTCCGCCATCGGAATAGGTACTGACATGGCGTCCTTTAGGCGCGCGGGCCCACGGCCGCTTCTGCTCGGTGGACTGTTGTGGCTGATCGTGTCGGGAACCAGTCTTGTGCTGCAGTGGGTTCCCGGTCTCCTTTGATCACGACGACATGCCCTGCGCTGCCCACCCGTGTCGTGGCGGCATTTCAACGCCGTTACGTAGCCGCGATGCTGCGCGAGACGGTCGAGTTCGTCGGTCAGGGTGTCGCCGGTGATCCTACGTTGGGCGTGGCCGCCGAGGCATTCGCGAGCCTGTTCGTCGACGTGCCAGGCGTTTGCGGCGGCGGCGTTTGCTGTGTTGTGGCACGCGAAGGCGCTGCCTTACGCCAACGGACGTTGGACCTCTTGTGGGTTCAAGTGCCAGCCCCCTCGCCGCGGCCTCGTGGATACGCGCGGCGCAATCCCACCTCGGGATGGGTTCGTCGATGACGGTCGAGCCTGAGCAGATGTGACGCGCGTCGAAGATGTTCAGTCTTCGCCGGGCTTCTGGCCTCAGACGTTTCCCGGGCGATCTCCTTCAAGCGGACTTCTCCAGCTCGGCTTCGGCGAGCAACGGTTTGAGCGATGGTGTTTCTCCCGCTCGAGTTCCCTCAAACCGTTTCGCCTCATCAGCCTTGACAGTCCGCGGAACTGATTGCGCCGGCGGTGTTCGTCTGTTGAGCGATCTGCAGCTCACAGCACCTGCTCCGAATGACCTCGTTTCCGGGTCAGGCGGGCAACTCCTCCGCGCAATATTGTCGCCTTACCTCGGCACCCTCGTTCTGATCAGCGCGCTCCGGCGGCAGTTCTACGGAACACCCGCGATAGGACAACAGCCACGACCAGGACTCCTCCGTAGAAGATGTTCTGCACGTAGGCTTGAGCCCCCATGAGCTCGATCCCCGACACTCCGGTCGCAAGGAAATAGACAGCAAGACATGAACCGGGAGCATTGAACCGGCCTGGCTGAAGAGTAGTCCTCCCGAGGAACGCGGCCGCGTAGGCCGGCAGAAGTAGCGCTTCTGCCGATCCTGGTGTGGCTGACCCGCTGGTGCCCACAAAGAGGATCCCCGCCATCGCCGCGACCGTGCCCGCCACCACGAAGCCCTGAATTCGCATTCGCCCCACTGCGAAGCCACTCAGGGCGGCAACCTCTCGGGAGCTGCCCACGAATAGCGACCGCTGGCCGTAGGCGGTGAACGTCATAATGAACCACATCACGGTCATAGCGGCGAGGCCGTAGTAGAACTCGATCGGAATATCGAGAATTCTATATCCGAAGGTCCACTCGCTCAGGCTTGACGCGATTCCGGTAACTGTCTGATCGTTGGTCAAGTAGTACTCGATACCAGTAAATATCGTACCGGTCCCCAGGGTGATAATCAGTGGATCCACGTCGAATCTGAGCACGATTGCGCCATTTAACAGACCTCCCAAAGCGCCGATCAGGAGTCCCACCACGCAGGACCAAGCTATCGGCAGCCCGCTGTTCACGTTGAGTACCGTGACCGCGGCTGATACCAGACCAGCCGTGCCTCCCACCGACAGGTCAAGGTCGCCGTTGGTGAGTGGGGCGACCAGTCCTATCGTCAGAATGAAAATGACAGCCTGCGAACCGAATATGTTTGAGAAGTTGCCGATCGTCAGGAACTTGCTTCCCTCTATGAGGCTGAACATGACGATCGCCAAGATCCAAGCGATCGGTAGGATTGATCCCTCTAGGTACCTGGACCGACTAACCCCCGCCCACTTAGTCAGATTGTCGTGTTTCGCCGGACTTGAAGCGCCGCGGTCCGACACGGCCACGACTTCTGACTCGTCCACCCCACCCCGCCCAGCGCTCATCGTGAGTGCTCTCCAGTCTCGCGTGTGGTCCGTGTGCCGTAGACGCCGGACCTGATCATGTCAGCGCTAACCAGAGGGCTACCACGGAACTCCTTCTCGACGAATCCGTCGCGCATTATGACTACGCGGTGGCTAACCGACGCCAGCTCGTCTAGGTCGGTAGTGCTCCACAGGATTGCAGTTCCAGCATTGGCCAACCCCTTCATTAGCGCGTGGATCTCAGCGCGAGTAGCAACATCGACGCCCTGGCTGGGTTCGTGTAGCAGTAAGACCTTCGGTCCCAACTCGAGCCATTTGGCGAGCACAACCTTTTGTTGGTTGCCGCCGCTCAGAGCAGCGATCTCAAGGGCAGGCCGGTTGGGCCGAATCGAATAACGTTCACACCGGCTGGCGGCTGCGCGATGAATACTCCGCAACGAGAGCACTCCACATCGGGAATACTCGCCGAGAACCAGGGAGAACATATTCCTCTCGAGGGAGAGGTTGTGCGCTACGCCGTGCAACTGACGATCTGCCGGGACAAGCGCAAGCCCACTCTGTATGGCGAGTCGGGGGGTCATGCTCGAGAGTGGGCCTTGCCAAGCGCCGTAGCGCCCGAAGCCCGAGATGGTCCCCAGCAGGCCGAAAAGCGCGTACGGAAGATCCTCGGCTCCGGACCCTAGGATCCCAGCGACGCCGACGATCTCTCCCGACGACAGCGTCAGGCTGACATCTTGCAGACGCCCGCCAGTAAGGTTGCGAACATCAAGTCGCGTTGAAGACGGGGTTAGATCGTAGGACGACGTGTCCGATTCACGTTCGCCTTTCGCCGCCGCGGCGGGCGTAATGGTGGCCGTGGCTCGAGCGGCTGACATGAGCTCGATCAGCTCGCGGTCCGAAGTGGCCTTCAGCACAACATTCCCGGCCACGTGTCCGTCACGCAGAATGACCGCCCGTGTTGCCAGCTCTCTGACCGAGACAAGGTCGTGGGAGATGAAGATGACGCCGGTGCCTTGCTGGGTGACTTTTCGGACAAGCTCGTACAGGAATTTCTTTCCGTCAAGCGGGAGGAATACCGTCGGTTCGTCCAGGACCAGAACGCCAGGCCCCGACGATTGGCTTCGGAATATGCTGATTTCCTCAAGCGCTCGAACGATGGCGATCAGCGCTCTCTCCGTCAACGTTAGATCGACGACTTTCGCGGCTACAGAGAGTTCGATGCCGTAGGCGCGAAGCAATCGCTGCGCTTCTGCCCGCTCCTTCCTCCAGTTGATCCAGCCGGTCCGCGGCTGGTGCCCGACTCGTCGACGGGCTGCGAACAGGTTCTCCACAACACTGCGATCGAGCGCCAAGCCGAGATCCTGGTACACGAAGCTCAGGCCACGGTCACGATGACGATCGGAGGACGGTAGCGGAACCAGCTCTCCTCCCAGGCGTATCTCCGCACCGGGCTCCGCAGCGTGGTAGCCGGACAAGACTTTTGCCAGCGTCGACTTTCCTGAGCCGTTTTCTCCGAGCAGACCTACGACTTCGCCCTCGCCAACTTCAAGGTCCACATCGTTGAGTGCGAGGTGTGGGCCGAACGCCTTTGAGACGTGCAGCAGCTGCAACGCCGGAACGGCCTGCGCAGTGCTCACACCCGTGACGTCGCTCGTAGCGAGTTGGATCTCAGCGTCCACTCCTGTCCACGATCCCATTCTCATGTGCCGCGCGGGTGGCACGAGGCGCGTGTGCCGAAGAGATCGCTCGACATCCATCAGCGCACATGACGCCGTTGACGCCGTGGTGAAGCCGTGAAGCCGTGAAGCGGTGAGGCGGGGCAAGATCATGGACTAGATCCCCACAGCTTCAGGAAGCTAGCCGCGTACGATCCATATCCAGCATCGGCCGTAAAGTATTGGTCTACGTTGGCGGGCACCCAGAACCGGTCGGGCGTGACCGCCGCGGCCACAGGCGCGGGCGGGTTGTGTCCCAGAAGCCTGATGACCTGATCGAATGCCTGATATGCACTCCACTCGGGATTAGGCCCCGGCACCGCAGCAATGATGTTCTTGTCGGTTGAGCTCATTAGTTTCAAAACCCCGGGAGAGGCTCCCCATGCGTATAGCTTGGTATCCGTCCGGTGCGCCAAGCTGATTGCCGGCACTTCGTCGGCAACATACGCGTCGAAGCCGATGATTGCGTTGACGCTCGGGTGTGCAACGAGCGCGGAGGCGACCATTTGTTGCACGGCAGACGAGGTGCTGGTGATAGGTGGAACAAGATTCTGCTCAACGCTGCATGTCTTGGGGCAGATAGCGTTCACTTCCGCGGTCGCGGCCTGTCCTGCGGGCACTCCTTGCGGAACGGCCTCAGACGTCACAAGCAGAGCGTGCAACGGTTTGCCGTTTAGATTCACAATCGCCGAATCAACCAAATTCTTGAACCCAGCAACCGCGTTGTCACCCGTCTCGGCGTCCAAACCCGCGTAGCTGGCCGCATCGTTGTAGTTGCTGTCGACTACGACTATGCCAGCGCTTTTCGCTGCCTGCAGTTGTGGAGCGACCGCTCCGGGCACAATCCCGCAAATGAGCGCGATGGCATCCACATGCTGAGCGATAGCGGACTGGATTCCGCTAGCCCAGGCAGTTGGGCCACCCGGATTGGAGAAGAGTGACACAGCCATCCCAAGCTTGCTACCGATGTTCTTGAAGTCCTCTGCCTGAGTCTGGCACTGCCCGACCTGGCTGCTGATCGGAATCGCCATAGCCTTCTTCCCGCGCACGACGCTGGCATCCACGGCCTGGCCCGGCGCAGTGAACATAGGGACTGCCTGGGCGGCTTCGAGTCTTGCTCGCAACGAGGTGAGCGTTGCTTGCGAAATTTCCCCGCTGTTCGGCTGCCCCTGTCCGGTGCTACCCGAGTTTGACTTGCTCGACGTACACCCCGCAACCAAGGCGCAGCCGAGCGCCAGAGCAACGCCAATGACGGCGTGTCGGCGGCTAGCGCCGCTGACCCTAACTCGGTGCGCAGCCTTAGTCGGGGCCATGAGCGGATTGGACCTCATATCCTTTTTGACTCCTTCTTGCGTGGTGACCAAGTTCCGGGAGACCGGTCGTAAGGTGGGAGCACGGCTGCTCTTTCGCCATCTTCCGGCCATCCATGGCTTAGGAACTGTCGATAGCAACAATGCGGTCATGGTGAATATCTGTATTCGCAGTAGTCCGTTTCCTGGCTATTCGCTTGCTGCTAATGCAGATGTCGAGCAAGGCCCCGTCTGCGCCTCACCGGCCGCGCCGCCGCCGTCAAAGCGTGCTGAGAATCCACGCCCACAACGGGGAGGAGGCGTGGCTACCATCGGTTGTGGGTGACGACGACGTTTCAGGATCAGCTCATCTTGACCACCGCCTAGCCATTTGGCCTACTGTATACGCAAACTTGGCGTACTGTATACGAAATGCGGTAAGGTCGCAAGCCTTCGCGGTGACTGGCTCCCCGTTGCGGTCGACCAAGCAACTTTGTCTACGCCGGGTCGATCGAACTCACCTTCAAAGACGGCGTCTACGACGTTCGCCGGGCAAGCCGCCGGAACGAATGGCGGGTCAACGAGTCTCGGTTCTCGAATGCAGTTACTGCCGACAGCGCACCGGGGTCGTCGGGGCCGAACACAACGACCGCGGGACGCTGTCCTGGCCAGGACTGCACTGGTGGCCGATTCCGGACCGGACGCTGATGACGTGGTTCGCAGCGGTCGATCTCGTGCTTCCTCGGGCCGGGTCATGCTGGCCGACGTTTCCCCGGATGGGGTGCGGCTCGAGGAGATGCACCGCTTCGTCAACCCACCGATCCGGCAGGGCTCGACCCTGCACTTCGACATCGCGGCGATCTGGGCCGGCGCACAGGGAGCATGCGCGCTGCGGCCGATCTCGCCCGGCCCGACGGCGGTCAGATCATCGGTATCGGGGTGGATTCGTGGGCGGTGGACTACGCGCTGCTCTCCGCTGATGGTGGCGCCGAAATCGCCCCCACCGACAACGTGGCCGTGCAGCAAAGCGACGGCAACGCCTACGTCAGGCTCTCCTACCGCCCGGCTCATGGATGCCCGTCAACTGGCATCGGCCGCCCGGCAGGCGGCTTCACCGGTGCTCCGGCTGTCGTCTCGGCCAACGGAACAGTCAGCGTCTTCGTGCGAGGCACGAGCACCAACCAGATCTACGAGAACTCCGATACGGCAGGCACGTGGTCGGCTGGTCATCCCTGGGCGGCACTTCTTCCGGCCCTCCGGCAGCAACGTCGATCCCAGCACGGGAGCGCTCACAGTGTTCGTGCGCGGCACAGACAACGGCGTCTGGTACCGGACCTACTCCAACGGCGCATGGGGGACCTACTGGTACGGGATCGGGGGTCAGTCCTGGGAGCTCCCGCGACGGTACCGCCGAGCGCCCGGGGTGATCGACGTGTTCGTCGAGGGAACCAACCAGGAGCTCTACGAGAGCAGGCGCACCGCAGGCACCTGGTCGAACTGGTCATTGGTGAGCAGCACGCTGATGGGCAGCCGCCCCGCAGCGTCGTCTGATACCACCGCGGGAACTATCGCGGTCGCCTGGCGGGGACCCGGCACAGGCACGGGCGAGGCACCCTGGCTGACGACCGACACCAACGGAGGATGGTCGACGCCGAGCAGTCTCGGCGGCAGATCATCGGAGCACCCGCTCTGGTGTCGGCGAACGGACGGACGGACGTATTTGGTGAAGGCACCAACAACGTGGTCTGGGTCGACACCTGCACCGGATCTGGCTGGTCGTCGCTGAGCGGCGACCTGAGTGCCACCCCGGGCGCCGGGTAGCGGTTCGGTATGAGTCGACTGCCCGGTGCTAGACCCTGGTACCAGGCCCTCGACCGCTCGACGTGATGTGCAAGGCCCATTCGACGATGCCTGAATCGCCGACGGTGACCGCATCTCCGGGTCCGGCGGTGGCCAGGTCGAAGACTCGGCCCAGCATAGGCTCGACGCCGATGCTCCGGTAGGGCTCTGGGTGCCCGAAGCCACCCAGGTTGCGCCACAGCGCGACCGCGGTCGGGATGTCGGGACATGCGACCAGGCGCATTTCGATGCTGTTACCTGCGTCGGTCACGGTCGCGGTTCGCACGTCGGGGACAACCGCGCCGATCGCCGTGCCGTCGATGGGTCCGAGGGCATCGAGACAGACACCGAACGGGTCCGGCCACGCGCCGACGAGGTACGGCGTGTTGGGCGGCCAACCGCCCAACAGGTCAGCAACGTGTGGCGCGGCTTCGGGGTAGACGCGGACCTTGGCGCCAGTGGGCATCGAGAGCCGCGCACCGGTGGTGAGGTCGAGGAGTGCATGGGCCGCCCAGATGAAGCGAAATCCTGGTTCGGCGCTCAGTCGGTAGCTGGCAATGATCTGTTCGGGGAGGCAATCGATGCGGCGTCGAAGCTGGAACTCGGCGCACTCGACCACGTCATCCCCACCAGCCCGGCGCCACGGCTGTGCCCAAGCCGCCCCATGGTCCGGAGTGCCCCGTATTGTGGGGACGCACTCCTCCAGCCCGCCCGCGTCGACGAACGCGTCACCCGGTGCGACCGAGGCACGGGCGGGGTCATCGCGCAGCCACAGCCATTGCCGCCCTGCTAGCCACAGCGAAGTCCATCGGCCGCCGTGGTCGAGATCA
This sequence comes from Actinomycetota bacterium, assembly GCA_030775825.1. Taxonomy (GTDB): domain Bacteria; phylum Actinomycetota; class Actinomycetes; order Mycobacteriales; family Jatrophihabitantaceae; genus JALYIL01. The sequence continues at coordinate 18,106 of JALYIL010000044.1, forward strand.
GACTCAACACGGGTGGACGGGCTGGCTGCTTCCCTACCCGGTTCGTCGGGCACGTTTTTCTCGTCGCGCCTGCCGTTCGGCATAGTCGCGAGTCGCGGCAAGGTCGATCGACGATTGCCTCAGCAGGGCCTCCACCGTCTTGCCGGCAAGGTCCGCGTCGAGATTGGCGATCGCCTCGTACAGGGCGCGGTGCGCCGGTATCGGGTCAGATCCACGCTTGCTGTGGTGGACGAACTGGTCGCGGAGCTGTAGTCCAGCTGACAGGACCACCTCCATCCGGCTCAGCAGCTCGTTGTGCGCGGCCTCCAGCACGGCGCGGTGGAACAGCACGTCGGCGGCAACCATCGCATCGGCGTCATCGGCGGCCACGGCCATCGCGTTGAGCGCGGCCTCGACGGCCGCCAAATCCTCATCGGTGCGGCGTGCTGC
>JALYIL010000045.1 GCA_030775825.1 Actinomycetota bacterium
CCCGACCGGAGCACCCCGAAGTGGAAAAGCTGGCAGACCAGCGAATCCGTCACGCCCCGCGCCGACACCCACCCCCGAAACAACCAGGAAGATCACCAACGTCGTTGATCCACGGATTCAGGCTAAGGCCAGGCTCCTCACGCTGGGAAGCGGCACATAGCCTCGACCGCGTGACGCAGACGAAACCGCCGCCGGACGCCGTTGCCGATGGTGGGCCGATGGACGGGAGCCGCCTTGGCGCGAGCGATGCAGAGGAGTTCTTGGTCCGAATGGCCGACGGGTCAAGCCCCCGATACGGCCGCAGAGTTGAGTCCACGGACGGGGCGTGCTCTCCGACCACCTGGGTCGGGGGTAGGGGTCTGCTGCAACTTCAGTTGACGGCGGTTGGGGTTGATCATGCTGCGATTTCTGCGTCTTGAGGCGTGAAGGCTAGCTCGTACTCGACGGGGGTCAGCTTGCCGAGGACGCGCTGCCTGCGGCGGCGGTTGTACGTGTGCTCGATCCAGAACACGATCGCGTAGTGCAGCTCCTCGCGGGTGGCCCACTTGTGCCGGTCCAGGACGTTCTTCTGCAGCAGCGCCCAGAACGACTCCATGGCTGCGTTGTCCCCGGCGGACGCGACCCTGCCCATCGACCCTTGAAGCCCGGCGGCGGTCAGGACGGCCCGGAAGCTTCGGGCCCGAAATTGCGAGCCTCGGTCCGCATGAACGATCACGACACCCTCGGGCCGGCGTCGGGCGACCGCCGCCCGCAGGGCTGAGACGGCGAGCTGGGCGGTCATCCGCTCGCTGAGTGCGTAGCCGACGATTCTGTTGGAGAACAGGTCCTTGATCGCGCAGCAGTAGAGTTTGCCCTCGGCCGTGGGGTGCTCGGTGATATCCTATGCCGACCTTCGAACTATGCCGACGTTTCAGGGTTCGTGCTGGTCATCGGCGCTGCTGAGTGCTGCAAGGTCGGCATAGTCCCGTAGTGGTGATCACGCTTCCAGACATCGAGTGTCTTGGAGGTGAGGTCGGTGACGAAGAGATCACCATCAGCGCGGTCGTATCCGGATCGGGTCCCGAGGGTCCCCGTTGGGCCGTTGGCGCCGACGGTAGTGGGCGAGTGCGAGGCCTGGTTGTCCGCGCAGCGGTACTCGCCGGGCACGGCTGCCGGCATTGTGAACGTCCTTTCCCGGCTCAGCATGTGGATGCTGGCGGTCGGGGCCGAGTTGAACGACATCGACGAGGTGCTGCTGGCCAGGTTCGTCGCCCACGAGCGATCGCGAGAGGTCCCTTGCACTAGCACGATGCGGTCGCTGGGGACGATGCTCAAGTTCCTCAGGGCGGCTGGCTACCTGCAGACGGCGGACGTCGCTGGCGGCCTAATGTCACCGGCTCAGGCCGCGGTGGCGGGGTGGACCTCGTGGATGCGCGACGAGTGCGGTCTCACTGAGCGGACCGTCTCGGCCCGTGTCAGCTACGCAGCTGGTCTTCTCGATGCGCTGGCGGACACTGACGGGGAGTTGAACTGGACCCGGCTTGAGGCGTCGCAGGTCAACGTCCACATCGCCGAACGGGGCGTCGGTTACGGCGTCGTCGCCCGCGCGCACATCGTGACGGCGGTTCGGTGCCTGCTGCGGTGGGCGTTGCTCACCGGTCAACTCGACCGTGACCTCTCGGCTGGGATCCTCAAGCTGGCGGGGACGAAACGGTCCCTGCCTCGTGGGGTCGGCCGCGATGAGGTCGCGAGTCTGCTGAGCGCGTGCGATCCCTCGACGCCGATCGGGGCCAGGGACCGGGCGCTCGTCCTGATCCTGGTCAGGCTGGGGCTGCGGGCCGGAGAAGCTGCTCGTCTCAGGCTCGACGACATCGACTGGACAAGCGGCCAGCTCAAGGTCACGGGCAAGGGCCGCGAACACACCCTCCCGCTGCCGGTGGACGTCGGACAGGCCTTGGAGGCATGGCTGCGGCTGCGGCCGCCTGCTCTGGACAGGGCGGTGTTCGTGCGGATGAAGGCGCCTCGCAAGACGATGACCACATCGGGGCTCTCGGGTGTCATCGCCCGGTTGTCGGGCCTGGCGGGGATCGACCCGATCTACTCGCACCGGCTCAGGCACACCGCCGCGATGGATGTGCTGGCCGCGGGAGGAACCCTGGCGGAGGCCAAGGAGCTGCTGGGCCACGCCTACACCGTCACCACGATGGCCTACGCGAAAGTCGACCTCACCTCGCTACGCGAGCTGGTCGTCCCCTTCGGGCAGGTGCCGCGATGACGACGCTGCGCGAACGCCTGGATCGGTACCTGGTGATGCGCCGGGCCTTGGGGTTCCAGCTCGCGGAAGTCGAACGGCAGGTCGGCCTGTTCCTGACCTGGCTCGAAGCCGACGGCCAAACGCAGACCTTCACCATCGACGACGCGGTGACATGGGCCCGACTCAACCCTGACGCCCACCCGTCCTGGTGGGCGACCAGGCTGTCGTTGGTGCGACTGTTCGCCGCCCATCTGAACGCCACCGGAGTCGACGTCCCGATCATCCCTCGTGGCTTGCTGCCCGCCAGGAAGCCCCGCGCGGTTCCCTTCATTTACAGCCAAAACGACCTGGACGCGCTGCTTGCTGCCTGCGGCACCGAGTTCACCGACGAGCGGATCGCCGCGACCGTGCACACCGTCATCGGACTGCTCGCCGCCACCGGGCTACGGATCGGTGAAGCGCTGGGCCTGCGAGTCGACGACGTCGACGCCGACCACGACGTGCTCATGATCACGGCCAGGAAGTCCGCCGAACGGCTGGTCCCTCTACACCCGACCACCACGGCCGCACTTGAGCAGTACCTCACGCTGCCAGCCCGGACAGCCACCCACCCTGACCCGCACGGCCCGGTCTTCGTGACCGCCCACGGAACCGGCTACACCTACGGGCCCTTCCTGAAGCTGTTCACCCGAGTGCGCGAAGCGGCCGACCTCACACCGCGCGGGAGAGCACGGCCCCGGCCACACGACCTCAGACACACTTTCGCCACCGCGCACATGACCGCGGCCTACGCCCGCCACGGCGATCCCGATCGAGTGCTGTCCCTGCTGGCCACTTGGCTGGGCCATTCCGACGCCGCCCACACCTACTGGTACTTGACCGCGACCGCCGAGCTCATGGCCCAGGCCGCCGGAATGCTCGAGCCCCGGCGCGAAGGAGATCCGGCATGAACGCCCTGGCCTCCAGCCTGCAGACCTACTTCACCACGTTCGCCCACACCCAACGTGACCTGTCCGTGAACACGATCGCGTCCTACCGCGACACCTGGCGACTGCTCCTGAAATACCTGGCGGCCACGCTCGGCTCACCCCCAGATGCGATCGACTTCAACCTCCTCACCGCGGCGAACATCACCGGCTTCCTGGACAACCTGGAACGCCAACGCGGCAACTGCGCCAAGACCCGCAACGCGCGCCTCACCGCGATCCGTGCCGTGCTTGGCCGATCTCTGCCCGATCATCCGGAACACGCCGCCACGATCACCCAGGTCCTCGCGATCCCACCTAAGCGCACCGTCAGGAAAGTGATCGAGTTCCTCACCGCCCAGGAGGTCGACGCACTGCTCGCCGCTCCCGACCGCAGCACCTGGACAGGGCGACGCGATCACGCCCTACTGGTCCTGACAGTGCAGACCGGCCTCAGGGTCAGCGAGGTCTGCTCCCTGACCCACGACGACATTCACCTCGGCACCGGGCCTCACGTCGCCTGCACCGGCAAGGGCCGACGTCAACGAATCACGCCGCTGACCAAAGCCACGGCCGACAGCATGAAGGCCTACCTCGCCGAACGAGTCACCCGCCCCGGCACCGCCCTGTTCAGCGGCCCCCAAGGCCGACCGCTGTCCCGCGACGCCCTAGAACACCGTCTCGCCAAGCACCTCGAGACCGCCACGGCCGCCTGTCCCAGCCTGGCCGCGAAGCACATCACCATGCACGCCCTGCGGCATACCGCGGCGATGAACCTTCTCGCCGTCGGCGTCGACGTCTCCGTGATCGCTCTCTGGCTCGGACACTCCGACACGCACAGCACCGATGCCTACTTGCACGCCGACATGGCGATCAAGCAAGCCGCTATCGACCGAACCCGGCCACCCGGCGTCAAGCCAGGGACCTACAAGCCCCCGCCCAACATCCTGGCCTGGCTCACGGCCCTGTGACTATGCCGACCGCATGAGCCCCGATGCCAGGCAGACAGGCACCACAGCGGCAAACGTCGGCATAGTTCGAAGGTCGGCATAGGACATCACCGAGCACCCGACCGCCGAGGGCAAGCTCTACCTCTGCGCCGTCAAGGATGCCTGCTCACGTCGGATCGTGGGCTACTCGATCGACAGCCGCATGACGTCGGCGCTGGCAGTCAGCGCGCTGCGCAACGCCCTCGCGCTGCGCGGTCACGTCGACGTGATCGTTCACTCCGATAGAGCCCGGTCAGTTCCGCTCCAACGCCTACGTTCGCGAGCTCCGCAGCGCCCAGCTGCGTGGGTCGATGGGCCGCGTCGGTGCCTGCGCGGACAACGCCGCGATGGAGTCGTTCTTCAGCCTGCTCCAGAAGAACGTCCTGGACCGGCGCAAGTGGCAGACCCGCGAAGAACTCCGCCTGGCCATCGTGATCTGGATCGAGAAGACCTACCAC
>JALYIL010000046.1 GCA_030775825.1 Actinomycetota bacterium
TCGTGCGTGCAGGTGTCGTCGACCGCGTGGAACTCACCGTCCACGTTGAACACCGCGATCGGCGGCACGACGTCGAGGGTGGTCGCCTCACCCGGCGGCACATCGGCCACCGCACACACTCGGCTCCATTCGACGCGCGTGCTCGTGGAATCCATAGAAATCCTTCTTAGCCGTAGGTGAGAAAACTGTCTACCAGAGCATTGAACTCTTCTGCGTGCTCGAGCTGAGCCCAATGCCCGCACCGGTTCAGAAGCACCATGCGGGAGTTCGGGACCATAGCCGTCAACCGCAGACTTGCCTCCCAGTGCACCACCCGGTCGTCACGACCGTGGATGAGCATCGTCGGCACCGTCCAGCTCGACATCGACTTCAGCGCCTGGTCCGACAACGACAGCGGCGGACCCGAACGCAGGATTTCCAGCCAGTTCTCGTTGTGCACGGAATACTTGCGGGCCGTTGCCGATCGTTGCGCGGCCAGCTCGTCGCTACCCATGGCCGGGTCGAAACACATCACCTGGACGAGCCGTTTCATCCGCTCCGGCGACGGGTCCTCATACGCTTGCCGCAGGATCTGGAAGCCCTCCGACGGCCCCGCCGGCGACAACATTGCCACCCCTGAATTTCCCAGCCCCATCGTGACCAGGTGCGACACCCGCTCGGGATACGCAGCCGTGAAACCGACCGCCATCGCCGCACCCATCGAGTTACCAACGAATGCAGCCTTCGGGATCTCAAGCGCGTCGATGAGCTGGCGCAGCGCCTCGACACCGTCGCGACCCGTCTCGATTGTCTGCGGGCACGACTCGCCCCACCCGGGCATCGTGACCGCGATGCACCGGTACTTTCGCGACAGCGCGGCCACATTCGGCGCGAAGTTACTCCATCCAGTCGCGCCCGGGCCACCGCCGTGGATCATAAAGATCGGATGCCCGGTGCCCGCATCATTGATCTGAATCTGGTAGTCGGGGGTGTCGATCAGCCGCCTGGTTGCCTCGAACGTGACGTCGGCAACCGCCGTCATCTCAGTGCCCCCCGTCGGCTGAGAAGCGCTCGGTTGAGGCGTCCGGCATCGGCCACTTCACGCTCGTCATGAGCTCAGCCCAACGGCGGTAAAACATCCGCTGAGCCGACTCGCCGAACAGATGCGGGGAGATCTGACCGGGGAAAGTCGGATCCTCGCCCGCATGACCCAGGCCCATGGCATAGTTCAACGGCAGCTTGTGCACCTGCGGCCCCCGGCTCGCCAGGTTGCCCGAGATCAGGCCCCAGTTCTCACCGTCGTCCTGCTCGGCCAGGCCGGCGGGTCCGAATTGCATCTGGGTGAGCCACCGGGTGGCGTCCTTCACCTCCTCCGGAGCGTCCTTGTCGACAAACACGAACGACCAGATCTCCATGGCATCCGGACCCTTCGGCTGAAAAACGCGCAAGGTCCGCGCCGGGTTCAGCCACGAGAAGTTCGGGAAGATCGTGGCATGCAGTCCATGGCTATGCGCGCGGACAGAGCCCAGGCGCGCTTCGACCTCGGGCTTGATCGACGCCTCGTACTGGTCGATGATCGGGTTACCGCCCGTCTGCGCGAACGTATGGCCCATGTTCTCACTGAGAAAGCCCGTGCCATGCCCGTACGGTGACGCGAACTGGCGTCCCGCCGCGGTCATCCGGTCCGCACCGATCTTGGCCTGCTCGGCATAGAGACGACGGTCCGCTGCGGGCGGAGCAACCACCGAGAAGTTTGACACGTGCGTGAACTGGGCGTGGTAGGAGTCGCCGGCGAACTGCTCAGCCGCCATCTTCCAGTTGGCCGGGATCTTGGCCTTGGTGACGCCTCCGAGGATCTCGACACCGCCTTCGCGGCGGTCGAAGTAGAAGTCGATGTAGTACTTCATGTCTCCGAGGTAGTCATCCAGTGACGGCACGGTCTCATCGAAGCAGCCGAAGACGAACCCCTTGTAGATCTCGAGTCGCGGCACCTCACCAAGGCCCCACTTCGACTTGTCGATCTCATCGTGATAAGCATCGTGCTCGTTGGGAACGTTGACCAGCTTGCCCGACGTGTCGTAGGACCAACCGTGGTAAGTACACGTGAACGCCTTGGCATTGCCCAGGTCTGCTCGACACACCCGCATTCCACGGTGTCGGCAGAAGTTCAGCAGCGCCTTGACCGATCCGTCCTTCTGGCGAACGACGAGAACCGGGTCGCTGCCCATATAGGTGGAGAAGAAATCGCCCGGCTTCGGGATCTGGCTCTCGTGGGCCAGGAACAGCCAACTGCGGCCGAATACACGTTCGAGTTCCAGCTCGTAGAGTTCCTGGCTGGAGAAGACGTGCGGGCTGATGAGGCCATGTTCGTAGTCGACGTAGGAGTTAATCTCGTCATTGGTGATCATTGCACGTTCCTCACGTACTCGGTTGGGCCCTGGGGCTACAGGAAGATCGAGAAGTTCTTGGACAACACGACGTTCTGGTCGAGAAGGATGGTCCGGCGGGCGATCTGCCATGTCTGCACGTCGAGCCGGCGAAGCAGGTCCGTCCGCTCACCAACCCAAAAGTCCACCTCGTCCTCGAGACGGTTGCGGTACACCAGGAAGTTCGACCGCACCTCGTACTCGTTGTCGGTGTCGGTGGGTTCGATCCGGATGTTCGTCAGCAGGTGCCGGGCCCGGCTCGGCGGGTCTTCCGCCCAGTGCTTGCCGGTGTTGACCTGGGCGACACGCCAGCCGAGAGAGAGCTTGTTGTCGTCGAAAAGACCCATCTCGCGCTTCGTGGTGTTCTCGAGCTTGCTCTCGTGCATCAGGCGGTTCGACCGGTTCGGCATCCAGTAGTGGATGTCGTCGGCGAACAAGCGGTACCAGTCGGTGTAGTTGCGATTGTCCAGCAGTGTTGCCTCGAAGTAGAGGAACTGCTCGACCTCGGTACGCACGTCCGGGTGAACGAACAGGTTGTCAGGTATCCGCAACAGTTCCTGCTCGGTGGCAAGCGTCGTCATCGGGACTCCTTTGTCTTGGGTTCGTGGGATGGCAATCAGTGGTGGGAGGATTCCGGCACGGACACCGGCTCGGAGAGGGTCGGCGCGTCGGGGATGACGGCGTCGAAGGGCGACTTTGCGACGAAGGTTCGCTTGTGGCCCCAAATGCTGGGGCTGCGGAACCAGGTCGGCACCCAGCTGTCCTCGACGATGCGGCCGCCGACGCCGTACTCGATGTCGAAGCCGGACGGCGTGCGCAGGTAGAACGACGTCATGTAGTCGTTGGAGTGTCTGCCGAGGGAGACCGTGATCGGCACCTTCTTCTCCGTCAACCGGTCGAGTGCGCAGCCGACTACATCGATGTCGTCCACCTCCAACATCAGGTGGTCGAATCCCTTGACCATCGGGCCCATGACCTGACCGAAAGCCAGGCTGTGATGCCGCGGGTTGATGTGTGTGAACGTGACTCCGAGCATGCCGTGGATGATCGAATCGGAAGGCTTGAAATCGAGCAGGTCCATGTAGAAGTTCTTGGTCGCCGCCAGGTCGTCGACCAGCATCACGACGTGGCCCAGGCCCATCGTGCGGCCCTCATGGCTGGTCACGAATCGAGCACCGGTGGGCGAGACGAATGGCACGCTAGCGACCTCGGCACCGTAGTAGAACTCCAGCTTGAATCCCGACGGGTCGCGACATGTGAGCAGGTCGAGCACGCCGCGGACACCGGCCAGGTCGGGGTCCGACTCGATGGTGTAGCCGGCTGCACCGAGCTTGACCTGGACGCGGCTCAATGCTGCCCGGCTGGCCACCTCCCAGCCGACGTAGCCGATACCCGGGTTGCCCTCCTCCACCGCGATGCGCCAGGCGCGGTCGTCCACCCGGAATCGAGCCTCGGACGGGTTCGACGGTGTCGTCGGCTGAAGGCCGAGGATCTCCGCGAGATCGAGCCACTCCCCGATCGGTCCGGTGAGCCCGACGTACCCCAGCGCTGCAATGTCACCCATGTTGTCTTTCCAACTCTCGCAAGGTCTTCGTTGACTGATCGCTTGGTTAATGAAAGCAGCAACTGTGACCTAGGTCAACCCTCCACGCTGTGCCCCCAGTGAGAGTTCGCGTCACGGAGCGTCCCTTTCAGACTGATTGTGCAGGGTTTACGGGCTGGCTACATCACGTCGGGCGGACCGTCGCCTTGCCTAGTCCGTCCCAGTCGAGCCCCTTCATCCACTTGCGCCCAGCAGTAGTACAGCCACAGCTGTGCGTGCTCGTTCAGCCACAGCTGTGCTTGCTCGTTCGAGGTCCCCTCGATACGGGCCAAGCCGTGCTCCTTGATGAGGGCGGCGACTCGCTCGCCGCCGTCCATTCCACTAAATGAAGGCCCTACCCCGGTTTACCTCGCAGCGACGTAGTCCTCGATCTCAGGGCGGCGGGTGGAGACCCCGGCCCAGTCAGCCGTCTTACGGCTGACCTGGCCGTCACGGAAGAACTCCAGGAACACCTGGTTGAACATGTCCGGCTGATCCGTCTGGCCCTGATGGCCGCACTCGTCGGGGAAGAAGAACTGCACGTTCGGCAACCGCTGCTCTTGCAGGTAGCCGAGCTCCACTGGCAGCAGCACGTCCTGTCTACCGTAGAGGTAGATCGCCGGGATCGGCATCTTGTCCAGGCGGCCCTTGGTGCTGAAGCGCACGGCTTCCACAGCGGACGGCCCGGCGACGATCGTGGCGAAATGCTCCCGGTAAGCCTCGCGGTGATGGTTCGCGGCACGGGTTCGCATCTCCAGCAGCTCGTCACTGATCGAGTCGGGCTGATAGATGATCGCGTTCAACATCGTCTTCATCGACTCCTTGCTGCCGTCGAAGATGTTGATGGCCGGGAACACGTGGCCGACCTCCTTGCGGATCGCCATGTCCTCCTCACGGGAGACGAGGTCGCCGATGCCCCCGGCGATTAGCGCCAGGCTGAGCACCCGCTCCGGATGAGCCACCACATAGTTCACCGCGTTGTTGCACCCCATCGAGTTGCCGGCCAGGTGGAACTGGTCGAGCCCGAGGGCGGTGGTGAAGTCGTGGATGAAGTCGACATGACCGGCGATACCTCGCAGGTAGAACGGTTCCGGGTCCTCGGTCAATCCGAAGACAGGCATGTCCGGGCAGTAAACCCGGAAGCCCTGCTCGGCCAGGAACGGTGCCATGAACTGCCAACCGGCCGTGCCGGACGAACCGATGATGCCACCGTGCAGCAGCACCACAGCCGGCCCGTCCTCGCCACTGGTCACGTAATGGGCCTTCACCCCGCCGGGCAGGCGCACCCACCGGCTCGCCAGGCCGTCGATCTTGACGATTCCCTCTTCGGTCAAAGCCACTAGCTGCACCCTCTTCAAGTCGGGCGGCAGACCCCTGCCACGGTCTGATCATCCTCGAGACCGCGTCAGGCCGTCATGCGCGGCGTTCCACTGTGCGGACCTCGGCGAGCGCGTCCCCCCGGCTGTTCCGGAAGGATGCACCCGACGGGGTGCGTCACCCTCCGAGACTGGCAAGACGAAGGATCTTCGGGGAGCGCGCAGGTAGGCACACACCAATGAGGAGACCCAACATAATGAGCTTCATCAAGAGCCTCGGCTACATCGGATTCAGCGGCGAGGATCTCGACATGTGGCGGTCTTTCGGTACCGACGTCCTGGGTCTGCAGGTCGGTATCTCGCCCGAGCGCGAAGACACGCTCTACTTCCGCATGGACGGCCGCTCGTTCCGTCTTGCCGTTCACAAGGGCCCCAATGGTCTGCTGCACTACCTCGGCTTCGAGATTGGTACCCGCGAGGCGTTGGCCGAATTCGCGGATCACCTCCGTGACCAGGGCCTCGAGGTCGTCGAGGAAGGCGCCGAGCTCTGCGCCCAGCGCCGCGTCGCGGCCATGCAGAGCACAAGAGATCCTTCAGGCAACCGCATCGAGTTCTTCGTCGGTCACGAGGAGGCCGCAACCCCCTTCGTATCGCCGACGGGCGCCAGCTTCGTCATCGAGGACATGGGCATCGGCCATGCGTTCATGTTGATCAACGGCATCGACGCGTTCAACGACTTCTACATCAACAAACTCGGCTTCCGCCTCAGCGACACCATTGGCTTCGCCCCCGGCATGACCGGCCACTTCCTACACTGCAACCCGCGACATCACACCATTGCCGGTGCAGACCTGCCCGGCATGGCGCCGAGGCTGCAGCACATCATGCTGCAGGTCTCCTCCATCGACGTCGTCGGCTACGCCTACGACAAGGTCATCGCCGATGGCATCATCATCGATTCGACCTTGGGCCGGCACACCAACGACCGGATGCTCAGCTTCTACTGCAGAACACCGTCGGGCTTCTCGGTGGAGTACGGGATCGATGGTCGCCGCGTGGACGACGAGACCTGGGTGGTCGGCCACTACACCTCCGCTAGCTACTGGGGTCACGCCACGCAAGCGGACAAGCCGATCGAGGCGGACATCGTCAACGTATGAGCAAAGACAATGTGCGCCCGCCTATCCACTGCGCTGGAGTACACCGGCGTCGGCGTCCGATTGATCCAAGTTACAGACTGGCGATCAGCCCCCCGCTGCCGTGGACGCCACGATCCGTGCTAGGAATGACTGCGTGATGGATTCCACTCAATGGGACGATGCCGGCGCCCGTCCCCCGGTCTCAGTAGTCGGCCGCGTTATGTCGATCTTGCGCTGCTTCGACGCGAACAACTGTCAACAGCTGACCTTGGCCGAGGTAACAGCCATCTCTCGCCTCCCGAAGGCTACCGTTCACCGACTCCTGGGAAGCCTCAGCGAATGGGGCATGATCGAGCGTACTGACACCGGGTTCCGTCTTGGCATTCAGCTCTTCGAACTGGGGATGCGGGTGCCTAGGCAGATCAGTCTTCGAGACATCGCGCTGCCACACCTACTTGATCTGCACGAGGCAACCAAGGAAACCGTTCAACTTGCCGTGTTGGATGGCCGAGACATGCTTTTTCTCGCCAAGTCCCCAAGGGCGGACGGACCCCGTTCCCGGTCGCGCATAGGTGGCCGAGTTCCAGCCCACTGCACTGCAGTGGGTAAGGCGTTGCTGGCATTCGCAGATCCGACGGCGGTTCAGTCAGTTCTTGAGGGCCCCATGCGGCGTTGCACTCCCTACACAGTCACTGCACCCGGCCTGCTCGCCCGGCAACTGAAAACGGTACGGGAGACCGCACTGGGCCATGCGTATGAAGAATCCATGATCGGAATCGCGTGCGTTGCCTCACCGGTGTTCGACGCGCAAGAGCGAGTTGTTGCCGCAATTTCGATCACCGGCTCGGTAACGAACTTCGACTCGGCGAGAATGGGGCCCGCTGTCCGCACTGCAGCGCTCGGAATGTCCCGCGCGTTGTCGAAACCAGACAAGCTCCTTGCGCATCACGCAGTCGGTTAGCACCGTGCGGCGCCACCATAATTCACGGTAGGTCGACCTGGGCCTGACCCGTTTTGACGGACATCCAAGATCAGAGCTTGCCTCTGGAGAGGATGTTCATCATGGAGACTTTGACACGATCCGGCGGAGCCCGGCCAGGCCATCGGCTGCGGTGGATGAGAGCCTGCATCAACAGCCCGGTGCAGCGTTCTTCCGCCTCGTCACCGAGGACGTCGAGTTCGGCGGGGTGCAGATGGCGGCGGAGACAAGGTTCTGCTTGTGCACGGCGCGGCCAACTTGGACAATCGGCGATTCCCGGAACCGGAAAAGTTCGACCCGGATCGTGACTATACGAGGCATCTCACGTTCGGTTGGGGAGTGCATCGATGCGTCGGTGCGCACTTGGCGCAGCTCGAACTGAGCATTCTGGCGGAGGTCATGGTCAAGTCCTGCCAATTTGCCCTGATCGGTGAACCTGAACTCGGCGCTCCCACGGCGTCGGGCAACTTCGTCGGTTTTGACAGACTGATGATCAAGGCCGAGACACTCGTCAACGCCTGATTCGCACAGATCTGCGCTCGCAACGGTGCCCACAGCGGACGACGAGATCCGTCCGGCTGTGGTGGCTAGCTCCGACTCGTCACAGCGCAGGTGCGAGCACGATGTCGAACTGTGCATGACTCCAGCTACGGCCACCGAGGTCGCGCCCGTCAGGCGTGGGTTGGGCCGGGTCAGCTTGCACGAAGTCCACGATCAGCGACTGCCTGATCCCGAAGACACTGTCGTAGTCGAGCTGGTCACCAGCCACGAAGACATGCGTGACCAGCCGACGCATGCCCTCGTGGGTGACCATGAAATGAAGGTGCGGCGCGCGCAGCGGGGACCGGTGTGTCGCGGCCAGCAACTCGCCGACCGGGCCGTCGTCGGGTATCGGATAGGGCGTGGGCGTCAGCGCCCAGAAGCGGTAGCCGCCCTCGGTGTCGGTGTAGAAATGCGCTCGTGCAGCCATCCGCCCGTCCGCATACTGCATGTCGTAGAAGCCGTCGTCGTCGGCCTCCCACACCTCGACCCGTGCTCCGGCCAAAGCCCGGCCGTCGGTGTCGGTGACCCTGCCTTCGACCCAGCACGGCTGGCCGCCGGCCCCGTTGGCGGTATCGCCGCCGAGCGGGATCTCCGGTGAGTTGTCGACGAAGAACGGGCCGACCACCGTCGCCTCGGTGGCGCCGCTGTCGGCGTTGTCGTTGATGATTATCGTCTGCATGGACGCACCCAGCACGTCCGACAGCAGGATGAACTCCTGTCGGCGATCGTCGGTGATGTGGCCGGTACGGGTGAGGAACGTTATCGCCTGCTGCCATTCATCCTCGGTCAACCGGACGTCCCGGATGAACGCATGCAGATGACTCACTAGCGAGGACATCACGTCACGCAGCCGGTCGTTCGGCGTGTCCGCAAAGCTGCTGATCACCCGGTCGACGAGTAGCTGCTCGCTTGTCACCTGATCAGTTGGCGGTTGTTGCGACCTCATGCGGCGTACTCCATCCAGATCAGTCGTCCATTCGAGGGTCGTCGCCCGACCAGGCGCGGTGCAGGAGCCCGGCCAGTGAATCAGGGGTGACGACTCGGGGGTTGCTCGGCGGGACGGCGGGAAGGATGCTTGTGACTGCCGCGGCGAGGTCCGCCTCGCCCAGCCCAAGGTCACGCAACGCACGGGGCGCACCAAGGCGTTGTCGCAACCTCTCCAGCCCGGCCACCGCATCGTCCGAGCCGAGGGCAGCGGCAATTCGCTGCGTCGCCTGGAGCGCATAGGGGGCGTTGAAAGCCAGCACATGGGGCAAGACGATGGCGTGGGTGGGCGCGTGTGGCAGGTTGAAAGCTCCGCCCAGGACGTGGCAGATCTTGTGGTGCAGAGCCGATCCGGCGCAGGAGAATGCCACTCCGGCGAGGTAGCACCCGTAGAGCGTGGTCGCCGATGCATCCGCCTCGCCGGCCAGCATGCCGGGCAGACCGATCCGTAGAGCTGACAGCGCTTCCATGGCCAACGCCTGATCGATCGGGTCCGTGCGTGGGGCCCACATCGCGTCGATGCAGTGCGCGATCGCGTTCAGCCCGGAGGCAACGGCAAGCTCGCTCGGGAGGGAAGCCAGCAAATCCGGGTCGTAGATCACCGTTGCGGGCACCACGACAGGATCGACGCCGGTGCGCTTATGCCCGTCCTCGGTCAGCCCCCACACGTTGGTTGCCTCCGATCCAGCCAACGTCGTCGGGACCGCCACGATCACCAGCCCCGTAGTCAGCGCAATTGCTTTGGCCAGGCCCGTGGCTGACCCACCGCCGATCGCAACAACTAGATCGGCACGGCTGTCTTCGGCCAGGGCTCGCGCCTGCTCGGCCACAGCGATCGGGACATGCTCGACGGCGTTCCCGTACCTGACTGCACCACCCAAGCCTGCCGCCTCGATCAGTGCGAGGTAGCGGTCTCCCGCCACCAGTATCGGAGCCGAAGTACCGCGACGCTCCACCTCGGCGGCCAAGTTGCTTGCCGCTGTTCCGGCGCCAAACAATACGCGCTGCGCACTGGCCTGATGTTCGAAACGCAGCGTCACGTCAAGACTCGGCCGACGAAGGTCGCGTCTGTTTGGACACGTAGATGTCCTCGATCTCACCGGCACGGCGCACTACGTCGCGCCCCGGCATTTCGAGCGTCACGCGACCTTGGTGCATGACGAGCGCGCGATCAACGAATTCGGCCACGTGGTGCAGATACTGCTCCACGAAGGTGACGGCTGTACCACAAGCTCTCAACGTATCGAGCTGCCGGTAGAAACGCTCGCAGATAACAGGTGCGAGCCCGAACGAGACCTCGTCACGCAGCCAGTCGATCTAGCGGAGCTACTACGCGCCGCCAACGGAACGAAGGCGACAGCCAACATCGCTAGCGCAAATCTCGACCGCGACCCTACATTGCGCATTCCAGACCCTTCTCGGACACTCGGCAGCGCCGCCAATCTGCAACGGGCTCGATGCCCGAGCGATCGGCCAGGTACACAATCAAACCACCCGGACTGTCAAGTGGACTTATACGGCACTCGGTCGAAACGTAACTTGTCGTTCGACAAGTTCCGGTTCCGACGCGGCCATCGGATCGGGTGGCACCCTGAAGTGCTGTTGACCCAAGAGCTTCATATACCGGTCCGAAGTCGGCGTCCACTGAGTCCGCTGCATCTCAAGATCGAGGAACAGACGCTGAAGCAGCTCACCCGACCTGGCTGCAGTCGTACCGACCGAACGGAACAGCAGCTCACCTGCCTCCCATGCCAACTCATTGGCCTTCATGATCTGGCTCGCGCAGCGCGTGAACTCCTCTTCGTCCGGGCGCACCGCTCCGTTGACCCACTCCTCGCACAAGTCCTTGTAGACATCTGCGGCGTTCAGAACTAGGGTCTCCGCGCAGTCCACGAGACGCAGGGCCTGGCCGTAGGTCTTGTGAGTATCCGGGTGCAGGTACATCAGAATCTGCGGTTCGAACACGCGCTTCTTCGTACGCACGATGTTCTCGAACTCCGCGAGAGCACCGCGAGCTGCACCGATTTGGGAGCACGCGAGCTCGCCGGCCGCGAACGGCAGGATGTTGCCCATGTAGATCGGATTGTTATGTATCCGGGCACCCTGGGCGACACCGTCGTCCTCAGCATGAGCAGTTGCGCCGGATCCGGCCAGCATGCCGCCAGTTGAGGTGAAACGCTCGGGCACGAACACATCCTCGACAAGGACGCTGTTCGAGCCACTGGACTGCAGCCCCATTGTCCGGCCGCCACCCCAGTCGTCCAGGATCGTGATCTCATGACGCGGGATCACAACCAGGAACTTCTCCTTCTTTCCGGCGGCGCCCGTACGGAGGGCCGTCCCCATGAAGTGGGTTGAGTACGGAACACCCGATGAGTACGCCCAGGTGCCGGACACGCGGTAGCCGCCCTCCACGCGAGTGGCGAGCCCCCGCGGAGCTGCAGAAAATGGTGCGATGAAATAACCTTTGGCGCCGAACAGCTCGGCCTGGACGTCAACCGGGAAATGGGCTGCCGCCTGCATCGCGTGCCCGGCCCCCAAGCAGAGACACCACCCCGACCCAGGATCGCCCTGCGCGATCTCGATTATCACTTTGAAGAATGTCGTGACGTCGAACTCGTAACCGCCGAATCGGCGAGGCTGCAGGATGCGGTAGAAACCAGCATCGAGAAAAGCATCGTGAAGTTCTGGCGAATACGTACCGCGTTCAGCCGAAGCTTCGGCTTCGCGACGCACCCAGGGCTGCAAGTCCTTCGCCCTCTGAATTATCTGCTGCGCGGTTAGCTCGGGTTCCGGAACTGCAAACCGCAGGTCTTCTTGTGACACCATCACCATTCCTGCAACTCCTCGAGGTCAACTGGCCCGGTAACCCGGTTATGTAGCCCGTTTGGCAGAGACACGGTCCGATATATCACCGGAGGCGCCTCACATCGTCGTCGACATGCGGTTACGTTTCACCCACTGAGGCAGTCGTCGTCAGCTGACGGCTTCGAGCGAGAGTACGAGCTTATCCGAGCCGTAGGAGGGCCACGTGTGGCGATGAACCTCGCCAGCGACGGAAAACGCTGCCGTACGCGTCAGCAGTTCCTCGAGTACCACTCGAATTTGCAGACGCGCCAGCGGTGCACCGAAGCACTGGTGAACGCCACGTCCGAACGCCAGATGCCGCTTGTCGGCACGGTCGACGTCGAACGTTGCTGGGTCCGTCCAGTGACTCGGGTCTACGTTCGCTGATCCGTAGTTCAGGTGCACGTAATCCCCTGCCTTGATCAACTCGCCGCCGATCTCGACGTCTCGCAGACACTTGCGTTGCATCGCCTGCGTAGGAGAGTCGATCCGGAGGGATTCCTCGATGGCATCAGGGATCCGCTCCTGATGCGCTCTCAGATAGCCCTGAAATTCCTGGTCCTGGGCAAGCCGGAACACGATGCTGGTCAGCGCATTCGTGGTTGTCTCGTGCCCGGCGACGAGGAGCAGGATGATGTAACCGATGACTGCCTCGTCCGGGAGCGGATCACCGTCGATATTGCCGGAGAGGATCGCGCTGATGATGTCGTCATCTCGTAAAGCCAGCCGGCGTTCCTGAATCACCGACAGCAGATAAGGCATGATCTCCTGGAATAGTGCGTCCCGCTTCGGACGACCGGGTTCGTTTCTTCCGGATCTCTCCACCAACCCACGGTGCCAGTCATTGATGATCTGCCAGTCGTCGTCCGGCACTCCCAGGAACTTGCACAGTGTGCGAACTGGGAACGGATTTGCGAACTGTGCAACGAAATCGATCGGGCCCTGGCCAACGAGCTGATCCAGCATCTGCCCCGCGAACGGCCGAATGTCCCGCTCCAGCTCGGCCATCTTCTCCGCGGTGAAGAACGGATTGATCATTCGTCGGTACGGCGTGTGCTCAGGCGGGTCCGACTCGAGCGGAATCATCCGGGTCGCCCCTGCCACCGGGGTTACGCTGCTGAACGTTTTCACATCGGTGACAGCCGCGAGTACTTCGTCGTAACCGAAGATGCCCCATGTCCCGTGGACGTCGATGCGGCCGACCGGGCACTCGTCGAGCAAGCGCGCATACGCAGAAGTCGTATCGGTCTCCGTGTTGTCTGCAACGTCAGCAAGGGCGATCGCGGGGTTCCACTGCGTAGGCAAGACTCATTCTCCATTCGGCCGAGGTCACGTACGGGAGCCCATCGTGTCTCTCCAGGTCACGAGACGCCGAATACTTCGTCCTACTTAATGGAACGCGCTCGCGCTCCGTGTCTGGCGGTCGATCCCGCATCGCCAGCGACGCCCGACGTCCACGCACGCCTGAGCACAGTAGAGTCGCCATTTCGCTCATTGCGACACGCCGTCACATAGGCGTTAAGCTTGCGTGCGGCCGGCTGCTAGGTTCGCTGCCCAGCGGACAAGGGATCTGCTCATGAATGCAGGTCGCGCACCAGGAGGGAATCCGTGTCGGCCCTACCGGAGAACAGAGAGGACGTGCTTGATCCGGGGCTTCCGATCGTCGACGCGCATCACCACCTCTGGCGAGGCGACTTTCCCATGCCCGGTGGCCCATACCTACTGCCCGAACTCGGCGCTGACCTTGCCGACGGACACAATGTCGAGGCCACGGTATTCGTCGAGTCACACATCGATGATTACGATCCGTATGGCCGGTCTGGTCCCGCCCATCTTCAGCCCGTCTGCGACACCGAATACGTCAATTCGATTGCGGAGCACGCAGAGAAGTTGGGCCTACCTACCCGGGTTGCCGCAGGCATCGTGAGCCACGCCGACCTCAGACTCGGCCAGGCCGTCGGGGAGGTGCTCGACGCGCACGTGGCAGCCGCCCCAACCCGCTTCAAGGGTATTCGCCAAATGATGGCCGCGGACCTGAGGACGTTCGTCGACGAACGGCGCCTTGTGCAACCCGAGGTCCGCGACGGTCTCCGGCAAATTGCGGCACGAGGTCTGACCTTTGACGTGTGGATACTCCATTTCCAGCTGCCAGATCTGATCGACACCGTCCGCGCCGTTCCGGAACTGACCTTCGTGCTGAATCACCTCGCGACACCGGTGGGGGTCGGGCCATGGGCCGGTCGCCGCGACGAAGTCTGGCAGGAATGGACCCAGAACCTACGTATGCTCTCCCGCGAGCCGAACGTCGTGGTGAAACTGGGCGGTATGAACATGTTCTTCACCGGCTTCGGTTGGGCCGACGGCGAGAAGCTACCGTCCTCCCAACAGCTTGCGGATGCGACTGGACGATACTTTCACCACGCAATCGACACATTCGGCCCCCTTCGATGCCTTTTCGAGAGCAACGCGCCGCCCGACCTCGGGGCCGGCTCGTACCGGACACTGTGGAATGCTTTCAAACGTATTGCTGAACGCTACAGTTCGACTGAGCGGCAGTCGCTGTTCAGCGAGACTGCCATTCGCGTCTACCGGCTGCGCTAAGTGGTCGTAGGTGGGCGGCGAGTCCAGCGGCGAGTCCATGCGGGTACCGCACCGCGAGCTTAGACGGGAGTATAGGAGTGCAGCGTCCCGGGGCTGGGCTGCAAGTGGCGAGCGAGTAATTCAACCGCCGGGTAGCTCTCGCGGGCGATGGACAGGCGCGCAATCTCTGAATGCTCGGTGCGAATATCTCGCCCGTCTCCCGGTTATAAGCCTGAGACCATCGACGGTAAAGCTCGGCGGAGTCACGCAGTGAGGCAATGACCTCGAGCAGGCGATCGTTGCCGCCGCTGTGGCGTAGACCTCGTCGCGTTGCGCGCCGTGAAGTTCAGACGCCGTCGCTTCGAGCTTTCGCGGCCGACTCGACGGTGACCCTCGGATTCGCGACCACGTTGTATACCAATCAGGGTTCCTGGGAGCCCCCGCTTTCGAGGCGAAGATGTAGCAGGTCGAAGGGTCGGCATCATCAGGCAAGAACACGAGCGGGTTGATCCGTTCGTTACCAGATTTTGCCCCCTTGGTGTGCGGCAGCACCATCGGCATTCCCTCGAAGAATCCGCCGACAATTCCGCCGTTCGCCCGGCTCCTCCTGTCGACGGCGCTCGAAAACTGAACAGTTTCGGCGGTGAAAAGTGAGCACTCGACGATTGAGGAGTGATCACTTTGGAGGACTGGGCGCTGATCAGGAGGCTGGCTGCTGAGGGCGTGCCGAAGGC
>JALYIL010000047.1 GCA_030775825.1 Actinomycetota bacterium
CGCCAACCGCCACGTCGGCATCCTGCACGGCTGCCTGAAACACCGCACCGTCTACGACGAGAAGACCGCATGGGCACACCACAACTACGCCGCCGCTTGACTTTTTAAAACGTGGGATGTTTGCCGCCGCCCGTGCGCTGTCTGGGACGATTCAATTGTGGAGGCACTCGTCGCGGCAGGACTTGGGCTCGACTACACCGACCTCCGGTTCAGTCGAACGACTGAGGCATGGCTCCTGGCCGGGGCCAAGCTACGAGACCTTGTCGCGGATGCCCTCTGCGGTCTGACGGCGAGTGTTGAGGCGGTCGGTTCGTCCTCGGTACTCGACCTGCTTGCCAAGCCGATCATTGACCTGGCGGTCGGCCTCGATGCAAGTAACCCGATCTCTGTAGTCCAATCGCGCCTGGAGTCCGTGGGGTGGATTTGCCGTGGCGATGCTGGCAGCCACGGCGGGTACGTCTTCGTCCTGGAGAGCCAGCCGTGGCATCGGGTGGGCCACCTGCACGTTGTCGACCGCGAGGGCAGCCAGTGGCGAGACTATGGCCGGTTGCGAGATCTGCTCCGACATAGCCCGGAGGCTCGTCAGCATTACGAAGCGGTCAAGGTGAGCCTCTCTCAGCAGGCCGACATCGACCGCGAGACGTACACCCTATGCAAGACCGAGGTCGTGGCGTCGCTACTCCGTACGCTCGAATGATGTAGTCCGGAACTACGACGACTGAAGCCGAGGATTTGCTGGAATTGAGGCAATGAGACCCGCAATGCCGTGTCGTCGAGCTCGACCCGACCCCGACCGAATCTGCCGCTGACACGAAGATGAACCTCGTGGCGGAGGAGCACGACGTGCGGCGTATAGCCGCCGCACTGCCCGACGTCGTTGAGATCCCCAGCGACGGGTTCGACTTCCGTGCCGGCGGACGTGGCTTCGTCTGGTCCTACCCCCAGCGGGTCCCCGGCCGCGGTCGACACATCCGTACCGACATAGCCGTCCTGTACGTGGGTGACGAAGCCGAGAAGCAGGCACTGGTGCTCGGCGAGCCGGAGAAGTTCTTCACCACGCCTGGTTATGACGGGCTCCCGCTGGTCATGGTGCGTCTGAACAAGATCGGAGTGCGGAGACTGCAGGAGCTAATCGCCGATGCTTGGCGGATGCGCGCCGAGCACCTGGGCGGCTGATCCGTCCGCCGGGCTCCTCGGGAAGCAAGCGCAAAGGACTCTCTTACCGCTGACAGGCTCGTTTCATCGTTGGTTGGTTGTCTCGCCGGGCTGGCCATGCCTTACATCGCGATGAGCTCGCCGACTTCGACGCCGCCGCCCTGCGACAGCCCTGGACAGCCGTTGGCGAGCACCAATGCGGCGTCGAGGTCATCCGCCTGGACGATCGTGTAGCCGGTCACCGCGGTTGCTGAGGGAGCGGTCCCTAGGGTGCTCGTGGCACCGACCCGGCTGCCGGCGTCAATGATCGCGAAGCCGAGCTCGCCGAACCACGCCATCCACGCGGCTCCGTCGGCCTCGGACAGGGTGCGGTCGGTGGCGCCGCGGAATGTCAGGATAAAGGTGCTCACGGTATTTCTCCTCCGAGATGCACCGGCCTGGTGCCGGCGCTCGTTATGACGACGAACGGCTATGGCCTACATCGACAGGCTCGCACGAAGACCTCCAGCTCTTGATCCGGACCTTCCACTGCTAGCCGCGTGCTGGCCGCACGGATCTGCTTGCGGAGTGTGCATGTGTTGACGCCTGGGCTATCTGATGAGATGGACGCGAATTGGCAGGTCCAGGTCAGCCCATGCGCGGTCGGCAGTCAAGACGTCGGGTGGCTCACTGCGCACTGTCAGGGCCAGGCAGCAGCGATCGCCCAGAGAGAGCGCGCGTCCGCCGGTGAGGGAACGCATCGCGCCGGCGAGTTCGGCGTCCTGCTCGAGAACCGGCTCGACCGCGACGCCTGAGGCTGCGAGCAACTCGCGCACTCGGCCCACATCGATGGCGGCATCCACGAGTTTGCCGATTACCTCGGCAAGATTCGCTGCGCCCAGCACGCCGGAGTCCAGATGGGCTGCGACAAGGTCAGCACCCGGTTCGTTGTGCATGAGCGCCAAGATCGCGGATGCATCCAAGACGGTCATTCCTCAGCAGCGGCGAGGCGGCGCTCGGCGAGCAACTCATCGACGAGCGAACGGCTTCTCGGCACCGTCGCCGTGAGCTGGCGCAACTCGGCGATGGCGTCCTCTTGACGTTCGAGCACGAGTCGGGGACCGGCCAGGTGAAGATGCAGCCGATCACCCGGCGCTAGGCCAAGTGCTGCCCGAACCTCAGCCGGAATCACCAAGCGACCCTGCTGACCAAGAACCAATGTGGCATTCATGAACCCATCATGCCACGATCAGTTGATATGTGCCACAGCCGAGTTCCGTGTCGCGAGTCAGTTGGAAACCAGACCCCATCCGCAATTCATGGCATCTGCCGCGGAGTGGCATCATCCGCTTGCCGCGTAGCGGCACTATCTGCATCTGCCGCGGTGGGAGTACGAGGATCCGAGCGAGGGCCCAGCCACTGACCAACCGGGTTCTCTAGTCTCGGGGACGTGAGTGCACATCGTGATCCTCGGGTTGATGACTACATAAACCGGCTACCAGAGTGGCAACGGGACGTCTGCCAGACGGTTCGCGATCTCGTTCACGCCGCGGACGCCGACGTCGAAGAGACCATCAAACGATCCGTGCAGCCCTACTTCGTGCTCAACGGCAACGTCTGCGCCCTGCTCGCGGCGAAGACCCACGTGAACGTGTTCATCTACGACCCGACCGTTTCCGATCCGAGTGGAGTCATCAACCAGGGCTTCGACAATGTCACCGCGAAGGCAGTCCAGATCCGCCAAGGTGACGACATCAATCACGATGCGCTGCTCGCCCTGTTCCGATCGGTCATCGCTAACAACCGGGCCGGTGGCTGGCGACGCCTCGCCAAGTGACCGTTCTCGGCGATCGCCAGGCCAATCCGCCCATGCCGCCTGTCCGAGCGCGGTCATGCCGATCTGCGGACGCCTCAGGTCTAGGCCGAAAGGGTCGGGACGAGGCCGTCTACGTGCATCTCGAAGTATTCGTTCGTTGACCAGGCCCCGACCGCGGCTTCAACCACCTCGCGCACGGACTCGACAGACTCGCCTTCCCAGATGCAGATGCCGGTCGTGTGATCGTTCGTAGCCGCATGGATTGGCAACG
The DNA here is from genome assembly GCA_030775825.1 of Actinomycetota bacterium. Classification (GTDB taxonomy): domain Bacteria; phylum Actinomycetota; class Actinomycetes; order Mycobacteriales; family Jatrophihabitantaceae; genus JALYIL01. Next base: position 3,222 of record JALYIL010000047.1, read on the forward strand.
CCACGTTCGATGGCAGCCCGGCTTCGAGCGCCCTCTCCTCTGCTGCCTCGAAACCCTCGGGATCATTGATGTGGTGAATCACGCTGACGAACATGGAGACCCCCTACGACTCTGCAATATGGCTGCTGGGGACTGTAGCGACCTCGGCGTGGATTGCATACCAGCCGAGAATGGGTACTCGGCGCATCTG
>JALYIL010000048.1 GCA_030775825.1 Actinomycetota bacterium
GGAAGGCACAGCCGAGCCACCCGGTCGACCGCGCTGGCCGCAGCCGCCTCACCTCGGCTGAGGTGGTACTGCGCATCGTCGTCATCGGCGTCGATCAGCAGCGCGGCGTCGAACCGCTCGGCCAGAGCCAGGCCGAGCACCGCCATAGCCAGCCTGCAGGCGAGCACCGCGTCGGGGCGCCACTGGCCGAGCACCGCCTCGACTTCATCAGTCATCGATGGCGGAGCGCAGCGCACCACCGGCAGCACCGGGGCGAGCAACGCGTACCGCTCGCGCCATTGCGGGTCGGCGATCCACGCCATCGCCTCGCGCGGGTCGGCGGGGTCGCGAGGCGAGAGCGTGGTGGTTCGGACGCCCGCCGGCGGCGGGGGTGTTCGAGTCGCCCCCGCAGTCGGCACGACGATGAGGTGGACGTCATGATGGACGGCGGCCGCGGTCACGAACGACGAGACCCGCATCGCCAGGCCGTTGCCCGTGGGTGCCGGCGCAATGGGCACGACAACGAGGAGGCGCGGTCGCTGTGATCCCGCGGGTGGCGCACTTCGTCTTCGGCTTGCGTCCACAGGACGAACCCTTTCATCTGCTGCAGTATCTGGCCATCGAGTCATGCCGACGCGCCGTTGCCCCCGACGAGATCGTGCTGCACGTCGACGAACTGCCCTACGGCATCTACTGGGACCTCGCCCGGCCCCTTGTCACAGTTGACCGCATCAGGGCGCTGACCGACCTTCCCGAGACCGGAGCCGGTGAGTACCGATACGCGCACCAGTCCGACGTGATCCGCCTCGACATTCTCGCTGCCGACGGCGGCCTCTACGCCGACATCGACACGCTGTTCCTCGCGGAGATCCCCGACCACCTGCGGCGCGCCCCGGCCGTGATCGGCGCGGAAGCCGACGTCCAGTACCCGGACCGCCCGGCCCCTGAAGCCTCGGTGTCGAACGCGCTGATCATGGCTGAACCGGGCTCGCAGTTCGTCGCGCTCTGGCGCGAACAGATCATCGCAGCGATGGACGGCACCTGGTCTGGACACTCATGCCGGCTGGCCACCCGCCTGGCAGCGCAGCTACCTGACGAGGTGCAGGTGCAGCCGCGGCAGACGTTTCACCCGTTCGGCCACACTGTGGCCGGGATGGCGGCGTTGCTCGATGAACCCTACGTGCCAGGTAGCCTCGACATGACGCTGTCCGTGCACATGTGCGCGCACCTGTGGTGGAGCGCCCGGCGGCGCGATTTCAGCACGTTCAGCGCGCTCGATGCCACCGAGAGCTACCTCGCGACAGCCGACACGCCACTGGCGGTCCTCGCGCGTCCGTATCTGCCCGAACATGGGCTGTTCTGATGGGCAATCGCGACGCGCCGAGCGTCCACTACGTCGCCGATCAGGGGATGACCGGATACGGCGTCGCCGCTCGCCGGCTCATGCTCGGGCTCAACGCGATCGGCTGCACGGTCTCGTGGTCGCCGATTCGGTGGAGCCAGGACGCGCCGTTGCTCAGCGCCGACCAGCCGACCGAGATCGACCTCGGCGCGCTGCGCGGGCGCACGATCGAGCCCGACGTCGTGATCGTGCACGCGACGCCGGAGATCGCCGAACGCGTGGAGCACCTGCGCCCGCGCGGCGTGCCCCTCGTGGTCCATACCGTGTGGGAGCACGAGGTACTTCAGGCGCACTGGCCGCAGCTGCTCAACCGGTTCGACGCCGTCGTGGTGCCGACGCGCTGGAACGCCGAGACGTTTCGAGCCAATGGCGTCAAGGTGCCGGTCCTTGTCGTGCCGCACGCGCACGACGGCGGACTCGACGGCAGTGACGACTCCTGGCTCGACCAGTTCTGCGCAGCGGACACGCTGCTGGTGCACTCGGTCGCCTCGTGGCGCCACCGCAAGCAGCCCGGCACGACGATCGAGGCTTTCGCCCGCGCGTTCACTGCCGCCGACGACGTCATGCTGGCGCTGCTCACGTCACCCCACATCGACCCAGACGTGCCCGCGCCAGCCGGACCGCAGTCACGTCGCTACCAGTCATCGTGGTCGACGATGGACGTCCTGCGCCGCCACGGCTCACCGCCGCGGGTGCACCTGATCACCGACCGAATCAGCTTCACGGAACTTGCGGGCTTGCCGCTTCGAAGCAGCGCCTGGCTTTCTCTGCCACACAGTGAGGGGTGGGATCTCGGCTGTTTCGACGCCGCAGTGGCGGGCTGCCGGTGGTAACCACAAGCTACGGGGCACCGCTGGAATACCTAGACCCCGAGGCGTCGGCGCTGATCCCTGGGCGGCTGGTGGACTGCCACGCGATCCCGGGGGCAGTGTGGATGGAGCCCGACGTGGCTGCGGCCGCAGAGGCGCTGCGCGCGATCGCCGCCGACCCAGCCGCGGCGCGTGCAGCGGCCGCACCACAGGCCTCGCGATTGCGGCAGCAGTATGCCCCTGAGGTGGTGGCACAGGAGTTACTGACCGGGTTACGAGCCATCGGAATCCTCGACTGAGCCGAGCGAGTTCCGACCGCAGGCGGGTAGTCGTGCGGGCTGAGACGCTTCCCCCGCCACCTCCAATTTCTACCAGATGAGGCGACCTCATGAGGCGCTGATTTTCGGCGCATACTCGATCGCTGGTGCTGGACGACAACGAGTGGGGTTGGGGTCAGCTCCAGGGAGATGGGCCGATGAGCCGCTACGTGTTGGACCTTGGGGAGATCGACCGGACCCGGGCTACGGCCGTCGGCGGCAAGGGCGCCGGCCTTGCAGAGTTGTCACGGATCGACGGCATCGGTGTGCCGGCGGGTTTCTGCGTGACCACGGACGCCTTTGCGCGAGCTATGTCCACCGTGCCGTGGGTCGACGATCAACTCAGCCGACTCTCACGCATGTGGCCCGACGACCAGGCGGCGATCCGCCTGCTCAGCGCGGAAGTCCGCCGGACCATTGAGCAGGTCACTATCCCCGGTGATCTGACGGCGGTGATCGCCAGGTCACTGGCTGTGCACGGCGCGCCGGCCGCCTATGCCGTCCGATCGAGTGCGACCGCGGAGGACCTGCCTACGGCTTCCTTCGCTGGCCAGCAGGACACGTACCTCAATGTTGTGGGGCTGACGGCCGTCCTCGCGCACATCAGCCGGTGCTGGGCGTCGCTGTTCACCGAACGAGCCGTGACCTACCGCCTTCAGAGCGGCTTCGAGCACCGCCAGCTCCGCATGGCCGTCGTCGTACAACGGATGGTTTTCCCGCAGGCAGCGGGCGTCCTGTTCACGGCCGACCCCGTCACGGGCAACCGGAAGATCGCCTTGGTGGAGGCGTGCTTTGGTCTCGGCGAGGCGTTCGTCTCCGGGCTGGTGAACGCCGATGTCTACAGGGTGCGTGACGGGGAGGTTGTCGCGAAAACGATCGCCACCAAGCGACGCGCGTTACAGGCGCTGCCATCCGGCGGGACCGGAGAACGGTCGATCGAACCCGAGCGGCAGCGACAGCCAACGCTGACGGATGCGCAGGTCGTGCAACTCGTCCGGCTCGGACGGCGGATCGAGGCCCACTTCGGCCGCCCCCAGGACATTGAGTGGTGCCTGGTCGACGACGGCTTCCAGTTCGTCCAGAGCCGGCCGATCACCACGCTGTTCCCCGTCCCGGAGCCCCAGGACGCCGACAGTCACGTCTACATCTCGGTCGGGCACCAGCAGATGATGACCGATGCCATGAGACCGCTGGGCCTGTCGCTGTGGCAGCTGACCGCGCGACGGCCGATGTATGCGGCGGGAGGTCGATTGTTCGTCGACATCTCCCGTGAACTGGCCTCGCCGGCCAAACGCGCCGTGCTTGTGGCGATGTGGCGGCAGGGCGATCCGCTCATCGGGGACGCGCTGCAGACCGTCGTCGACCGAGGCTTCATCCCGACGCTCGCGGACGAGGACTCCGCCGCAGCCCCGGCTGGTGGCGCTGCGGCACCGGCACCGATCGAGGCCGACCCGGCCCTCGTCGACGAGCTGATCAAGCGCAGCCAGGCCTCGATCGCCGCCCTGAAGGGCAACATCGCGGCGCTTACGGGAGCGGAGCTGCTCGACTTCATCCTGGCCGACATCGATGAGATGCAGCGCATCTTGTTCGATCCACGCAGCACGCAGGTGTTCATGACGGCGATGGACGCTAGCGCCTGGCTCAACGAGCACATGCGCGAATGGCTGGGTGAGACTAACGCCGCCGACATGCTCACCCAGTCCGTCCCGAACAACATCACCTCGCAGATGGGTCTGGCGTTGCTCGACGTCGCGGACGCGATCCGACCGCACCCGGAGGTGGTGACCTTCCTGGCGAGGGTCACCGACGAGAGCTTCCTCGACGAGTTACTCGCGCTCGTCGGTGGCCGCGAAGCGCGCGACGCCATCCAGGGGTTCCTGGACACCTACGGCATGCGCTGCGCCGGCGAGATCGACATCACCCGGCCGCGGTGGAGCGAACGGCCAACCACCCTGCTGCCGATCATCCTCGGCAACGTCGCGAACTTCGAGCCCGGCGCCGCCAATCGGCGCTTCGAGCAAGGGCAGCGGGAGGCCGCCGCCAGACAGCGCGATCTGCTGGGCCGCTTGCAGACCCTGCCGGACGGGGAGACGAAGGCCGGACAAACCGAGCAGATGATCGACCGGGTGCGGACTTTCACCGGATACCGGGAGTACCCGAAGTACGGGATCGTTAGCCGATACTTCGTTTACAAGCAGGCACTCCTCGCGGAGGCGGAGCGCCTCGTGCGGGCGGGTGTCATCGGCGTGCAGGACGAGATCTTCTACCTCACCGTCGCCGAGCTCCGCGAAGTCGTGCGCACCGCCTGCGCCGACGCCCAGCTCATCGCCGAGCGCAAGGAGGCGTTCAGGTCATACCAGTCGCGCACGCCGCCTCGCGTGCTCACCTCGGACGGCGAGACGATCACCGGGACCTACCACCGCGAGGGACTGCCGGTAGGCGCGATGGCCGGCCTACCCGTATCTGCCGGGACCGTAGAGGGGCGCGCCCGCGTCGTACTAGACATGGCACACGCGGACCTCGATACCGGCGACATTCTGGTCACGACCTTCACGGATCCGAGTTGGACACCGCTGTTCGTCACGATCAAGGGACTGGTGACCGAGGTCGGCGGCGTCATGACGCACGGCGCAGTCATCGCCCGCGAATACGGCCTGCCCGCCGTGGTTGGCGTCGAGCACGCCACCCAGCTGATCCAGAACGGCCAACGAATCCGCGTGCACGGGACCGACGGATACGTCGAAAAACTCGAGTAACCGTGACCGCCTCCTCCTATCAGCGCGTGGACCGCGTCAACGTGTCAGCGCGAGGGGGAACCTACACGAGCTTGCTTGGCCTCGGACGCTGCTCGATCGCCGAACACAGCGCTGAGAATCTTGTATCCCGCCGGCACCGTGGCCTCTCGGGAGTCGCCAAGCTCGCGATCGCTCAGCTCACCCATTCGTGCGAATGACGCGGTATGTTCGCGTCCGTCCGGTCGCTGCATCTACCAGAGGAGGTGCCATGTCCGAGCACGTCTACAAGTCGATCGAAGTCACCGGCTCGTCCACGATCGACATTACTGACGCCATCCGTATCGCCATCGCCAAGGCTTCTGAATCGTTGCGCCACGTCGAATGGTTCGAGGTTATCTCGACCCGTGGGCATCTGGCTGAAAGTGTGCTGTGGTTCCAGGTCACGCTCAAGATCGGGTTTCGCCTCGATTGACGGTCCAGGCCGTCGGGCTGCGTTGCGCTG
>JALYIL010000049.1 GCA_030775825.1 Actinomycetota bacterium
CGCACCGGCTGGCCCAGGCGAAGCCCGCGACGGTGTCCGTCGACTTCCGGGCGTTGCAGCAGTTCTTCAAGTGGCTGGTACGCGAGGAAGAGATATCAGCGAACCCCATGGCCGGCGCTGACGCTCCGATCGTGCCCGAGCAACCCGTGCCCGTGCTCACGATGGAGCAGATGCGCGCCGTCCTCGACTCGTGCAAGGCCAACGACATGGTCTCGCGGCGCGACAACGCGATCATCCGGCTATTGGTCGACACGGGCGGGCGGCTCGGGGAGATCGGCGGCCTGAGCGTTGATGACGTCGACTTCGACGCCGGGGTCTGTCACGTCATCGGCAAGGGTCGCCGCGGCCGCTCACTGCCATTCGGGCAGGCCACCGCTCTCGCGCTCGGTCGCTACCTGCGAGCCCGCGGGAAAGACCGCCGCGCGGGCCTGAGCGGCTTGTGGCTGGCCGAGAAGGGCAAGGGCAACCTTGAGGCCAACGGCATCGCTCAGATGCTCCGACGCCGCGGTACGGCGGTCGGGATCGACGGGCTGCACGCGCACCAGTTCCGGCACACCGCCGCGCACCGTTGGCTGAGCGAAGGCGGCGGAGAGACCGACCTCATGCGGATCATGGGCTGGAAATCCCCGCAGATGCTCCGCCGCTACGGCGCGAGCAAGGCCGACGAACGAGCCCGCGACGCGCATAGACGTCTCGCGCTCGGCGACAAGCTGTGACCGAGGCAGCGATCCCCGCTAGCGCGTTGCTCGGCCTCGTAATTGACGGTGCCGGCGCGCGAGTGACTACCGACATGAGACCGCGCGTCCAAGCTTCGTTGCACTGCGGTCGAACCGAGTGGCACCTGTTGGCCGTCGTCGTCCCGATGGCCGGACGGAAGTGGCTGGCGTCGAGAACCGGATACGCCAAAGACAACGGCTGGCGGGCCACGTGGCTCGACGAGGTCTCTGATGTCCAGACTGACGACGTCAATTGCCCGTGCGACAAACCGGTGCACTTTGAGCCTCACTGGCTCGCAACACAACAAGGCGAGGTTTCGTCGCGTGACATACCCCGCGATCCAGACCCCGCAATGCGGAAGCTCGGGTCAGCGTTCGGAGCCCGTCGAGGTCGCGACCTCGGTGCCCGGTCCGAACTCGATCAGTTCATGAACTCGGGCGAGTCGCGCGACAGCTAGTCGGTGCGCTACTACGCTTGAGCACAGAGAAGCTCGCCCCGTTCGTTTGGGGCCAGACTCGGCAATGAAGGTGGCGCGCCGAGATTCCGAAAGGAATCCTCGTGCCCGCACGGACACCCGAAGAGCGCGCGCTCATCGCACGCATAGCGAACGCCACCCGCCTCGCCAAGACACCAGACCGCCGGTCGCTCACGGCCAACGCTCGAAATGGCCTCCGCGCTAAGTTCGAGCGAGAAGCCCTCGCAGCGTGCCCCAACGCCGCGGGCGACGAACTCGAGCGCAGGATCGACGACCTGCAGCGAGCACACATGCTGCGGATGTCACTCAAGGCCCGCCAGAACCGCCGCAAGGCCCAGGAGCACACAAGGGCTGCCGAGGTCGCTGAGCGTGAGCTGCGCAGCCTCGGCGCTGGTGCGGCATGAATGACGAAGCGGGGACCGAAGTCCCCGCCGCCGCCGCGCTGGTCGCCACGACCGACTCCAGTCTAGATCAGAGCGAGTTCGAGGCGGGGTATCGACTCGGGTTTCCCGCGGGATATGAACGCGGATACGCAAGCGGCGTCCAGGACGAGGGCGACGCCTGGACGTCGATCATGACCGGCGTCTCATCTGTCCTGCGAAACCCGGAGCATGCCGAGCTTGAGCGGCGCCGCCAGCCCGATTACACGCCGTGCCCGTACAAATGCCGAGCGTGCAGCCGCTGCATCGCGAGCATGGCCTACTGGGCCCGCGGCGGTCGCCCGTACATGGGTCGCGCGGCAGAGCTACATCGACTTCGCGACGCGGACACGATATGAGCGCCGCCAAGCGGCAGAAGCCGCGGCCTCGCATCCCGATCGACGAAACCCGGCACAGCGGCATCGTCCGAGGACCCGTTAGCCACGTTCACCCCGCGATCAAAGCGGCCGGCTGTGAATTCCAGTACGACCACCGGATCCACGCCTACAAGATCCCCAAACAGGCGATCGACAAGGTTGCGGCGGCACTAGAGCTCGCCGGTTGCGTCGTCGAGTTCCGGAGCGGGGCGATGCTCTGGTGACGTGGACACGCCTATCTGACGACTATCCGGACGATTGCTGGCGGCTCACCGATGCCGCGTGCCGGCTGCACACCGATGGTCTGGTCTGGTCGAACCGGAAACTACTCGATCTGCGGATCCCGAAGGACGACCTTCCGCGGGTCTCCAAGCGCGCTGAGGCGGTCCCTGAGCTCCTCGACGCTGGCTTCTGGACAGACGACGGCGACTGCTACGTCATCCGGCACCACGGCCTTTATCAGCGCACTCGCGAGCAGGTGATCGCCCGCCAGGAAACGAGCAAGCGGAACGGTTCTCGTGGTGGTCGACCGGCCGGGCCAGGACGCGAAAGAACCCACTTGGAAACCCAGTCGCTAACCCAGTCGGAAAGCCAACGGCAAACCAAGTGGGTTAGCGAGACGTCGGCAGAAACCCACTTGCTAACCCAGAACGAAACCCGCGATGAAACCCAGGGGGACGGGACGGGACGGGACTGGAAAAGCGCACCTATAGGAGCTGGTACTAGCGGACCGTCGTGCCGCGAATGCCAGCGACGAGCGGGCTTCAACTCCGGGCCGTGCCCAGCGCATCGGCAGGCAGCGTCATGATCTGCCCACCGACGACCGGAGCAGTCATGACGGACCCGGTCAGCAAGTGCAGGTGCAGGACGCATCCGGGCGTGCCGGTCACGCCACGCGGCACGGGCTGCCCGCGATGCGCTGCTGAGGCCATTCCGTCTCGTGCGGAGCGACGCAAGCGGCGGCAGGAAAGCCTCGACGAGTGGGCATGGCGCGATGAGTAACCAGGCAGGCCCGCGCGCACCAGGCGCTCGACGTGTCCTCGCCGGCGGTGAGTGGCCGCCACCCGTCACAACCGATGACGTGTACGAGGACGTCCGGGTGTGGATACCCGGCACCGCGCGGCAGACGGTCGTTTCGGGCCGGGTGGCGCGACTTTGGGGCCAGCGGGTCGTGCTCGACGAGTCAGGCGCGGCGTTCTGCGACGGGTGCCGCGCGTTCGTTCCCCTCGCTGAGCTCGTCGCTGCCGATAACGATCACCGCGTAGGGCTGCCACCTATCCGGGGTGCGCTGCTGCCCTACGAGCCCGAGCCGCCGTCGCAGACACCACGGACGGCGTGGTTTTGATGATGCTGCCCCCGCCCATCCAACGCATCGGCGCCGAAGCTGTCCTCGCGCAAGGCTCAGCTGTGATCCACATCCACAGCCTGATCACGCTGGGTCTCAAGGCAGCGCGAGAGCGCGACGGAGGTATCCGGGTACCTCCGGGAGTCATCGAAATCATCGACACCTACGCGCGGGCAGCGAACGACATCCGCGCGTCGATGTCCGCACCCAGCGGACATGACGATGTCCGCTGGGCTGCTCCCGCGCCACTATCGGATCCCACAGAGACGATCGGCTCGAAGGAGGCGGCACGCATGCTCAGCATCACTGACCGGCACATCCGTCGCCTCACCGTCGAGCTCATGGGACGCCGCGGCGCTCGCGGCAATTGGAGATTCGACCGCGGCGTCATCGAAGCCGCGGTCGTCACCCGACAGACGAAGGACGCAGCCGCATGATGCAGACACAGACCAGCGTGTTCAACCCGCTACGCAAGGTCACCCTCGACCCATACGGTCCGAACCCGCTCGAGGAGGACATGAAGGGCTCACCCGCCTACGACATGGCGAAGGCCTCCGGTGTGCCAGTGCCGAAGATGTTCCAAGGCGGCCAATCCGATTTGCCCGTGTTCACGGCCAGCGGTATCGACCCGAAGCTGCTGATGCAACTGCCGTACCGCATCCGCCACGCCGTAGCCGCCGAACCCGACCCCGCTGCCGTGCACGGCATCTTCGAGGAGCACGCTCACCAGCCCGATGTGATCATGCCTCACATCGGGCTCGATGACGCCATAGGCCGCATGAGCACGTGGGCGTCGACCGCGGGGGTCAACCCGCAAGAGGACGCCCTCAAAGCCGGGGAACAGGCCGCCGACGCCAAACGCCTCGCAGACATCGCGAGCCTGCCGGCCGCACGCCGAGTTGCGATGGAAGCCGCGATGGCGAAACTCAACGCAGGGCAGGCAGGACGATGAACACATTCCACGACTTCGCCCTCGCAAGCGGCGGCGACGCTGACTCCATCGCCACAGCCGCAATGCTCGCACTCGGAGACAAGCTCGCCGGACGTCCGCTCCGCACACCGCAGGAGTACCGCAGCGCCGCCCGCGCCATCATCGCCCGGTACGGCTACGGCCTCGCCGCCGCAACACTCATCGCCGCCGACTGGCTACCCGCCACTGACGAAGGCTGACCGAACTCCCCCATGAACTACGCCAACGGCGTCAAAGCCGCCCCGCGTGCCACTCAGCCCACGCCGGGAGCCAAGGCAGGCCAGCACAACCACGACCAGCCTGCGCCGTCACCAGCACCCGCCACAGACCCCCGGCAAGGGGTGGGGGGTACCCCGGAAGTGCCAAAACCCTCGACCGCAACGTATAGCGGCTCGCCCTCCATTAGACCTGAAACGTTCCCTGGGCTGGGCCGGTGAGCGCCCCGAAATGCCCGTCTGGGCTGGGCTCCGCTGGTCGTCGGCTGTGGAAAGCGGCTCTCGGTCCCTACGATTTTGACGTCCATGAGGAGCTTTTGCTACTTCAGGCGTGCCGTACCGCGGATCGTTTGGACCGTCTCGAGGTCGAGGCGTCGTCCGGGCCGGTCACGGTTACGAATTTCAAGGGTGATCAGGTCGCCCATCCGGCGATGGTCGAGGCGCGGCAGCAGTCGATCGTTTTGGCGCGGTTGTTGGCTGTGTTGCGGATGCCGGCGGGTGAGGAAGGCGGCCAGTTGGTTAGGCCTCAGCGCCGCGGCGGTGTGCGGGGCGCTTACGGCGTGCGGGCGGTGTCGTGAGGAAGCGGGCGCTGGACCGGTCGACAGTTCGGGCGGACTACGGCCGCCGGATGTTGGAGCGGACCGCGAGGTACCCGGCCGGGTCGCGTGAGCATCGTCATTACGCGGCTGTGGCGGCGCGGGTCGCGTCTGCTTTGCCGCTGGATGTTTCGGGTTGGCAGGAGCGGCTCCTGCCGGCGTCGGCTCGGTTCCGGCTGCACGCTGACGGCACTGTCACGAAGCTGCCCGCGCGGTGAGGCGCCGGAACGCGGGTGTACTCGACCCCGACGAGGAGCACGCACGGGCAGTTGTCGAACACTTCTACGTCCATGTGTTCGCGGCGGACGGTCCGGCACCGGATCCGGCGTGCGAGATGTGCCGGAGCAACGACGAGCGACGACCACGGCTGACCGCCGAGTCGAATGGGCATCGGAGCAAGTGGTGACCGCACCTATGTTGCTCGTCCTGGACTTCGATGGCGTGCTGACGTCCTCAGCCACGAGCGGGGGCCGACTGATCGAGAGCAGCATCATCCATCGGCTGGCTCACCTTCCGGTGGCTGTGGAGTGGCTGTCGATGCAGAGTGATCATGATCTGTGTGCCGTTGCCCGGGCGGTCCGGCTGCCTGATGCCGGTTTCGTCGCTACGGGCGAGCAGGTGTGGACGCGACGCCCGCGACGGTCGTGGTTCGCGGCCGACGC
>JALYIL010000050.1 GCA_030775825.1 Actinomycetota bacterium
CTCGTGTCCTCTAGGCCGAGCCCGTCGGTCACGATGCCCCGTAGGTCGGCCCCGACCAGCGAGGCGCCGCGCAGCCGGGCGCCGTCGAGCTGCGCGCCCTCCAACGGCGGGGAGGTGCGACGCCGCGCGGCCATGATGGGCAAGACCGGCCCGGCGTCGGCATCCGCCGACAACAACGCGTTGATCACGCTGCCCAGCAAGTGACGCATCAAATCCGGCGACGCGTCGGACAGTGCTTGGCCCAACATGCGGGCAGGGTCGATCATGTGAGGTGCGGTCATCGCGATGTTCCTTTCGAGGGTGCTGTGAGAGGTTCACTCGAAAGATCACGCGATGACCGCGTCCATGTCCGGCAGACACGCCGGTGAAGATCACGACTACCGCGCTACACCACTATCAGGGACGCAACTGCACGCAGCCGAAGGCCCTGCTTTTACTGGCTACAGCCGCGTTGGTACTAGCGTGACAATGGTGGATCCGGATGGTGGGTTGCGGGCTTCTTGCGGACTAGGTGCGGACCGTCGAAGATCAACTAACCGGGCGCGCAGGTTGTAGGACGGACTCGCGCTTGCCTGACCTTCGCCGTCGGTCGGACGAACCAGGCGCCCGCGACAGCCCGCTCTCGGTCGACCGACGTGGACGCCGGCAAACTAAATCCGGTCGCCGTAGGGGTGCTGCCAAAGCGCCAGGCGATTGCGGACACCTTGGTCGGCCTTAAGGCGGCCACAGACGTCTTAGGTGCCCCGAGCAGTTGCGGGAAAGTCGCACTCACATGCTTGATATGTGGGTGATCTTCATGGACATTTCGGCGGGCCAGGGTGGCCTGTCGTCTGTGGAGATGGAGGCCCGCTGTGGCTGTAGTCGATCCGTGTCTGATTCGGTCTGTTGACGCCAGCGGTCTGGCGAGGTTGAGGCTGGGTGTCCGGCTGCTGGATGAGTATTTGGAGTTCGTCGTGGGGCGGTGCCGACCGAACACTGTGCTGGCCACGGCTCATGACTTGAAGATCTTCTTCGCGGTGGTTGGTAAGGCGCCGGGCGAGGTGAGCACAGCCGACGTGCTGGAGTTCATCACGGTGCAGCGCAACGGCGGGGACGGCCGGTTGCAGATCGCCGATGGTGTTGGTGGCGTGTCGACGCGCTCGCTGCGGCGGCGTCTGTCGAGCGTGTCGGGGCTGTTCGCGTATCTGCATGCCCGCGGTGATGTCGCGATCAACCCGGTGCCGCGGGGTCTGCCGACACGCAGGGAGCGTCAACGGCCCCGGCAGGGTGTTCCGTTGGTTCGTTCGGCCCGCACGTTGCCGCGGATCCTCACCCCCGCTGAGGTGGATGCGCTGCTGGCCGCGTTGCGCACGCATCGGGATCGGGCGATGGTGCTGGCGATGGTGCTGGGTGGGCTGCGTCGTTGCGAGGTGTTGGGGCTGCGGCTGGAGGATCTGCGGGTCGGGGAACGGCGGGTGTTCATCGGCGAAGGCAAGGGCGGGCATCAGCGGATCGTGCCGGTCTCGCAACGGTTCTTCGTCGCGGTCAGGGCCTATCTGGATGCCGAGCGGCCGGCTGGTGCCGGCACTAATCGGGTGTTCGTGGCGTTGAAGGGGCAGCGCCGCGGGCAGCCACTTTCCGCTTATGGCGTCGATGAAATCCTGTCGTGCGCGAAGCGTCGCGCGGGCTTGGCGCACGCGTCGTGTCACGAGCTGCGCCATACCTGTCTGACCCGGCTGCGGGAGGCTGGGATGGCGTTGGAGGCGGTGCAGGCCCAAGCCGGGCATGCCTCGATCGAGTCGACCCGGATCTATCTGCATCTGGCCGATGACTGGCTCGCCGGTCAATACCGCCGCGCTGCTGAGGCGATCGACGCGCAGGTCTTCGCCGAACACCCCGCCGCCTGGTCAAGTTCGGGGAGCGCACGGTGAGCGGGCCGCTGCTGCTGCCGCGCTGGGAGCAGCTGGCGATCGGGCGGCCGGTGCTGGTGGCCACCATGCGCCGTTACCTGAGTCAGATCGCGTGCACGCTGCGTCCGGGCAGCGTCGGTGGTGCCGATCTGGCGCTGCGCTGCTTCGCCTCGTTCCTGGCTGACACCGAGCCCGAGATCGTGAGTGTTGCCGCGGTGACCCGCCGTCACATCGAGGACTACAAGCCGTGGCTGGCCGCTCGTCCCGGGCAGAAGGTCGCACGGTTGACGCCGAACACGATCGCGCACCGCCTCGGGAACCTGCGGATGTTCTTCATCCGCCTGGACGAGTGGGCTTGGGACGACGCCCCACCAAGGGTCCCGATCATCGCCGGTGACCTGCCCCGGCAAGACCACTGGCTGCACGTCCCGCTCGGCAAACTGCATGACGACCGTTACCTGCCGCTGCACCCGCACCTTGTCGAGCTGATCGGCGACTACCGCGAGCGTTACGTCCACGCCGACAACCCCCTTCTGCTGCCGAGGGAAAACGGCAAGCCGATGGACCGCCACGGCGTCACCCGATACTTGAACAGAGCTGCCTCAGCGGCTGGCATCGGACACGTCCATCCACACCAGATGCGCCACACCCTGGCCACCCAGGCGATCAACCGCGGGATGAGCCTGGAAGCCATCGCAGCCATGCTCGGACACCACTCGATGGACATGACCCTGCGCTACGCCAAGATCGCCAACCGCACCGTCGCCGACGAGTACTTCGCCGTCACCGACAAAGTCGAAGCCCTCTACGGGCAGCAACAACCGCTACCAGCCGACGCGCTCGGCACGAACATGGCCAAGCTGCGCCGCGACCACTTCCGCGGCAGCACATCCGCAACCGCTTGGCCTGAGTGGTTGCAACCGAGTTCGTGCCGGAACCGGCCGACACGCTAGGAAGTTCCGTGTACCTGTCGTTCCCGCAGGTCTGGGGGAGATTTTGCAGGGGTTACTGAGCGAAACGCGTTCATCAGTTCTTGTTGGGAGGAGACGCCGAGCTTGGCGTAGATCGAGGAGAGATGGTTTCGGACGGTGCTCTGGCTCAGATAGAGGTTGGCCGCGATGGCGGGTGGGCGGTCTCCGTCGAGGAGGGGAGCGATGATCTGGAGCTCGCGGGTGGAGAGTTTCTCTATGCCGGGTACGGCCCCGACGGGGAGGTGGGTGAGGATGCCTCGGGCGAGGTTGGCGACTTCGGCGCCTAGGCCGAGCCGGAACAGCATTCCGGGAACATCGGTACCTGGCTGGTGGGCGCCCGACGCGGCAGGTGATATAGGTAGCAGCACGAAGGCGCAGCTAGGCGAGGGTTCGAGCGGAATGACGAGAGCTTCGCAGGTGTGGCGTTCGGCAGGAACCTGCGGCTCGACGCGGGATCGGATGTCGACCTCCAACGTCACACCCTGTCGGCTGCTGAACGCATCACCCAACGCAACCAGGAATGGCGACACGTGGGAGGCCTCCAGTAGGCCAAGCAGGGACCGCCCGATCAGGTCGGACACCGATTGACCGAACAGATCTTCTGCGTCACTGGAGATCCGTTCGATCAGCAGACTCGCGTCCGTCGTTCCCACAACGGTCGGCGCGTCGGACCAGTCGAGCTCCGTCGGCGCCGCTGAGCGGGCGCCCTGAGGGACTAAGACGGCGAGCAGGAACCGGGAAATCGGCTGACCGTCGAATGGGCGCACCCACATTCTGAATAATTGCTCATCATCGGAGGTCCGGTGCAGGGTAAGGCTTGTTTCGAGTCCATTGAGACGCCCGCGGGCAAACAGGTCCCCGGCGCCGGCAGGCCAGTCGGCATCGAATTCTTGGAGGAGGCGGCCGAGTACCTTGCCTCCTTCGGGATTGAGCAACTCGATCGCATGAGGACTAGCCGCGACGATCTTGGCCGACGGCATACTCACCACCAGAGCGGGAAACGGACTTTTCGCGAGAACCTCTGTGGCGAGCTGAGCTAACTCCTCTGAATCGAGGGACGCCCCCTTGGCAGGGCGCGCGTTCCGGTCGGCATCCATGCCGTCTCCAGACCGTCCAATGCGTCCCTGAAGTGGGGACTCAAGCATCTAGTTAAGCGCTGCTCACCGCTGTCGGCAAGACCATGCAGGGTCCTGGTCGCCTGAGTGGAAACTACCGACCACCCCGTGGTTCGGCAATTTCGCGTCTTTCAAGTTGGGTACGAACCGTCTACTAGTCGGGGACGGTTCGCCTATTCCCACCATCTCCAACAAGCCCGATGCTTCCTCTATACCTCCAGATCGGAGGTGCATCAATTCCCGGCCTCCACGCCGTAGGAGATTGCAGTGCTCACTGACCATGTTCGGTCTCACCCGACCACTCGCCTAAGAGACCGGAAAGCGATCCTCATCGCGTCCCTTGTCGCCCTGGCACTGGGAATGCTGCTGCTTATCGCTGCGAGGCCAACCAACGCCTCCGCGGCGAATACCTCATTACCGCCACCCGCCTCGATCAACCAGTGCAACGGAACCGACAACGTCGGCGGCCAAGCCGTGGCGTGCGACGTCACGGTCACCAACAACATCAACCTCGCGACCACCGAGACCAGTTCCAGCGTGGCGATCAAGGAATGCCACGGCGCAGCCCACGCAGCGCTCACGTGTACGACATCGATCACTCCCGCAAGCACCGCCACCGCGGCGGTCACCCAATGCGACGGCTCAGGAAGCGGCGGCGGCGGGACCGTTGCCTGCACCGTTCATGTCATCAACAACTGGGTCGGGGCGGTAACACCGACGCCCGCCACGATCGACCAATGCAACGGCTCCGGCGCGGACGGCGGAACGCAGCCCACCGTGCTGTGCAACGCCGGTGGGTCGACCACCAATGCGTCAATCAAACAATGCGACAACTCCGGCAACGGCGGCGGCGGCACTATGCGGGTTCAATGCACCGTCAACCCATCGACGCAGACCGCGGAAATGCCCGTCATGATCGATCAGTGCAACGGCTCCGGTAACGGCGGCGGCGCAACCGTCACCTGCACCGTATCCATGACCAACCTCGTGACCACGCCTCCGGTGACCACGCCTCCGGTGACCACGCCTGCCGTGACGCCTGCGGTGACGACGCCTGCCGCAACGACACCCGTCCTAACGACACCTGCCGTAACCACGCCAGCCGTAACGACGCCTGTTGGAACGACGCAGGCGTTGGCGACACCGCCGGTGACCACGCAGGCGTTGGCGACACCGGCCTTGACACGGTCCGGGGTCCTAGACCTCGCGGCCGTCCGCGCGGTCAAGACCAACGCAGCGACGACCGCCAGTCACGCGGAGAAGATCAGCGGAACGGGAACCTCCGCCAGTCATTCTCCGGCAGCGGCCGCCGCGTCCGCACAGTTGGCCTCAACCGGACCCCGAACGGCGACGATGCTGCTCGCAGCTACGTTGCTCATGCTCGCCGGAGTCATGTTGTTGGTCACAGTCGAATCGCCATCACGCAAGTCTTCCCATCGCCCTAAGCACTAGTTGATCGCTGGGCGGGTGGTGGCGACTTCAAGCGCCACCCGCCCAGCGACTATTTGTCCAGCTACCCGGGCCGTCCCAGGCACGAACACAGAACCCCAGAATCGTACCGGCGTCTGAGTGAACACGAGCGTGCTTAGCGTCAGACCGCAGCGCACCGAGGGGCGCGCTTCAAACGACTCAATCCCACCCAAGATCTGGCCACGAAAGGGTGGGCCGTTTCCGACCTCCATCCCCTATCTCATTTGGCGCGAGGGTCGCATCCGCGGGCCGAGCCATTCCGATGTCTTGAGACATCACAATGGTGCGCCCGGCAGTGTCCTGGTTCAGGAGATCGGAATGGGGTGTCTCGCGACATCGGAATAGCGTGTCGCAGGTCTTCGGAATGTGCGGCGGTCCGCAGGCTGCGTCATGTCGAAACGTCGCCTTGTCATCACTGCTGTCCTGGCTGGTCAGTCGCAATCTGAAGTTGCCCGCGCCTACGGCGTCTCGCAAGGGTGGATCAGCCGGCTTATGGCCCGTCACCGGGCCGAGGGCGACGCGGCGTTCGAGCCGCTGTCGCGGGCTCCCAAGTCCAGCCCCGGTGCGACCGCGCCGCAGAGCGTCGAACTGGTGCTGCGGCTGCGTAAGAAGCTCGACGAGGCCGGCCTGGACGCCGGCTCTGACACGATCGGCTGGCATCTGGCCCATCACCACGCCACGGCCCTGTCACGAGCCACGATCAACCGGATCCTGGTCCGAGCCGGTGCGGTGGTGCCGGAGCCGGCCAAGCGACCCAAGTCCTCCTACATCCGCTACGAAGCGAGCATGCCGAACGAGGGCTGGCAGTCCGACTTCACCCACTACCGCCTCACCCGACTCGACGGCAGCGCGGGTGCGGACGTCGAGATCCTGTCCTGGCTCGATGACTGTTCCCGCTACGCGCTGCACGTGTCCGCGCACCGGCGGGTGACCGGCCCGATCGTGCTCGCCAGCTTCGGTAAAACCGTTGCCACCGATGGCGTTCCGGCCTCGACGTTGACGGACAACGGCATGGTGTTCACCACCCGCTTCTCCGGCGGCAAAGGCGGCCGCAACCACCTCGAACACGAACTACGCGAGCTGCACGTCACCCAGAAGAACGGTCGGCCCAACCACCCGCAGACCCAAGGCAAAGTTGAACGATTCCAGCAGACGCTGAAGAAGTGGCTACGCGCCCAACCGCGCCAACCCGCCACGATCGGCGAGCTGCAGACCCTGCTCGACGCCTTCGTCGACGCCTACAACCATCACCGACCACACAGATCACTGCCCCACCACGCCACACCCGCCACGGTCTACACCAGCCTGCCCAAAGCTGCCCCGACCATCGACCGCAGCAGCGACACCCACGACCGCGTCCGCCACGACAAGATCGACAAGGCCGACAGCGTCACCCTGCGCTTCGCCGGCCGACTCCGCCACATCGGCGTCGGTCGAACCTACGCCCGAACCGACGTCATCCTGCTCGTCCAGGACCACCACGTCACCGTCATCAACGCCGCCACCGGAGAGATCCTCCGCGACCTGATCATCGACCCCCGCCACGACTACCAGCCCACCGGCCGACCGCCCGGCCCAGCCACGAAAAAGAAATAGCCCGAACCTGCACACCGCAGGTCCGAGCCATTCCGATGTCTTGAGACATCACAATGGTGCGCCCGGCAGTGTCGGATTTCACGACATAGTTGGCGGTTGTCTCGCGACATAGTTGGCACCTGATTTCTGGAGGTGCGGCATGTCGCTGGCTGAGCTGGTCGTCACGTCGGTGCTGGTTGAGGGGCGCTCGAAG
>JALYIL010000051.1 GCA_030775825.1 Actinomycetota bacterium
CTGCAGCGCCTTGCGCCGCCGCTGTACTCGGGACTGATGCACGGCGCCAACATGCTCGCTGCTCGCGCGGCAAGGACGCTGCCTGTGTTGGAGGAGACCGATGAGCAGTGAGATGCGGGTCCAGCCCGGCCGATTTCCGCAGATCGGCCTGCTCGCAACGGTGCTCGCGCACGCGGGCGGGCGGCAGGCGGGATCCGCGCCGTTGAATCTGTTTCTGGTTCTCGGCCGGCATCGCCGGTTGTTCCGCGGGTGGTTGCATTTCGCGGGGCGCCTGATGCCCGGTGGGGTACTGCCCAGGGCCGACAGCGAACTCGTCATCCTCCGGGTGGCCCACCTGCGAGGATCGGTCTACGAACAGAACCAGCACGTCCGCATCGGCCGCCGCGCCGGGTTGGACGACGGCGACATCGAGCGCGTTACCACCGACGAGGTCGCCGGCTGGTCCCCTCGACAGCGCGCCATGCTCGCCGTGGTCGACGAACTGCTTGACCAGCGAGACGTCGGTGACGCCGCATGGCAAGACCTGCGACAGCACTTGGACGAACGCGAAGCGATCGAGCTGGTTCTGCTCGCCGGCCACTACGACATGCTCGCCGCCGCCATCGCGACCCTGCGGATCCAGCCCGAACGAGTGCGACGATGACCGCCCCCAGCGTCGAACGGCTCCCGAGCGGACGCAGCTCCAGCAAGACGCTCGCAAGGCAGGACGTCGTTAAACACCAGCGCGACCGGATACTGCACGCGATGGCCACCACCGTCGCCGATACCGGCTACACGCACGCGACGGTCACCCGAGTGATCACGCTCGCAGGCGTCTCGCGCGCGACGTTCTACCAGCAGTTCACCAATACCCGGGACTGTTTCCTCGCCACTTTCGACCTCGCCGTCGACCTGCTGGTCGACGCGATGGTGGACGAGACTCCGGGCGATCTCGCCGGCCTCATCGGCCTTTACCTCCACCGGATCGTCGACCAGCAGACCCTCGCCCGTGTCCTGTTGCTCGACATCCAGAGCCTCGGCGTGGAGGGCGTGATTCGGCGCTCTCAAAGCAACGAGCGCATTCGTGACCGGTTGGCCGATGCCGTCGGAGCGCGAACCGAGGCCGACCGGTTCGCGTGCGAGGCCTTCGTAGCCGCTGTCGGATCGCTCATCACCGTTCAGCTGGCGCATCGTGACGCCGACGCGATCATGGCGCTGCACGGTCCGCTTACCGACATCGCCGAGCGCCTCTTCGGACAGTCGCGGTTGAAGTAGCTGGGGGCCGACCGCTGGCAATCCCGCCCACAAGTCGGGCGAACTGGGGTGAGTCGACCCCGGGACGAAGATCGTCTCCAAGCTGCTCGATCACCTACGCAAAGACGAACAACGAACGGGGTGGCGAACGCATTCAAGGCTCGGTGACCTCCATCGAGCTTGGGGTCAACGTCGCAAGAAGGAGGCCTGCCTGAAATCGTGCATCGGTATCCGATACCGGGCTGACAGGCTCCGCAACCCACCGACCTGTGATTCGGTGCGTCGGTGCGTCGGTGCGTCGGTGCGGGATACGACCGAGGCTGGCTTCCCAGCGGAAGCTGACTGCCGGCTCAGATGACGTGGGCCTGATCCGGGCTCGGTTGATCGATCCCGGCACCTGTGGCGGCCAATGTCTCGAAGATCAGGCAGCTGCTGATTGCAGTGGCGAGCTTGCGGTCGTTGGCGTCGGGTTAACTCGGCACGCGCGAGGGCGGTGCGCCGGCCAAGATGATCGACCGTTCCGGTGCACGTGACCGTCCCCGACCCGACGCGGATCGCGCCGAGGAACTTCACGGTCAGATCGAAGCTCGTGTACCCGAGGTTGGCCGGCAGCATGGAGTGCACGGCGCAGCCCGCGGCCGAGTCGAGCAGGGTCGCGTAGACCCCGCCGTGCACCGAACCGATGGGGTTGTAGTGATACTCATGCGGTTCGAGGGTGAACACGGCACGCCCGGGCTCAATCGAGGCAAGCGCTATCCCTAGCGTCTGCAGGATCGGCGGCGGCGCAAGCTCACCGTCCGCGAGCATGGTCAGGAACTGCAGGCCGGTGCGGCCTGCGGCCGCGCGGGCCGTCGTCATCGGATCGTCCCAGCTGACCTGGCGGGAGCGTTCGGTCATCGGGTATCCGCGCCCAGCGCCGCGACCGGAACGACGCTCGGTTCCGCGGCTTGAGTGCGCGGTGTCATGCCCGGCGC
>JALYIL010000052.1 GCA_030775825.1 Actinomycetota bacterium
GGGGGGGCAGCGTCCACGGCGCCGGGTGTTTCCCAGGGCCTAGGGGCGAACAACGCGACCGGGGACGTGGTCGTCGGAAAGGTCGCGACGCAGGCAGACACGAACCTGTCTCAGGTGCCGGTGACGATCACAAACCATTCATCGAAGCGCTCCGACTATTTCGTCACGGTCGCGCTGGAATCGGCTGACGGCAAGACTCAGATCGACACCTCGACAGTGATCGTGCAGAACTTGGAGCCCGGGCAGGGCACCGTCCAGACCGGCGACTTCCTCGCCACCATGACGACGGCCCCGCCTGCTGGGGCGAAGGTTGTCCTGCAGTCGGTGCAGCGGACCTCGTCGAACTAGCGATAGAGCGTGCGGCGTTCGACCCGGGGCCTTCTGCCCCGCGTTGAGCGCTAGACAGCAAGGTCCGGGGGTCGCCGTCCGAGAACCGTGGTCGGCGATCCTGAACCGTCCTACACAGGCGGCACAACCGTGGACGAGACAGGCGAGTTAGGCGACTGCCGTAGACCATGGGCAGCGCGCCAACCAGGATCGCCGGCGACGATCCTGGTACACGCTTCGTTGAATTCTGCGGCGGTCAGCGAACCCGCCTTGTACAAAGCTCGGAACTTTGTCAGTTGACCTAAGTCCATCGGGCCCCCCGGTTACCCTCAGCGAGCCAGCCTCGACATGGGGGCTCGTTGGGCACAATCATGCGCTTTTGTACACAGACTGCACAGTGCGTTTGGTCCCCCCGCGAGCGGGGCGGGCCGGCTCAGCAACCCCTTGCCTAAGCCGTTGACGAGCCGTTAGCAGAGTCTGTCGCTAGGCATCGATGTTATGGCATTCGGGCGTCAACTCGTGGCGATGGCGACGCCACTCGAATCCGGACAACACCTGGCGTGTGTACTCGTACCTGATGGCCAACGACTATGAGGTCGGTTATGGCACGCTGACGACGACGATGGCCAAGGTGGTCCCAGATGTGTACCGAGGATGTACCAGCGAACCCGCCAGAGGCATCTGATGCCGCAAGTACGGGCCTCGCGCTTCAGGCCGTCCTGTTCGATATGGACGGGACGCTCGTCGATACCGAGCCGTACTGGATGGCAGCGGAGTACGCCCTCGTCGAGTCCTTCGGCGGCACCTGGTCGGACGAACGCGCCCATGCGCTGGTCGGCAACGCCCTGCTGACGTCGGCTGAATACATTCGGCTGCATGGCCAGGTGACTCTCGATCCACCGGTGATCGTCGAACGCTTGGTCGATGAGGTAGCCCGCGCGGCGAAAGACGTGATGCCCTGGCGTCCGGGTGCGGTGGCACTGCTCACTGAGCTTCGCGCGCGGAATGTCCCGTGCGCGATGGTCACGATGTCCTACGCGCGGTTAGCGCAAGCGGTCGTGGACGCACTCGCTCCAGGGACGTTCGATGTAGTGGTGACCGGTGACCAGGTCCTGGACGGTAAGCCACATCCGGAGGCGTATCTGACCGCGGCTGCGCGGCTGGGCGTCGAGCTCAACCGATGCGTTGCGATCGAAGACTCGCCGACAGGCATCGCCTCGGCAGAGGCAGCAGGATGCGTGGTGGTGGCCATCCCGCACGCCGTCGCAGTCGCGCCTGGCCCGTCCCGGACGATCGTCGGATCGCTCACGGAGCTAACGGTCGATCAGCTGGACCGGCTGGTGCGCCTGCGAGCACTCACGCCGTGACCGAGGCCGTCGCCTGCCGATCGATGTCGATCGCTGCGAGCTCGTCCACCGGATACGGCGGAGGTGTGCCGCCAAATGCGGGGCAGAGCGCCTGGTGATCACACCATCCGCAGAGTCGGCTGGGACTCGGGCGGAAGTCGCCGGTTTCCGTTGCGCGGCCAATGGCGGCCCAGATGGCTTTGAGGGTGCGCTCGAACCGGTCGAGTTCCTCAGCGCAGGGCGCGTAGCTGAGCGTGTCGGTGTCGGCGAGATACATCAGCCTCAGCTGCCGTGGCAGCACCCCGCCGGTGCGCCACAGGACCAGGGCATAAAACTTCATCTGGAATAGGGCCTTGGCCTCGAACGCCTCGCGTGGTGTGGTGCCCGTCTTGTAGTCGACGACGCGGATATCCCCGGATGGCGAGATATCGACGCGATCGACGTAACCGCGAAGCCGCAGTCCGTCGATGATGATCTCGACTCGCTGTTCCCGGGCGGCTGGCTCAAGCCTGGTCGGGTCCTCGAGTTTGAAGTAATTCTCGACGAGCCCCTCGGCGCTGCTGAGCCATTCCGCGAGTTCACGGCCGTCCTCGTCCGTATCGAACAGCAAGGACGCCTCGGGGTACTCCTCGAGTACGGCCTGCCACGCGCCCGGGACCAGCGCCTTTGCTGCCGTCACCGTCCGCTCGCCAGAGGGGAGGTCAAATAACTTCTCGAGCACCGTATGAACGACGGTGCCGCGGGTTGCTGCTCGCGACGGAGCCTCGGGCAAGTGGTCGATGGTCCGAAACCGGTAAAGCAGCGGACAAGTTTTGAAGTCAGCGGCCCGCGATGGCGACAGCGAGCCGAGAACCGCTGTGGGCAGTTCGTCGGGCACGGTCATGTCAGCGACTCAGCGGGCTCGGTCATGTCAATGACCCTAGGCTGCGCCTCTGACATTCCACCCTCACAGCCAATGGATACGCCCAAGTGGCCAGACGATGATGAAGGCTCGCCCGATCACGTCGGACTCCTGAACTGGCCCGTAGGTGCGGCTGTCAGCTGACTGGCATCGGTTGTCGCCCATCACAAAGAGTTGGTTGGCGGGGACAGTGGTCTGCGGAAGCCCTTGGGTGCCCGATTGGCATTGCTCGTCGATGTACGGCTCGGCGAGTTGAATGCCGTTCACGTAGACCGTGCCCGCCCGCGAGGTGAGGACGTCTCCCGGTAGGCCGATCACTCTCTTGATCAAGACCCCGTCACTGACTGTCCACGTCGAGGGGCGGTTAAAGACGACCACATCGCCGCGATGAATCGGGTGCAGGTGATAGGACAGCTTGTTGACGAGCACGTGATCGTTGTTGCACCCCGGGCAGCCATGCAGGGTGGTCTCCATCGAGGCGGACGGTATGTAGTACGGGGCTACCACATAGGCACGCAGGACCGTCGCCACAACCACGATCAGCACCATGGCGAGGAGAACCTTCAGCACCCGGTTACCGCGCCAGGCGCGCACGGCGCGCCCTACCCCGCCCGAGCCCGACCCGTCGCTGGCGTCGCGGCCACGCCGCGACGGCGGTTCATCGAGATCGTCGCGCGACAGGGTCGCGGTTGCCGAGCCGCGAGCCAGGGCCGGTTCACGCCCCGCGAGGCCTTGGTGGCCTTGGTGGCCCGGCCGATCAGGGCGATCGGGTCCACCGCTCCATCGGCCACTCGTCGGGACGTCGTGGAAATCACCCGCACCGGCGCCCTCGTCCTGGATCCGAGACTCGGTGAGCGGCCGCCCGACCTCTCCCCGTGCCAGCGCTGCGGAATTGGCATCTGCAAGGCGCCGGGCGAGGTCCGAGCCGGGAGGGGACTCGTTGCCGACCTGCGTGGTGGAGGCCGCTGCGGCTTCGAGGTTGCGTCCTGTTTCGGGGACAGCTGCGGCACTCGCTTCGACCTCAGGTTCAGGCTTAGGTGTGGCTACGGCATCGGTCCCGGCAGCCGCCAATGCCGGCAGCCACCCCGGAGCTGGCGCTGGTTCCTCCTCGGGCGCTGCTTCCTCCTCGGGCGCTGGTTCCTCCTCGGGCGCTGCTTCCGCCTCAAGCCCCGGTTCTGGCTCCGACGACGCGCTCGCACCGAAGTGCTTCGGCCGGGGCGTTTCGATAGTGGTAGGCGCGCGGAAGTCTTGATCGAGTCCATCGGCGACGACGTCCGACGCGGGCATGTCGCCCGGCCGCTCCCGCGAGGCGGGAGCGTCAGGATCGGGGGCGGGTTGGAACAACCAGCTGACGGCGCGCCGCAGCAATGGTCGAGCGACAGTTCCCTCGGCCGTTTCGTCTGGGGGGGTCGTGCCGACCTCCTCGCTCGGGACGACGGCGTCCTCTCGCGCCGGTGGCGACGCGGTTTCGGCCGGACGACTAGAGAGATCCGTGCGAAGCGGCAGGAGTGGGGTCGAAGGGGCAGGCTCCGCGATCACAGACTCGGGCTCGGCGCTCCTACTGCCCCCGCCATCGCTGCCCAAGACCTCGCCGTCCTCGGCCGGGCTCTCCCGTGTCGGCGCGGCGCTCGAATGGGGGGCTGTCTCAGGATCAGCTTCGGCGTCTGTCGAGGTCGCCCTGGTCCGCCACGAACCGCCCGGCGCGGTTGGTGGTCCTGCGGCGCTAACCTGGTCTGGCTCGTCTAACCATTCCTTGATGGATTGCTCATGGCCGCCTTGATCGTCCTCCTCTGAGCCAGAGCCGGAACCCGACTCCGACGCGGGATCGAACAGGCGCCGAAACGCCCGGCGGATCGGAGCCCTGGCCTGGGCGGGTTCGTCATAGTTCGAGGTCTCGTGCTCATCTCGCGATCGACCGAAGTTTTCACTCGGCGGGCGAGTGTTGGCCTCTGCCATTCGGCGGGCCAGGTCCGTCCCGGGCGCGAGGGCCGGGGGTGCAGGTGGATCGTCGTCTGTCTGCGCGGACGCGGGTGCGGGGTCGTCCGGCTTGCCGGCGTCGAAACCTGAGTTGCCGGGGCGCCAAAGTCGCGCGGGTTCGAATCCCGAGTCGCCAGTCGTGTCGGGTGCATCGGTGACGTGTTCAGCAGGGGACTCGGCAGGAGGTCGGCGCTCCGTCTCGGCGGCCGAGTCAGAGGATGCCGGCGCAGTAGCGGCGGCTGCACTGTCGGCGTCGGAGATGACTGGTTGCGCGGATCCGTCCCGGGCCGCGGAGGCGCTGCTGTGGGTAGTCACGGAGCTTCCCGGGTCGGAACGCTCGCCCGGCTCGGGCGCCGTGGGCCGCGAATCGGAGTCGGTCGCGGCGAAGTCCTCGGACAGTTCCGCGATTTGTTCGCGTAGTCGATCAAGTTCCGCCCGGTAGGCGGCGACCTCGTCGAGCACGATGCCCACGTCGACCGAAGGGGTAATGGGAGGCAGTTCCTGTTCTGCAGGCGCGTGGCGTAAGCGTCGTCGATCTCGCCGGGAGAGGCGCTCCTGCTCCCGTTGAGCACGCGCCTCGTCTTCGCGGCGCCGAAGTTCGGCACGCCGCTCGTCGTCGGCCTGCCGTACAGCCTCCGCGTTTCGCTGCTCCTCAGCGCGACGCTGCTCCTCGGCACGGCGCCGATCCTCGGCCAGGCGAGCTTCCTGCGCGTGCGAAACCTGCTGCGCTGCACGCGCTGCATCGGCGTGACGTTGTCTCTCAGCGCTGGCTTCGGCTTCACGCTGGGCTTCGGCTTCACGCTGGGCTTCGGCGCGACGTTCGGCTTCCTCCCGCCGGACCTCTTCGGCCAGACGCTCCTGCTCAGCCCGCCGCTCGGATGCGAGTCGCTGCTCGGCCTCGGCGCGGCGCTCGGCCTCTTCTACTCGAACGCCTTCGGCGAGCTGGAGCGCTTCGGAGTCCCGATGCTCCAGAGCAACCGGGGTGGCCTCGGCGTATTCACGCTCCCGTGCCTCACGCTCAGCGGCCGTTCGGCGCTCCAGGCGCGCGGTCCGCTCCGCTTCGGCCGCACCCTCCTCGTCGGTCATCCTGGCCACGGCTTCTCGCCGGGCCTCCTCAGCGGTACGTGCAGCAACACGCTCGTCCTTCTGACGCCGCCTCCGGGCGAGCCAGCCGCGGGGCTCCTCGCCAACGTCACCCACCGGAGGCAGGACATCCGGCGACATGCGAGGCTCCGGACGGTTGCGGGCCGGGGTAATTCGACTCGTCGCAGGCGTGGCGTCGGCTGTCGGGCGTGACGGTTGAGAGGGTGACGCCGGGACGGAGGGACTACGAGAAAGCCATGGGCGGGCCGGCTGCAAAGAGCCGGCAGAGGGGGAGCTACCGGCTGTCCGGGCGACCGGGGGGTCGGTCTCGGCAGATCCGGTGGACGCTTCGGTCTCACGCCCGGGCGGCGTCGGTTCCGTGCGCTCCCAGGGCCGACTGGGCCGCATCGACCCCTGACCGAATGGGCGTGGGGCGCCCTCAGGTTCGGAACCTTCGCTCTGCGACTCGGGCTCACCGGCCTCGAACTGGCCCCGAGGTGGCGGGGCAGGGCTTACGCGCCACGGACGATCGGGTGCAAGTGCCTGGCCAGCGTCGTCGCGGTCTGGGTGGCCACCGGTCGCTGGTGCATCGGATCCGGACTCGTCCCAGGGTGTTGGCACAGTGCTCGATTCCTTCGTATCGGCTGTAGAGGTGCCCTCTGCAGCACTCGTTGCGTCCTGGTCGAACGGCTGCGGCTGCGGTTCCGGTTCGCGCTCTCGCGCCCCGCTGAGGGCCGGTGGCGTGGCCATCGTCGAGGTCCATGGTTCGGCGTCCTGGCCCCGACCCGTGCGACCGGCAGGGTCGTCCGGGGTATCCCGCTTGACCCGGCGCCCGGCGCGCTCTCGCTTGGGCGGCGCTGCCTCAGCACGCCGCGCAGCGATCTGCGCTTCGATACGCGCGCGCAGCTCCTCCTCGTCGCTCACTGGGGTACGGTAACTCGCTGCACAACCCGTGCGCCGTAGCATCGCCGAAATGACGACGAACCGGCCGGCGCGGCGCCCCGCGAGAATGCTGGCTGTCGGCCGATTTTTCGGTGTGCCGATCTACTTCGCTCCCTCCTGGTTGATCATCGCCGCCCTTCTCACCATCTACTACGCACCAATTATCCGGGACGCCTCGACGACGGTCAGCTCGTCGACCGCTTACGTGCTCGCATTCGCGTTCGCGGTGCTATTCGCGGGGTGCGTTCTTGGCCACGAATTGGGACATACGGCAGTCAGCGTGGCCCTGGGGCTACCGGTTCGACGGGTCGTGATCTTTCTCCTCGGCGGCGTCTCGGAGATCGAACGCGATCCAGACCGACCGAGGGACGAATTCCTGGTCGCCGCGGCAGGCCCTGCCGTCTCGCTCCTTCTCGCCGCGGCAGCCGCCGGTGCCCATCAATTCGTCGCCCCGAGGTCGATGCCCGGCGTGCTGCTCGCGCTGCTGCTCTGGAGCAACCTCGTGGTCGCGATATTCAACCTGCTGCCCGGCCTTCCGCTCGACGGAGGCAGGCTTCTGCGCGCCGGTGTCTGGGCAATCGGGAGATCCCGGCACACGGGCACCAAGGCGGCTGCGTGGATCGGCCGGGCCCTGGCGGTCCTGATCGCTGTCTCAGGACTGGTGGCCGAGCGCTCCTCCGTGGGTTACAGCGCGGGACTGTTCAGCATTGCCGTCGCGGCCTACCTGTGGTTCGGCGCGGGTCAATCCCTTCGCATCGGGGAGATGCTCGAACGCCTGCCGGACATCAATCTCAGCCAGTTGCTCAGGCCCGGCCTGCTGTTACACCCGGATCTCTCGGTCGCTGAAGCTCTCCGGCGGGGGCCTGGTCGGGCAATGCCCGTGGACTGGTACTGGTGGACGCCAGCCAGCGACCACGAGCCATCGTGGACGAGGCCCAGATTGGCGCGGTCCCACCCGAACGCCGGGCATGGACAGCCGTGACCGAGGTCGCCCGGGCGCTCGAACCAGGGCTCGTGCTGAACCTGGGTATGTCGGGACCGGATGTGTTGGCCGCGGTCCGAACGACGCCGGCGCACGAATACCTCGTCGTGGACCAGGAGGGTTCGCCGGCGGGCATCCTCGCAGCAGCCGATCTGGTGGCCTCGCTGAGAGCAACGGCGTGAGCGCACCCGGCTCAGGTCCGTTTCGCGTGGGCGAACGCGTACAGCTGAGCGACCCGAAGGGAAGACTTCACACGGTCACCCTCCAGGTCGGCAAGCAGTTCCACACCCACCGCGGCGCGATCGAGCATGACGCTCTGATCGGAGCCGCCGAAGGCAGTGTCGTGCCGTCCTCGGCCGGCACGGTCTATCTCGCCCTGCGCCCCCTGCTCACCGACTTCGTCCTGTCGATGCCCAGAGGCGCTGCGGTCATCTACCCGAAGGACGCCGCGCAGATCGTCGCGATGGGCGACATGTACCCGGGAGCAACGGTGCTGGAAGCGGGTGCTGGCTCGGGCTCCCTGACCTGCTCGTTGCTGCGGGCCGTAGGGCCTACTGGTCGGGTGATCTCCTACGAGGTGCGCGAGGACCATGCCGGGGTCGCGGTCCGCAACGTCGAAGAGTTTTTCGGTGAGCGTCCGTCGAACTGGACCCTGTGCCTGGCCGACGTGTCGGCCCACCCGGCAACGGAACACGTCGACCGGGTGATCCTCGACATGCTCAGTCCGTGGGAGGTTCTGCCCGCGGTCGCCGAGGCGCTGCAGCCGGGCGGGGTCCTCATCGGTTACGTCGCGACGACCACGCAGCTATCGCGTCTGGTCGAGGCGTTGCGGGTGCACGGAGGATTCACCGAGCCACACGGATGGGAGACGTTCATCCGCGCCTGGCACGTCGTCGGGCTAGCCGTGCGTCCCGAGCACCGGATGATCGGACATACCGCGTTCCTGATCACCGCGCGCCGGCTGGCCCCCGGCGTGAGCGCCCCGGTGCGTCAGCGACGCTCGGCCAAGTCGTCCGCGGGCCTCACGCCAACCCCTGATCGGGACGCACCGTTTCGACCCGAGCTGCCCTAGCGGATGCCCGTTCGGTCCGAACCCGCATTCGGGCCCGCGACCTCGACGCCATCGGCATCTCGGACCACGTGAATGCAGTCGCCGGGGCACTCCTGGGCCGAGGCGATCACGTCCAGGCGCAGGTTGTCCGGCACCGCGGCCCGCGAGCCGGGGGCAGTGAGCAGATCGCCGGAATCATCCTTGACGTAAGCGAGACCGTCGACATCGAACTCGAAAACCTCGGGGGCGTACTGCACGCAGAGCCCGTCTCCGGTGCAGAGGTCCTGGTCGATGGACACTCGCAGTTCGCTCACTGGTTGGGCGCCCCTTAGGTCGGTACGGCGGTGGGTACAAAATTGTTGGCGGTTTGATAAGTCTCATATCGAGGATAGTTCCCCGCTCTGAGGGTCTGGCGTGTGTAGGGTGAGTTTTCGCGAACTCTCCACAGGACATGGAGGTGGCCGCATGGCTCAGGAGCCCCGCGATCCGCATCATTCGCCGCGGTCGCATGAAAGCTCGACCGACCCCGAACTGCGACGTCGCACCGCATTTCTCGAACAAGAGATCGAGTTGCTGCGCGCAAAGGTCGCTGAGTCGCCGCGTCACGTGCGGGTGCTCGAGGATCGCCTCAACGAGGCACAGGCCCGGGTCGCGACGCTCAACGAGCGCAACGACCGCCTGGCCGACACGCTGCGTGAGGCACGCGATCAGATGGTCACGTTAAAGGAGGAGATCGATCGTCTGGCCCAACCGCCGAGTGGCTATGGGGTGTTCCTGGAAGCCTTTGAGGACGGCACGGTCGACATCTTCACCTCCGGTCGCAAGCTGCGAGTTGCAGTGTCGCCGGAGGTCGCGGTCAGCGAGCTTCAGCACGGCCAGGAGGTCATGCTGAACGAGGCGATGAACGTCGTGGCGGCGCGGGGATTCGAACGCGCCGGCGACGTCGTGATGTTGAAGGAAATCCTGGAAGGCGGCGACCGCGCGCTTGTCATCGGTCACACCGACGAGGAGCGGGTCGTTTACCTGTCGGATTTCCTGCGCGAGAACCCGCTGAGGGTGGGTGACTCACTGCTGCTGGAATCCCGTTCGGCTTACGCCTACGAGCGGATCCCGAAGAGCGAGGTCGAGGAACTCATTCTCGAGGAAGTACCCGACATCGACTACACCAACATCGGCGGTCTGAGCCGGCAAATCGAGGCGATCCGGGACGCCGTTGAACTGCCGTTCCTGCATGCGGATCTCTTCCGCGAACATCAACTTCGGCCGCCGAAAGGCATCCTGCTCTACGGTCCGCCGGGCTGCGGCAAGACCCTTATCGCCAAGGCGGTGGCGAACTCGCTGGCCAAACAGGTCGAACGGGTTCGGGGCAGCGGCAGCGGCGGATCGAACAAGTCGTATTTCTTGAACATCAAGGGTCCCGAACTGCTCAACAAGTACGTCGGCGAGACCGAGCGGCACATCAGGTTGGTGTTCCAGCGAGCCCGGGAAAAGGCAAGCGAAGGCACGCCGGTGATCGTGTTCTTCGACGAGATGGACTCGATCTTCCGAACCCGCGGCTCGGGGGTTTCCTCGGATGTCGAGAACACGATCGTGCCTCAGTTGCTCAGTGAGATCGACGGCGTCGAGGGCCTGGAGAATGTCATCGTCATCGGTGCGTCCAACCGCGAGGACATGATTGACCCCGCGATCCTGCGCCCCGGGCGCCTGGACGTGAAGATCAAGATTGAACGCCCCGACGCGGAGGCCGCGCGCGACATCTTCGCTAAGTACATCCGTCCTGACCTGCCCATCCACACAGAGGACCTGGCCGAACACGGTGGCAGCGCCGAGGCCACGGTGGCCGGCATGATCCAGCACACGGTCGAACGGATGTATTCCGAGTCCGAGGAGAATCGCTTCCTCGAAGTCACCTATGCCAACGGGGACAAGGAAACTCTGTACTTCAAGGACTTCAACTCCGGCGCGATGATTCAGAACATCGTCGACCGAGGCAAGAAGATGGCCATCAAGGACCTGCTGACCACCGGGCAACGGGGCCTTCGCATGCAGCATCTGCTCGCCGCATGCGTGGACGAGTTCCGGGAGAATGAGGATCTGCCGAACACGACCAATCCCGACGACTGGGCACGAATCTCGGGCAAGAAAGGTGAGCGCATCGTCTACATTCGCACGCTCGTGTCCGGCAAGGGCAGCGAAGCCGGTCGGGCGATCGACACCGTGGGCAACACCGGCCAGTACCTCTAGGGCATCCTCGCCCACCAGATGCTCTGCCGCGCGTCGTGAACTCCTGGCAGGGATTGCTGGTCTTCGCGGCGGGCATTGCCGCAGGCACGATCAACGCCGTGGTCGGCTCGGGGACGTTGATCACCTTTCCCGTGCTGCTTGGGATCGGAGTGCCGCCGGTGACCGCCAACGTGTCGAACACCCTCGGCCTGGTACCGGGATCGATCGCCGGTGCATACGGGTACCGCCCGGAGTTGACGGGCCAGGGCAAGCGGGCGATCACGCTGGGCATAGGTTCGACGCTCGGCGCGGTCGCGGGAGCCGTCCTGCTGCTGACACTTCCGGCCGGCGCCTTCAAGGTGATAGTGCCTGTTCTGATCGCGGTGGCGCTGGTAGTCGTCGTCTTCGGACCCAGACTCGTGGCAGCGATCACCCCTGGGCAGCATGCACCCAACTCTCGGGTGAAACCGACGTTATGGCTGCTCGTGCTTTGCACCGGCGTGTACGGGGGATACTTCGGGGCGGCGCAAGGCGTGTTGTTGATGGGCATCCTCGGCGTGCTGCTCGACGAGTCACTGCAACGCCAGAATGCGTTGAAGAACGTCCTTGCCGGATTGACGAATGCGGTCGCGGCGATCGTCTTCGTCGCCAGCGCACACATCGACTGGGCCGCCGCCGGCCTGATCGCCGCGGGATCGATCGTCGGCGGCACCGTCGGTGCGAAGGTGGGCCGCCGCCTGCCGCCGAAGGTTTTGCGTGCCCTGATCGTCGCCGTCGGCGTGGTGGCGATCATCAAGCTGCTCGCATGATGCGAGCGTGAGGGACGATAAGCCCCGATCTCGGTGTCAAGACGCGGTGGCTACGGCCAACGCCGTAGCCTGGAGATATGAGCGTGCGGCGCGTCATGGGCACCGAGGTCGAGTACGGCGTCAGCCTGCCCGGGCAGCCCTCGGCCAACGCGATGCTGCTCTCTGCCCAGGTCGTCAACGCGTACGCGAACATGCTTCCGGCCGGTCGCGCTCGCCGCGCCAGCTGGGACTTCGAGGAGGAGTCACCGCTGCGCGATGCCCGCGGGTTCGACCTCGGCGGCAATGGCGCGATCGCACAGGAGTTCATCGAGGCAGAGGAAGACGCCGGGATGGCGAATGTGATCCTGCCCAACGGGGCGCGGCTGTACGTCGACCACGCTCATCCTGAGTACTCCAGCCCAGAAGTCACGAACCCGCTGGACGTCGTGCGATGGGACAAGGCGGGCGAACTCGTGATGCTCGCCGCCGCGCGACGAGTCGCCACGATGCCGGGGGTCAACTCGCCGATCAATCTGTACAAGAACAATACCGACAACAAAGGCGCGTCCTACGGCGCCCACGAGAACTACTTGTGCGCGCGCTCAACTCCGTTCACCTCGCTGGTGCGCCACCTCGTGCCGTTCTTCGTGACCCGCCAGGTGGTGTGCGGCGCTGGTCGCGTTGGGCTCGGGCAGGATGGGAAGACCGCGGGCTTCCAGATCTCTCAGCGATCGGACTTCTTTGAGGTCGAGGTCGGGCTGGAGACGACGTTGAAGCGCCCCATCGTCAACACGCGCGACGAGCCCCACGCCGACGCCGAGCGCTACCGCCGCCTCCACGTCATCATTGGCGATGCCAACTTGGCGGAGGTCTCGACGTATCTCAAAGTCGGGACGACGGCCCTCGTCCTCGCCATGATCGAGGAGAACTTCCTCGCCGACGATCTCGCGATCGCGCAGCCGGTCCGCGATCTGCACGCCATCTCGCACGACTCGGCGTTGCGCCACCTGATCCAGCTTGCCGACGGTCGCACGATCACCGCGCTCGAGATGCAGGGGGAGTACCTCGAACGTGCGCGGAAGTTTGTCGACGACCGCTATGGCGACGACGCCGACGAGCAGACCGTTGACGTGCTGGTTCGGTGGGAGTCCGTGCTCCAACGCCTGGGCAGCGACCCCATGCAACTGTCCGGCGAGCTCGACTGGGTGGCAAAACTTCGGTTGTTGGACGGCTACCGCGAGCGCGACGGCCTGGACTGGGATTCACCGCGCTTGCAACTGGTGGACCTGCAGTACGCCGACGTGCGCCCGGAGAAGGGGCTCTACCACCGGCTCGTTGCCCGCGGCGCGATGCAGACCTTGCTCGCCCCCGGCACCGCCGAGGCAGCAATGGACGCGGCGCCGGAAGACACGCGCGCTTACTTCCGCGGCGAGTGTCTGCGGCGGTTCGGCTCTGCGGTGGCTGCCGCGTCGTGGGATTCGGTCATCTTCGATGTGGGGCGGGAGTCCCTGGTGCGGGTTCCGATGCTGGAACCGCAGCGTGGGACCAAGGCGCATGTGGGTGAGCTGCTCGACCGATGCCCCACGGCAGCGGCCTTGATCGATGCTCTCGTCGGGCCACGGTGAGGATGCCGGGCAAATCCCGGGTTCCCGCCAGCGAGGGATCAGAGCCCGTCGAGCCGAGCGAGAAGGTCCTGTCCCACCGACTGGCCCGCCTCATCGACAGGAGTCCCGCGGTGCGAGATCTGGCCGTCGAGGTCGGCGTCGTCGACCTCGCATGGCTTGCCGAACCCGCGCGGCGCAAGCCGGCCATCGCGCCGCCGCTCGAAGTGCTGCGTCGCTTCCTCGAGCGCACGGTGGAGCGTTACCCCTCCGCCCTGGGCAGCGTCGGCCTGAACGCAATACAGGTGCTGTCGTGGGATGCGTTCTTCGACCGCGGAATCGGGCGCTCCAAGGATGCCGTCAACACCGCGACCGTGGTCTTCACCGATCTCGAGGGCTTCACCCGGTTCACGGCGCAGGAGGGTGACGAGGCAGCCCTCGCCCTGCTGGACGCGCATCATCGAGTGACAGCTCGCATCGTGCGCAGATGGGGGGGTCGCGTCGTCAAGCATCTCGGTGACGGGCTCATGCTGGTCTTTCCGAGCGCCAGCTCCGCGATCCACGCCGCTCTCGAGCTCGTTCCGACGGCTCCCCATCCGTTGCGCATGCGCGCCGGAATCCATACGGGCGAGTTCGTCGTGACTTCAGAGGATCTGATCGGCCACGTCGTGAATGTCGCGGCTCGGGTTACCGCCGACGCCGCCGGAGATCAGGTGTTGGTCACCGCGGACGCGCTCGCCGCAGCCGGCGACCTCGGTCCGGGCGTTCGCGTACTACGCCCGCGCCGCCGGGCACTGAAGGGCGTTGTGGAGCGAGTCTCGGTTTCGCGCGTCGAGCGTGTCACGGTCCTCGACGCGGTCTCCGCCCCCCGCCGCTGAGTTGCCCCGCCGCTGAGTTGCCCCCGCCGCTGAGTTGCCCCACCCTGTTGACGCTGCGCCTCTCTTGACGCTGCTGGATTCAGAACGCGTCGGCGGCTTGCTTGTGCCCCAACAGCAGGCCGATGGTCAACTCGAGGCGGTTCGCGACATCGGTCGCCGATGCGCGGCGAGTCACCCACGCCACGAGATTCGACAGCCAGACGTCGCTGATGACCCGCGCGATGGCGAGCTGTTCGTCGCTGGGCTCGCCCTCGGACATGGCGCGGGCAAACATGGTGTCCATCAAGCGGCCGACTGCGTCCACCTCGGCGGCGGCGGAGGCGTCGGCGAACATGAAGGCCCGCGTCATCGCCTCGGTCAGTTGGGGATCTCGCTGCATCGCCTTGGTGAGTCGGGAGATCATGAAGGTCAGGCGCTCGTACGGCGTATCACCCGGTAGCGTCGCCCGGTCAGTGCGGTCCTGCACGCGCTCGAATTCGCGGGCAAGGGCTGACACGAGCAGGTGGATCTTCGACGGGAAGTACCGGTACAGCGTGCCCAGGGCGACATCGGCGCGCTCGGCAACTGCCCGCATCTGGACGGCGTCATAGCCGCCCTTGGATGCCAGGGCCAAGGTGGCGTCGAGGATGCGCTTGCGGCGATCACGCTGGGCCGAGGAGCCGAGTTCGTCGGGGGTGAGCGCGCTCGCGGCGGGGCTAGGGTTGCCGCGTGCCCGGGCGGAGGCTGTCATGGAGGTCCCCATCGTCGGCTGACGTCGCACTTCGATGCTGAGATTACCATTCGACAGAACCGAAACCTGTTTCAGTTCAGTTACGCGGTGAGCTCGACACGGCAGGAACTTGACGGGACAATTTGGCTGCATATAAATAGAACACGTTCTAGAATGCTGTGAACTCAACTGCGTGCCTCGTCCTGGAGTACCTGTGCCGATAGCGACCAACTCCGACCAGCGGGCAGTCGCGGATGCCGTCCGCGCGTGGGCTGCCCACGCCAATCCACGGGCAACGGTGCGCGCTCAGGAGATCGATCCCGGCGCGTGGCGTAAGCACTGGGCCGAGCTGGCCGGCCTGGGGTTGTTCGCCGTCGCGTTGCCCGAGTCCGTCGGCGGCGGTGGCGGCACGGTCGCAGATCTGGCGGTGATGGTCGAGGCCGGGGCCACGGCCTTGTTGCCTGGGCCCGTCATTTCGACCGCCCTGGCCGGCCTTGTACTCGCGGGCGCACGTCCGAGCAGCGACCTGCTCGCTGGCATAGCGTCGGGCAACGCTGCGTGCGGCACGGCGCTCGGGCTCGGCTCGCTCGGTGGCGTTTGGAACGACGATGGGTCGTTGACTGTCAACGGTGCCGGCTGTGCCCTGCTGGGAGTAGATCAACAGTCCATGCTCCTGCTCGGCGCGCAGGCCGGCGAGGACGAGGCGTGGTTTCTCCTCGATGCCGAGGTCGCCGGCCTAACGGTAACCGAACTGACGCCGTCCGACTTCTCCCGCGCGGTGGCTGACGTCGAGCTCAAGGACGTCACCGTGGGTGCCGAGCGAGTGCTGGACGGCGTCAGCACCGACTTGGTCCGTGACCTTGCCGCTGTGCTGTTCGCGGCGGAGGCCGCCGGTGTCGCCGCGTGGTGCCTGCAGACGGCCGTTGAATACGCGAAGATGCGCGAGCAGTTCGGCAGGCCGATCGGCGCGTTCCAGGCCGTCAAACACATGTGTGCCGAAATGTTGTGCCGCGTCGAGATGGCAACCGCACTCGCCGGCGACGCGGCCCTGGCCGCGGAGGACCCGACGCAGCTTCCCATTGCCGCCGCTGCCGCCGCGTCGATCGCCTTGGACGCAGCGGTAGAGACGGCGAAGGACTGCATACAAGTGTTGGGCGGCATCGGGTTTACCTGGGAACATGACGCGCACTTGTACCTGAGACGGGCCGTTTCGCTGCGCCAACTGCTGGGTGGCACCTCGGCTTGGCGCCGGCGGACCGCGGAGTTGACCAGGCAAGGCACGCGTCGAGTGCTCCAGATCGACCTTGGGCCGAGCGCGAATGCCACCCGGGCGCAGGTGCGCGAGCGAGTCGCCGCGATCGCCGGGCTCGACACCGGGCAACGCCGGGTGGCACTGGCAGAGGCCGGATACCTCGCCCCGCACTGGCCCCGACCATTCGGCCTCGACGCAAGCGCGGCCGAGCAACTCGTCATCGATACCGAACTAGCCGGGGCCGGCATCGACCGTCCGGATCTCGTCATCGGCGGCTGGGCGATACCCACGATCCTGCAGTACGGCACCCCGGCCCAGATCGAGCGCTTCGTGGCCCCGACGCTGCGCGGTGAACTCGCGTGGTGCCAGCTGTTCAGCGAACCCGGAGCCGGGTCAGATCTCGCGTCACTGCGGATGAGGGCCGAGCGGGTCGAGGGTGGTTGGCGCCTGTCGGGGCAGAAGGTGTGGACCTCCGTGGCCCGCGAGGCCGACTGGGGTATCTGTCTAGCTCGCACCGACCCAGCCGCGCCGAAGCATCGGGGCATCAGCTACTTCCTGGTCGACATGGCCGGTGATGGCATCGACGTGCGACCGTTGCGGGAAATCACCGGCGATGCGCTGTTCAACGAAGTCTTCCTCGACGACGTCTTCGTCCCCGATGACATGCTCGTGGGCGAGGTAAACGGGGGGTGGAAGCTCGCCCGCACGACCCTGGTCAACGAACGAATTGCGATGGGTGGAGGGTCGAGTCTGGGCGATTCGGTCGAGCGGTTGCTCGAGCTCGCGGCGTTGGCCGGCGGCGACGGCGATACCGCGAACGGCAGTCGACACGACCGCGGATGTGACAGCGCCCAGCAGGAGCGACTCGGTCTTCTGATCGCGACGGGCCTGGGCTGCTCGGTGCTGGACATGCGCTCGGCGATGCAGAGGGTGAGCGTCAGCGGCCGCGACGCCGGTGCCACCTCGAGCGTGCGCAAGCTCGTGGGGGTGCGCCACCGCCAAGCCGTGGCTGAGGCTGGGCTGGACGTGCTCGGAACTGGCGGGTCGCGAGCGAGCGATCAGCTCCGCGAATTCCTGCAGACTCGTTGTCTGACTATTGCCGGTGGAACGACGCAGGTCCTGCTTACTCTGGCTGCCGAGCGAATCCTCGGCTTACCCCGGGAGTGATTAGTCCACTCCGGCAGCTTTGACGGCGCGTGAGTATGTCCAGTCGAGGAATTGCTGCACCCCCCGTACGACGTGCGCACTGCGAATCGAGGGAAATATGTCGAAGGCGTGCTGCGCGCCGCTGAGCTCGGCATACGCGACCAGGTTCGTCGATGATGCCCGGAGCTTGTCGACGAACGCACGAGCCTCGGCCACAGGGACGAGCGTGTCGTTGCGGCCATGGATGACAAAGAACGGTGGGGCGTCCGCGGTAATGCGCGAGATCGGCGAGGCCGCCCGGAAGTCGTCTGGATACCGCGCGCTGCGCGCCATCACGACCCGCCGCAACAATGAGTCGAGGCGCTGCTGGGCAGACTTGGTGCCGCTGTCCGCAGTGAAGTCGTACACGCCGTAGTGGGGTACACAGGCCTGTACCGCAGTGTCTACTTCCTCGAAACCCGGCTGCAGGCTCCTGTCGTGGGCAGTGAGCGCAAGCATGGCGGCGAGGTGCCCGCCAGCCGAGCCTCCTGTCACCGCAACGAAAGCCGGATCGCCTCCGTACTGGGCGATGTTGGCACGGATCCAGGCCATCGCGCGCTTGACAGCGACCAGGTGCTCCGGCCAGCGGGCCCGAGGTGACAGCGGATAGTTGATTGCCACGGACACCCAGCCGTGGGCGGCCATTTGCAGCATCAGCGGGATTCCCTGCTGTTCCTTCGTGCCGATTGTCCAGCCGCCGCCATGCACCTGCAATAGGACCGGGCGTCCCTGCGGTTGATCGCGGTGTTGGTAGACATCGAGTTCGTAACGCCGCCCCCCGGGTGCATAGGGGAGATGGCGCTTGGTGACGACATCAACGTTGCGCATCCGGAAGGGCCACGCCAGCTGACGCCAGGGTGTCGCGAGATCTGCGGGATCCAGCGGCCCGGCGAGGTGCTCGATGTAGTCGGAGCCCAGTGCTTCGCCCAGCGCAATCTCGATCTCCGCCCGCGCCCGATTGCCCGCGGCGATCAAGGACCAATACGCCAGTGTGCTGCCCGCCGCGGCCGCGAGTCCGAGCCGATCACCGCGGCTGTGCAGCCCTTTTCTGGCCACATGCGCGCCCGCGTCGAGCGCGGTGAGGGCCAACAGGTGGGGCGCGAGTTCGGCGGTCAGCCAGCCCGAGAAGAACGCCGGCACGGAAGCAGGGCCACCCGGAATCGGCCTGATCGCGTTGGCCGTGAGCGCGAGCTGCCCGAGCTGACGCACGAGAAACCGATCCTTCATGTCAGCGATCCTAAGGACGAACGAACTGGCGCTGGGAGATGGAGGACGTGACGATCTTCATTGCCGCGACGTTCGACGTGCTGCCGGAGCACGCGGCCGATTGGCCAGGCATCACGGCGTCGTTCACCCAGGCGACGCGGTCCGAACCGGGATACCTGTGGTTCGAGTGGTCGCGCAGCCTCGAGCGTCGGTCCGAGTACGTGCTGCTGGAAGCATTCCGCGACGTCGACGCCGCCACCGAGCACGTGCAATCGGCGCACTTCCGTACGGCTCAGCAGGTGATGACGCAATATCTCGCTGCCACCCCGCGCATCGTGAACACGATGCTCGACCAGGACGACTGGTCCGAGCTGAGTGAGCTGCGCGTCGAGCGCTGACAGGGCGCTCGCGTGCCGTTGTGTCCGAAAGTCGAGGCGCATACCGAGCAGAACGCCGACAACATCCAGATCCTGCTCGCCAAGATCACCGAATTGACCGAGCAGGTCAAGCGCCAGACTGCTGCCCGGGGATGGGACGCGGGCGGGCATCCGGTGATATAGCGTCCTATCCCGTGGACAGGCTAAGCGGCCTCGACGCGAGCTTCCTCTACTTCGAGACGCCCGCTCATCTGATGCATGTCTGCGGGCTGCTCGTCCTGGATCCGTCGACAATGCCGGGGGAGTATCGC
Organism: Actinomycetota bacterium; assembly: GCA_030775825.1. Classification (GTDB taxonomy): domain Bacteria; phylum Actinomycetota; class Actinomycetes; order Mycobacteriales; family Jatrophihabitantaceae; genus JALYIL01. The sequence goes on from JALYIL010000052.1 coordinate 19,140, forward strand.
TTCGGCGCACTGCGAGACACCCTTCGGACCCGATTGCAGACCAACCCCTCGTTCACGCGCAAACTGCATAATCCGGCCTTCAACCTAGATCATCCTGTGTGGGTGCCCGACGACGACTTCGACATTGAGCACCACGTGCGGCGCATTGCCGTCCCGGCGCCGGGCGGTCCGAAGGAACTCGCCGAGGTCTGCGGCGACGTCGCGGGGCAGCCACTGGATCGGACCCGACCGTTGTGGGAGTTCTGGGTGATCGAGGGCCTCGCCGACGGTGGCATCGCCGTAATGACGAAAATGCACCACGCGACGGTGGACGGAGTCAGCGGTGCCAGCCTCGTCTCGACCCTGTGCAGTATCGAGCCGGACGCAGCACCCCTAGTCGAGCCTGAGCGCCGGGGCGCACAACGGCGGCCGAGAGATCGCGACATCGTTGTGTCCGGCCTGATCGGCATGGCCAAGCGCCCCGTCAAGCTCGCGCGACTGCTGCCGGGCACGCTCGGCGTGCTGCCGGCGTGGGTCGGACGCTCGCGTCGGGGGGCCGCAATGCCGGCGCCGTTCACCGCACCGCGTACGTCGTTCAACGGCACGGTTACCGGTCACCGCAGCGTCGCCTTCATGCGCTTGAGCCTGGAGGAGGTCAAGGAGATCAAGAATGCCTTCGGGTCCACCGTCAACGATGTGGTGCTAACGGTGTGCTCAGGTGCCTTGCGCACGTACCTCGACGAGCGGGGGGAGCTTCCCGAGTCATCGCTGGTGGCGATGGTCCCGGTGTCGGTGCATGGGAAGACGAAGGCCGGCGGGACCAACAAGGTGTCGGGCATGTTCTCCTCACTGTCGAGCGATATCGCCGATCCGGTTCAGCGGCTGCAGGCAATCGCCGAACAAAACCTCGTTGCCAAGGAGCATCACAAGACGCTCAGCGCGTCCTTGCTCCAGGATTGGGCCCAGTTCGCGGCGCCGAACACCTTCGGGCTCGCCGTACGCGTGTACTCCAAGCTTCGCCTGGCCGATCGGCATCCGGTCGTGCACAACCTGGTGATCTCCAACGTGCCGGGACCGCCGATGCCGATCTACTTCCTCGGCGCGCACATCCTCGGGTTCTATCCCTTCGGACCCGTGTTCCACGGAGCTGGCCTGAACATCACGGTGCTGTCCAACGACGGCCACCTGGACGTGGGACTTATCGCCTGTCGTGAGCTCGTGCCAAATCTCTGGGACCTTGCCGATGACCTGGCGGTTGCCCTGCAGGAGCTGCTCACTGCCGCCCGTGCGCAACAGCGCGTGCGGAAACCGACGCGCACGCGGCCTGCACGGCAGGCGTGAATCGGTCTGCGCGAAGCACGCAAGAGGCATGACCGGCGTCGAGTTCATAGATCGTGGCCTCAGGAATCTGGCGAGCCAGCAGTCGCTGCCGGTGCGGGGGGATCAGTCGGTCCTTGGCCGTGACGACGACAGCGGTGGGGACCGCCATGCCGGCGATCCAGCTAGATGAATCGAACTGGCTGATGACCGCCCCCGCGGCGGCGATGCGCCGTTGAGTCGTGGAACGGAACTGGCCCAAAACCCATTGGTTTGCGCCCACGCCCGGGCTCCACGCCGTTGCCGGCCGCGACGGTGAGAGCTGGCGGTTGGCGGCGAGCTGGGTCCGGATGCCGATGGCGCGAAGGGCGACCGGTTCCCTCGCCGAGTTCACGAATCTCGTCGTGCTCGCGCAGAGAACGGCTCCGGCCAAGCGCCGCGGGTGGCGGTGCCAGACGAGCTGAGCCACGAGCGAGCCCATTGAGTAACCGACAGCCACGAAGCGATCGATGCCGAGCAGGTCGGCCACCGCAGCAGTGTCGTCGGCGCAGTCATCGAGGCTGAAGCGGTCGGAAAGGATGCCTTGGCCGTGCCACCGCTGGTCAAAGGCCACTACTCGATAGCGTTGACGCAACGCGCAGATTGCCGGGTACCAGGTCAGTAGGCCGGTGCACGCCAGCGCGTGCAGAAGAATGAGCGTGGGTCGGTTCCTTCCGCCTGAGGACCCGACCGGCCCGGTGTCGACGAGATACGTGCGACCGCGTCCTGGCAACTCCACCATCGAGCCCTCGGGCAGATCCACGCAGGGCGCGACGCCGGCAACACGTCCGGCAGCCAGCAACGCGAGATCGGCGATCCTGCCCACGCGTGCACACCCCTCCCGCACTCGGCGCGAACGGCTTGCCGAACCCGGCTCGCTCGTCGATACTAGAACACGTTCTATCAGAAATCCAAGGAGTGAGCGTGGACTTCAGCCTCGAGGAAACCCAACAGTCTGTGGCAGAGCTGGCCACAACTGTCCTTCGCAACGAGGCCGACGGAACTCGGATCGAACAGGTTCTGGCCACCGAGCTCAGCTATGACGAGACTTTGTGGAAAGCGATGGCGCAGGCCGGCCTGCTTGCGCTCGCCCTGCCGGAGTCACTTGGCGGGGACGGATTCGGAACGGTCGAGGTCGCCTCGGTGCTTCGTGAGGTGGGTCGCCAGACGATGCCGCTGCCCGCCCTGGCGACGCTGGCGCTCGGCGTCCTGCCAGTCGTGGCACTAGGCAGGCCGGAGCACCAGGAGGCCCTGCTGCCGGAGGTCGCTGACGGCCGCGTGCTGAGCGCTGCGCTGCGTGACGTCGGCACTCGAACCGTTCGTGCGGTGCCCGACGGCGAGGCGTTCGTGCTCCTCGGGTCAAAGGCGGCGGTGCCGTTCGCGGCCCAGGCGTTTCGGATCCTCGTGTCGACCGACGCCGGAATCCTGCTTGTCGATCCGAACTCCGCGGGCGTGACACTCACCCGCACTCCGACCTCGACGGGTTCGCCCGAATACTCGATGAGCTTCGACGAGGTACGGGTCTCGGCGGCGGACGTGCTCTCCAGAGACGTCCGATCCCTCGAGAGGTTCGCGCTCGCGGGTGCCGCGGCGGTCGGTGACGGTGTGATTGCCGGCGGGTTGGCGCTCACCGCCGCACACCTCGGCTCCCGCCGGCAGTTCGGCAAGCTGCTGGCGACATTCCAGGCGGTCGCCCAGGAGATAGCAGATGTGTACATCACCGCGCAGACGCTGCACCTGACATCGATGTCGGTGAACTGGCGCCTGGCCGCCGGTTTGGACGCCGATGACGATCTCGATATCGCCGCCTACTGGCTGGCCGCTGAGCTGCCCGCCGCCCTACAGGTGTGTCACCACCTCCACGGCGGCCTAGGCGTCGATTACACCTACCCGCTGCACCGCTACTACTCACAGGCGAAGGATCTCGCCCGGTTCGTCGGCGGTGCCGAACAGCGGCTTGATCTGATCGGAGCACGGTGTTCATCGAACTGACCGAGGAACAGCGCGAGTTGCAGTCAGAACTCCGAGAGTACTTTTCCACCCTCGTCACGCCCGCGGAAGCCAAGTCGATGCTGGTCAATCGACATGGAGCGATCTTCCGCGACGTGGTCAAGCGAATGGGTCGCGACGGGTGGCTCGGCGTAGGCTGGCCGGCCGCGTACGGTGGGCGAGGCTTTGGCGAGCTCGAGCAGACGATCTTCGTCAATGAGGCCGCGCGCCGCGACGTCCCGCTGCCGTACGTGACACTGCAGACGGTCGGGCCGACGTTGCAGACCTACGGCACCCAGGAGCAGAAGGACTTTTTCCTGCCGCGAATCCTCACCGGAGATCTCCATTTCGCCATCGGATACACCGAACCCGAGGCTGGGACCGACCTCGCGGCACTGCGCACGAGTGCCGTTCGCGACGGAGACTCCTACGTCGTCAACGGGCAGAAGGTCTTCACGACCGGTGGGCATGACGCCGACTATGTGTGGCTCGCGGTGCGGACCAACGTACAGGCCAAGCGCCACGACGGGATCTCGATCCTCATCGTGGATACTACGGACCCTGGCTTTTCCTGGACGCCAACCATCACCGCTGACGGCGCGCACCATACCAACACCACGTACTACGCAGACGTTCGAGTGCCGGTGAGCATGCGGGTTGGCCAGGAGAACGAAGGCTGGCGGTTGATCACGACGCAACTGAACCACGAGCGGGTGATGCTCGGGCCCGCCGGACGCATCGCTGGCCTGTACGAACGCGTGCACTCCTGGGCTTCGCGCCCTGGCCCTGACGGGGTGGCACCGCTGTCGTATCCGGATGTTCGGCGGGCCCTGGCGCAGACGCATGCGATTTGCCGCATCAACGAGTTGCTCAACTGGCAGGTCGGTTCACGATCCGCGCACGAGGTCGACGTCGCCGATGCCTCAGCGACGAAGGTCTTCTCCTCCGAGCGGGCCCAGCACGTCTTTCGGTTGCTGGAAGAGGTTGTGGGCCGCTACAGCGACCCCGCTGATGAGGCCAGCGCCGAGCTGATTCATTGGCTGGACGTCCAGGCCAAGCGCAGCCTTGTCCTGACCTTCGGTGGCGGCGTCAACGAGATCCAGCGTGAGCTGATTTCGATGTTTGGGCTTGGCCTGCCGCGGGTCCCGAGATGAGCCCAGGGTGAGCAGCCTGATCCAGGACGCGGCGCAGCGCATCCGCACAGCCGGTGAGTCTGCGCCGAGGCCGGCCCGGGACCCGGTGAACTTGCCGATGGTGAACAACTGGACCGAGGCGATCGGCGACGAGAATCCCATCTACGTCGACGTGGGTGCCGCACTCGCCGCCGGTCATCCCGGTCCCGTCGCGCCGCCGGCCATGATCCAGGTCTGGACGATGGGTGGCCTGCACAGACCGCGGGCAGGTGACGATCCGCTCGGCCTGATGATGACAGTGCTCGACGATGCCGGATACACCTCCGTCGTCGCGACCAACTGCGAGCAGACCTATCACCGCTACCTGCGACACGGTGAGCAGCTCGCCGTCACCACCAGGCTCGAGGATGTCGTGGGCCCGAAGACCACCGCACTCGGCGAAGGATGGTTCGTCACCACCCGCAGTGTCTGGTACGCCGGCGAGGAGCCGGTCGCGGAGATGTTGTTCCGGGTTCTGAAATATCGCCCGCCAGCTGCGTCCGCGTCGCACGTGCTGCGTCCGGTGATCAGTCATGACACCGCCTTCTTCTGGGACGGCACCGCCGCGGGCGAGCTCCGGGTGCAGCACTGCCCGGCCTGCGGAACGCTGCGCCATCCACCTGGACCCATGTGCCCGGTCTGCGGCGCTGACAAGCCGGATTACATCATTGCCTCGGGGCGCGGTGAGATCTTCAGCTACGTCGTGCACCACCACCCGCCGGTCCCGGGCAAGGCATTGCCATTCGTGGTCGCGCTGGTCGAACTGGCTGAAGGCGTCCGGATGCTGGGCGAACTGGTTGAGGTCGACCCTGCCGCCGTGGCGATCGGGATGCCGGTCGAGATCGCACTGACGAAGATCGACGACGCGTTGACCCTGCCGAACTGGCGGCCGAGAAGGGGGCCCACATGAGTTCGCCCCGTTTCCCCGCCGCGCTCACGGTGGGCACCGAGCTGCCCCAGCTTCGCATCGAAGCCACGCCGACGTTCGTCGTGAGCACCGCGTTGGCGACGCGGGACTTTCAGGACGTCCACCACGATCGGGATTCGGCCCAGGCCAGGGGTTCGAAGGACATTTTCCTCAACATCCTCACCGACACCGGTCTGGTGCAGCGCTTCGTCACCGATTGGGCTGGCCCGAGCGCCCGGGTACGCGGCGTCGCGATTCGGCTTGGCGTGCCGTGTTACGCCAACGACACGTTGGTGTTCTCCGGGCTGGTGCAAGAGATCGATGGTGAGGACGTGACGATCTCCGTGGTCGGACGTGGGCAGCTCGGCGAACACGTGAGCGCCACCGTGCGCATCCGCCTCCCGGCGGCAGGCCAGTGACCGGCGGGTTGTCCGGTCGCGCTGCGATCGTCGGGATCGGCGCCACCGAGTTCTCGAAGGACTCTGGCCGCTCAGAGCTTCGGCTTGCCGCCGAGTGTGTCCGGGTCGCGCTGGATGACGCCGGTCTTCGACCTAGCGATGTCGATGGGTTGGTTACGTTCACGATGGACACCAACACCGAGGCCGCCGTAGCGCGGGAGGTGGGAATCGGCGAGCTCACTTTCTTCAGCCGGATCCACTACGGCGGGGGAGCGGCCTGCGCGACGGTGCAGCAAGCCGCGATGGCGATCGCGACAGGCATGGCCGACGTCGTCGTCTGCTATCGCGCGTTCAACGAGCGCTCAGGTCACCGGTTCGGACAGGTTTCTGCGACACTTGCCACCGCACCGACCTCGTCCGGGCTCGATGCGAGCTGGTCCTATCCGATGGGCCTCAGCACTCCCGCGGGTTTCGTGGCCATGACCGCGCGGCGGTACATGCACGCCTATGGGGCCACCAGCGAAGACTTTGGCACGGTTGCCGTTGCCGACCGCAAACACGCGGCGAACAATCCGAAGGCGTTCTTCTACGGTAAGCCGATCACCATGGATGACCACCAGCGGTCCAGGTGGATCGCCGAACCGCTGCATCTGCTCGACTGTTGCCAGGAGAGCGACGGCGGAGTCGCCGTGGTCGTCACCTCTGCCGAGCGTGCTCGCGATCTGCGTCAGCGGCCGGCGATCGTGCGAGGTGCCGCCCAGGGAAGTGGCGTCGACCAGTATGTGATGACGAGCTACTTCCGCGACGGCCTTACCGGTCTTCCCGAGATGGGCATCGTGGGTCGCCAGCTATGGCGGCAGGGCGGGATCGCACCCGACGATGTCCAGGTAGCCATCCTGTACGACCACTTCACTCCGTTCGTGCTCATCCAACTCGAAGAGCTGGGTTTCTGTCCGCCCGGCGAGGCACGCAACTTCATTGCCGACGGTGCCATCGAGCTCGGCGGCCGGTTGCCGATCAACACGCATGGCGGCCAGCTCGGGGAGGCCTACATCCACGGCATGAACGGGATCGCCGAGGGCGTCCGACAGCTGCGCGAGACGTCAGCGAACCAGGTTGTGGATGTCGAGCACGTCCTCGTGACCGCTGGTACCGGGGTACCGACGTCGGGACTGTTGCTGGGTACCTGACGCACGTGCGGACTCACCCGCTCGGTATTCCCGCTCACGCATGGCGCGATCGGTGACATTTCTCCGGTGGCGGAGGACCGGGCAACGCGGGTATGCAGGAAGCATCGCTGAAAAGATCTGGTTCATCACTGGCGCTTCGCGGGGCTTCGGACGCGAATGGACGATCGCCGCACTCGAGCGCGGCGACTCGGTGGCCGCGACAGCCCGCGACACCAGCACGCTGGAGGAGCGAGCAGGAAGCTCGCGCGCAGATAGAGACGAATCTGTTCGGGGCGTTGTGGGTGACCGAGGCCGCCCTCCCGCTGCTGCGCGAACAAGGCTTCGGCCACATTCTGCAGGTGTCCTCGATAGGCGGAAATTTCCGCGTTTCCGAACATCGGCATGTGCCGCGCGTCGAAGTGGGCCCTGGAATGTATCAGCCAAGCCCTGGCACAAGAGGTGGCTGGGTTCGGGGTGAAGGTGACGCTGATCGAGCCGGGCGGCTTCTCAACGGATTGGGGCGGCGCCTCGGCACGCCACGCAAGCGCGATCGGTGCATACGACACGGTCCGCGAACAGGTCAACCAGATGCGCGCCGCCCGCACAGCGAACCCCGGTGATCCCGCCGCTAGTAGCATCGCTGTCCTCGCGGTCGTGGACGCCGATGCGCCCCCACTGCGAATTTTCCTCGGCGATGGGCCACTCGGCCTGGCCGAGCGGGATTACGAATCGCGGTTGGCCACATGGCGCGAGTGGCAGGATGTGTCCCACGCAGCGCAGGGCTGATCGGCTGCGCGGGGCTGATCGCCTGCGTTAGGAGACGAGGCCTCGACCGGTGATCAGGGGCAGGTCCAGCGCCGTGATCAGGCCCGGCGGTGCGGCGACGACCGCCTCAACACTGTTCACCAGCCGCATGGCCGTGGCCTTCAAACCGGCGGTGTTGTGATCGCCGTCCGTGCCCAGGAGTTGCATGTCGACGGTGTAGTTGGGCTCGCCGGTGATCTGAACTCGGTAACAGCCCTGGCCCGTAGGCTGCGGCCAGTCAGGACCGAGATCAGGACGCAGCCGGGTAACGTGCTCGAGCACGCAGACCGGCCGCCCGTGATACATCCCCAGCACCTCGAAGCGCAGCGCCGCCGCCGTTCCGGCCGCGATCGTGCCCGAGGCGATCTCGAATGGCTCTGGGGCGGGCAGGCGGAGCACAGTCTCGGTGATCTCGTCGAGTTCGATGCCGAGGCCGGCGGCCAGCTGGCGCACCACCGAACCCCACGCGAGCGACAGCACACCCGGCATGAGCAGCATCGGCACTTCGTCGAGCGGCTTGCCGAATCCCATGACGTCGAACAGCACGGTCGCGTTGTCGTAGGTCGAGTAGTCGAGCAGCTCGAAACAGCGCACTTCGTCAATGCGTTCGCTTACGCTCGTCATCACCAGCGGTAGCCAGTCGTTCGCGAAGCCGGGATCGACTCCGTTGACCCACAGCGACGCGCCACCCTCCGCGGCCGCCTTACGCAGGGGATCGGTGATTTCGGGCGGCACCACATCCTCGGGGTACTGCAAGAAGACCGGACCGCTTGACACCACGTTGATCCCAGCTCGGAGAAATCGCTCCAGATCGGCGATCGCCTCGGGCAGGCGGTTGTCGGCCATCGCCGTGTGCACGATGCAGTCTGGTTTCATCGCGAGCAGTGCCTGGCCATCGGTCGTCGCGACGACGCCGAGCTCTCGTCCCAGGCCGGCTAGCCGGCCGGCGTCCTGGCCGGCCTTCGCCTGGGTCGACACCCAAACCCCGACCAGTTCGAGTTCCGGACGTGCGTCGATACCGGCGATAGCGTGTCGTCCCACGTTGCCCGTGCTCCATTGCACTACCCGCAGTGTCATGACGGCCTTTCGTGAAGGGAATACCGCAACATCGCAGTCACAGATCGGGGATCGGCAGGTCCAGGTTGGGGCGCTGCAATCCACCATGGACGTCGAGAACGGCACCGGTGAGATAGGAGCCCGCCGGCGAGGCTAGGTACAGGACAGCCGCGGCGATGTCTGCGGCCTCGCCGAGGCGACGCAGCGGCGTGGCGTTCTCGATGCCGGTGCGCATCTCGTCATTGGCCATGACGACATCGAGCGCAGACGTCGCGATCGATCCGACGGCGATTGCGTTCATCCGGATGCGCGGCGCGAGGTCCTCCGCTGCAAGCTCCGTGTAGTGGATCAACGCGCCCTTGGCGGTGCCGTAGGCGACGTAGCCGCGACCAGCCACCTTGCCTACTACGCTGGCGATGTTGACGATCGAGCCCCCGCCGGTTTCCAGCATGATCGGCACGGCCGACGTGGTGAGGGCGTGAGCGGTGGAGACGTTGAAGTGGAACGCCCGCTCGAGAAAGCCCACCGAGGTCTGGAGATAGGTCCGCGGTGTCGTTCCGCCGACGTTGTTTACCACTATGTCCAGACGCCCGAAGGTTTGCTTGGCTGCGTCGGCGAGGGCGCGGATTTGTGCCTCATCGTTCAGGTCGGCAGTCACCACATGCGCCTTGCGCCCGAGCGCCTCGATGCGCGCGGCGACCCCCTGCAGATCCTCCGCCGTCCGGGCCGAGATCACCAGGTCGGCACCGGCCTCGGCGAGCGCCAGCGCCGATGCCGCGCCGATGCCCCGTCCTGCCCCGGTGACCACGGCGACCTGATCGGTGACCCGGTACCTGTCCAGAACGCTCATGTTTTCCCCTTTGCTGCTGACCGGCCGGCGCGGCGACCGAAGTATGTCGAGTCACCGAGCGACAACCCGCTGCAATAGCCCTGGGCAGCGATCCCGGACGTGGTTCGTCCCGCCGCATAAAGACCCCGGATGGCTTCGCCGTCGAGATCGAGAACCTCGCCGTCGACCAGCGTGTGCAAGCCGCCGAGGGTGAACGGCGCGTAGATGAACTTGTCCGCCCGCACATCGAACGCGGCCAACGGAGCGATGAGCGGCGCCAAGGTCGGCGTGCGTTTGTGGAACAACGGGTCCGTTCCGTGGGCCGCATGCTCGTTGAAGTAGTCGAGCGTCTGGACCAGCGAGCCGGCGGGCAGACCGATCTCGCCTTCCAGTTCCTGCGCGCTCTCGCAGACCCACGTTGCGGGTACACCCAGCCAGTTCGGTTGGTAGTGGGCCTCGTCGACGATGAGGTAAGCGTGGCCCTGCTCCTTGACCAGCGCCCGCTGACCCACCCGGCCCATGTAAGTGTCTTCGTTGATGAAACGCTGCCCGAGACGGTTGACCAGAATGCCGTACGTGAGGCTCCGGGGCGCGTTGAAAGGCAGAGCGCACTCGATCGAGTCCATCCGCTTCACCCGTGCGCCGGCACCCTGAGCCATGCGGATGCCGCGCCCGTCGTCGCCGTCAGTACCTAGACGCAAGGGCGTCAGGTTCAGAACCGGCGCGTACTGCTCGACCATCTCGGGGTTGTTGATAAAGCCGCCCGCGCAAAGCACGACGCCCGAGCGGGCTCGGATCGCCACCCGGTCGCCGAACCGGGAGGCCAGCGCTCCGCAGACGCGGCCGTCGTCGGTGACGATCAGCCGCTCGGCGCGGGTGTCGAACCAGGCTCGTGCTCCCGCCTGTTCCGCCGAAGACGCCAAGGCTGCCATCAACGCCGCCCCGCCCGGCCGGGCACCCTGTGCCACGTGTGCGCGAGGGGCCGGCGTCACGATCTCGTCGAACGGATGGGCGTTCTCTCCGCCGGTGTACATCAGTCCCTCCCCTTCCTGGGGTGACGTACCACCGCCCTCGGCCAGATGCACGCCGAGAAACTGGACTCCGCGTGCCCGGAGCCAATCGTGGTGCTCAACACTGTCCTGGCAGTACGACTCGATCTTTTCGAGATCCGGCGACGGGCCACATGCCGCTTCGAGAAACACCTTCATGTTCTCGACCGTGTCCACTACACCGGCCTCGCGTTGGGTTCGAGTCCCCCCGCCGAGGTAGAGCATCCCGTCCGACATCGCGGCGGCTCCGCCGCAGGCGCCGCTGCGTTCGAGCACCAGGACTGTGGCGCCGGCGCTGGCCGCCTCGAATGCCGCGCAGGAACCGGCGGCGCCGAAGCCCACGACGAGGACGTCGACCTGCTCGGCCCACGCCGGAATGTCAGCCTCGAGGAGCGCACCAACACTGTCGACGGTCATTGAAACACCAGCTCGACGTCAGACAGGGCGGGGGCGTCCTGGCGTTCGGCGACGACGGTCGAAGCGACCCAGCGGTCCGCCTCGCGCCAGGCCAAGGTGCGCAGAGTCTCGCCCGGGTACACGACTCCTGCGAATCGCACGGCGAACGAGCGAAGACGAGTCGTGTCCCCACCCAACGCCTCGTCGACGAGGGCCTTGCAAACGATGGCGTAGCTCGCGAGCCCGTGCAGGATGGGTGCCGGAAAGCCGGCCTTTGCCGCGAATCCCGGATCGACATGCAGCGGGTTGCGGTCACCCAAGAGCCGGTACCACAGCGCCTGCTGGGGCAGCGTCTTCGTCTCGTTCACCAGATCGGGTTGGCGCTGCGGGAGGGCCTTCGTCGCGGAGGGGCCGCGCTCGCCGCCGAAGCCACCCTCCCCCCTGGCGAAGATGCTCGAGCGGTTCGTCCAGAGCGGTCCGCCCGCCACGTCCCGGACCTCGGTCTCGGTGACGACGATGGCAGCCGATCCCTTGTCCCACACGTCGGTCACCCGCGTGATCGCCCGCGCCTGCCCGTCGGTGGGGATCGGTCGGTGCGCAACGATCTCCTGGCTGCCGTGCAGCACCTTCCTCAGGTCAATCTCGATCCCCGGATAGGAGACCCGTGGCGCCTCTGTTTCGCCGAGGGTCGGTGCGACCACCGCGAAGCTCGAGAGCACGTGCAGGTCCTTTTCGTAGGCGTAGCGCAACTCCTGCGGATCGGTGCACGGCACGCCTGCGCCGATCGCCAGGTGGTAGAGCAGAACATCGGAGCTGGTCCAGGAGAATTCGAACTCGGGCAACTCGGCTCCCAGCGCGACCGCGGGATCAATTGGCACCGGTGGGCCCCTCGGAGACGCGGGCCTGTGCCGACCGAGCGAAATCGCCCCGCCCCGCGGCGTGCAGGGCTGCGAGGTACCCGAACGTGATCGCGGGCCCGATCGTCGCTCCGGGGCCGGCGTAGGTGTGTCCCATCACGGTCGAGCTGGTATTGCCCGCCGCATAGAGCCCATCGATCACCGAACCGTCCTCCCGCAGTACCCGGGCATGCGCGTCGGTGCGCAGCCCCCCCTTGGTGCCCAGGTCACCGGGCACCATCCGCACCGCGTAGAACGGACCGTGCTCCACCGGCGCCAGGCTCGGATTCGGCTTGATCCGGGGGTCGCCGTAGTAGCGGTCATAGCCGCTCTCACCTCTGCCGAAATCCTCGTCCTTGCCCGCTCGCGCGAAGCCGTTGAACCGCTCGACCGTCCGCGTCAGTGCGTCCGCGTTCACACCCATCTGCGTGGCGAGCTCGGCGATGGTGGGCGCCTTGACCAGCGCGCCGGCCTTGTACCAGCGGCCGGGAAAGGCTTGGCGCGGAGCAAGACCGGCGAAAACGTAGCGGTTGCGGTACTGCTGGTCGATGATCATCCACGCCGGAATGTTCTCGGCGCGACCGTCGCCACGACCGAACTCGCCGCCGTACATCCGGTGCACCGCCTCGACGTAGGGAGCTGCTTCGTTCATGAAGCGTTCGCCGCGCTCGTTCACCATGATGCCGCCGGGCAGCGTGCGCTCGGCGAGGCAGAACCACGGGCCGCCGCTGAGCGGGATCGACGGCCCCCACCACGCGTCGTCCATAAGGTCCAGACCAGCGCCCAGCTTCGCAGCGGCGATGATGCCGTCGCCGGTGTTCGCCTTGGCACCCACTGTCCACTCCGCCCCGATCGGCTCGCGTTGGTACTTCTGGCGCATCTCGCCGTTGTGCTCGAACCCGCCGCAGCCCAAGATCACCCCGCGCCGCGCCCGAATGATCCGTTCCCGGCCACTCGCGGCGTCGAGCACGACGACACCGGTCACGACTCCGTCCTCACTTACGAGGTCGAGCAGCGCCGTGCCGAGCTGCACCGGCACATCGGCAATGAGCAGCCCCGCCCGCATAGCAGCCGCCATCGCCTGCCCTCTGACCAGCAGCCGTTTGCCCGTGAGCATCGCCGCGAGCCATCGCGCGCCGACCCGAAGAACCCGCAGCGGACCCCTCGGATGCCGCAGGACGAGATTGAGCCAGCGGTAGTCGGCCTGGGTCACCGCAACGTTCAACGGCGCCTTGCCGTAGTCCGGTTCCAGACTTGCCAGCTCGCTTCCGAGCTTCCTGCCGTTGAACGGCGCCGGTTCCACCGAGCGGCCTGCCACTCGCCCGCCGGGGGCTTCGGGGTAATAGTCGGAGTAATGCGGAACCCATTGCATCCGCAGCGGACTATGCGCCAGCACGAAGCTCAAAGCCTCAGGGCCGCGCTCGAGGAAGGTGTCGATGCGCTCGCTCGGCACGACATCGCCGACGATGTTGTGCAGATACGCGCGGGCGGCTTCGGGAGTGTCGCGCACTCCGCTGGCCTGCAGTGCTTCGTTGTTGGGGATCCACACCCCACCTCCGGAGCGCGCGGTCGAACCGCCGTACCGCACCGCTTTCTCGATGACGACGGTGCGCAGGCCATGGCTAGCAGCGGTGAGGGCCGCCGTCATCCCCGCCGCGCCACTTCCGACGACGACGATGTCGTAGTCATCCTCCATGTGGAACAGGTTATAGTCCGTTACTGGCTCTACGCCATAGATCTGGCCTAGAATCCAAACCAACGGGCTAGAACGCGTTCTACCTATTATTGGCCTGCGGGAGGCGGCGTGTTGACAGCGGAGCAGCGCGCCACCGCGGCGGCCTTGCTGCGAACGGCGGAACGCGATCGCCGCGCCGTTGCCCCGATCGCGCAGGCGTGGCCGGAGATCGACGTCGAGGACGCCTACCGGATCCAGCTGGCCAACATTGCCCTGCGGCTCGGCGACGGAGCCGAGGTCGTAGGGCACAAAGTGGGTCTGTCGTCCAGGGCGATGCAGGAGATGATGGGGGTCGACGAGCCTGACTATGGCCACCTGCTCAGCGACATGGCGCACACCAACGCCAGTTCGGTAGACGTCGCCCGCTACCTGCTGCCCCGGGTCGAGCCCGAAGTAGCCTTCATCCTCGGTGCTGACCTACCGGGCGAGGATTGCACCGAGGACGATGTCATCGACGCTACCGAAGCGGTGACAGCGGCGCTCGAACTGATTGACAGCCGGATAGTGGACTGGCAGATCGGATTGACCGACACGATCGCCGACAACGCGTCCTCCGCTGGGTTCGTGCTGGGCCTCGAGCGGGTGAGACCGCCCGACGTCGACCTGTTGAACATCCCGGTCACGCTCTGGCGAAACTCCGAGGAGGTCGGGGTCGGGCGATCGGATGCCGTTCTCGGCAACCCGGTTACCTCGGTGGCGTGGCTGGCTCGAAAGGTTGCCACGTTCGGCGTGCGGCTCAAAGCCGGACACGTCATCCTCCCCGGCTCCTGCACCCGGGCGATCGACGCACGGGCCGGAGACGAATTCCGCGCCGATTTCGGGCCGCTCGGGCCAGTGACACTGCGATTCCATGAGGGGATGTAATGCGAAGGTGACGGCCGCAATCGTCGGTTCCGGCAACATCGGCACCGACCTGCTCTACAAGTTGCTGCGTTGCGAGCTCATTGAACCGCGGTGGATGGTTGGTGTCGACCCTGGCAGCGAGGGTCTCAAGCGCGCGGCCAACATGGGGCTCGAGACGATCTCCGATGGTGTCGACACGCTGCTCGGGCAAAGCGAACTGCCGGACCTGCTATTCGAAGCGACCTCTGCCTACGTTCATCGTGAAAATGCGCCGCGCTATCAGCAGGCCGGTATCAAGGCGATCGATCTCACGCCGGCGGCCATCGGTCCCTTCGTGATCCCCCCGGCGAACCTGCACGAGCACCTCGATGCGCCTAACGTCAATCTCATCACCTGCGGCGGACAGGCCACGATCCCGATGGTCTACGCGGTATTGAGGGTCGTTGACGTCACCTACGCGGAGATCGTCGCCACCGTTGCCTCCACTTCGGCAGGCCCCGGCACGCGCGCGAACATCGACGAGTTCACTCGCACCACGAGCCGGGGCGTCGAGGTCATCGGCGGTGCCGCGCGGGGCAAGGCGATCATCGTGCTGAACCGCAGACCCGCCGATGGTCATGCGGGACACGATCTTCTGCGCCATCGGAGTCGATGCGAACCGCGCCGAAATCACCGCTTCGGTACACCGGATGGCCGCAGAGGTCGCGTCCTATGTTCCTGGATACCGCCTGCTCCAGGAACCGCAATTCGCGGATCCGTCCGAGCTCAACGGCGACCTGGCTCGGGTCTCGATCTTCGTCGAGGTGGAGGGCGCCGGAGACTTCCTCCCGCCGTATGCCAGCAACCTCGACATCATGACGGCAGCGGCGAGCGGGAGCACGGTCCAACCGGGCATGCGTTCACGTTGCGCGAACACTTCCCCCCGCCGAACGCCGGAGGATTGCGGCGTAGCGATCTCGGGTAGCGCAGATTGGCTCTGCCCCGCCTGACGTTCGGCCGGTTTCCGCCGGGACGTTGACCTCGAGCATCATGCGGGGACTGAGCCTTAACGTTTACGCGCGATTGTGAGCCCGTCAAAGGCAGGCAGCATCACGATGTCGACGCGGTCATCGGCAGCGACCTTCTCGTTGAATGCGCGAAGAGCACTCGTTTGGTCATCGGTGACGTTCTCGTCGATGATCTCTCCGCTCCACAACACGTTGTCGGCGAGCAGGACGCCGCCTTCGCGGACGCGAGGCACCAGCTCGTCCCAGTAGGAGGCATAGCCGGTCTTATCCGCGTCAATGAACACCAGATCGATGTCGGCTTGCGACGGCAGCCCACGCAGCGTCTCCAGCGCCGGCGCGAGACGTAGCTCGATGCGATTACTCACGCCCGCGCGTTCCCATGCCCGCACGCCTATCGCCGTCCACTCCGCACTGATGTCGCAACACAGCAGGGACCCACCGTCGGCGAGGCCACGGGCGATGCAGAGGCTCGAATACCCGGTGAACGTCCCCACCTCTACCGCGCGCCGGGCCCCCACTAGCCGGGCCATCATCGTCAATAGCTGCCCTTGGTCGTCGCCGACCTGCATGGTGGCCGGGCCGCCCAGTGCTTCGGTCTCGGCTCGGAGTTGCCGGATCACGTCGTCGGGCTGCCAGCTGCCGTGACCGACGGCGTAGTCGCGGATGGCATCAGTGATCACGACGTTGCGCATCCGCCCAGGCTATTCGACCCGCCATACTGCTGTGCATGGCATTGCATCGCGGTTCCAGTCACCACGGTCCAGTCCGCGCCAGTGGCAATCCGCTCACGACCGAAACCAACCCTGCGTTCGGACAGCGGGCATCGACGCCGAGGCACCGCCTCGCCGAGGACCCGGTCCCAGCAGAGGTCGCCTATCAGCTCGTCCATGACGAGCTACTGCTCGATGGCAACGCACGCCTGAATCTCGCCACGTTCGTCACGACGTGGATGGAACCTCAGGCGAGCAGGCTCATGGCCGAATGCGCCGAGAAGAACATGATCGACAAGGATGAGTACCCGCAGACGGCGGAGCTCGAGCGTCGCTGCGTCGCGATCCTCGCCGACCTGTGGCACGCGCCGGTCGCGGAGGAGGCCACCGGTTGTTCAACGACCGGTTCCAGCGAGGCATGCATGCTCGCCGGCCTGGCACTCAAGCGTCGCTGGGAGGCCCGAGTCAACGACCGTACCCGGCGCCCGAACCTCGTGATGGGCGCCAACGTCCAGGTGTGTTGGGAGAAGTTCTGCCGGTACTGGGACGTGGAGCCGCGGATCGTGCCGATGAGTGGAGATCGGTTCCACCTCGACGCCGCGCATGCCGTCGCCGAGTGCGACGAGGACACGATCGGCGTCGTCGCCATCCTCGGTTCGACCTTCGATGGATCGTATGAGCCGGTAGCCGAAATTGCCTCTGCACTGGACCGACTAGCCGCGGGCGGAGGGCCCGACGTCCCGATCCACGTCGACGGCGCGTCCGGTGCGATGATCGCGCCCTTCATCGACCCGGAATTGGTGTGGGACTTCAAGCTGTCCCGGGTCGCCTCGATCAACACCTCAGGGCACAAGTACGGCCTGGTCTACCCCGGCGTCGGCTGGGTGGTGTGGCGCGATCGCGCTGCCCTGCCCCAGGAACTCATCTTCAACGTCAACTACCTCGGCGGCAACATGCCGACATTCGCGTTGAACTTCTCCCGCCCCGGCGCGCAGGTTGTCGCGCAGTACTACACCTTCTTTCGGCTCGGACGCTCCGGCTTCACCGCCGTACAGCAAAGCTGCCGCGACGTCGCCACCTACCTGGCCGCCGAACTTGCCGCCATGCCTGCGCTGCGGCTGGTCTCCGGCGGGACCGAGCTCCCGGTGTTCGCCGTGACGACGGCGCGGGACGACGCCGGTTGGGATGTCTTCGCGCTCTCGCGCGCAATGCGCGAGCGTGGCTGGCAGATTCCGGCCTACACGTTTCCACCCGAGCGCCAGGACCTGTCGGTGCTGCGAATCGTCTGCCGCAATGAGTTCACGCAGGACCTGGCCGGTCTCCTGCTCGGCGATATACGCGCGGCCGTCGTACAGCTCGACGAGCAGGTCGACACCCGCGCTGCCAGCGGGCCGGCCGGGTTTCACCACTGATACGGCCTGAACCCGGCCCGAGGCTAGGAGTACCGAACCGATACCGCGTCGCTGATAGGTAGGGACTGGCAGGCCAGAACGTAGCCCTCGTCGAGATCGGACTGGTCAAGTATCTCGTTCTTGATCATCTTTACTTCTCCAGAGTTCAGGATGCACGCGCAGGCCGAGCACGCGCCCTGCCGGCACGAGAACGGCGCATCGAGCCCTTTCTCCAAGAGGAAATCGAGCAGCTTCGTCTGGGCGGGCCAGTCGAAGGAATGGGTCGTGCCGTCAAGTTCGACTTCGAGAGAGGCCACCGCACCGTCGGTGTCCGTGGCCACCGCGGTCACGGTATCGAAGGGGCTCTCCTGCAACGACTGGAAGCGCTCGATGTGGATCCGCGACGGCGGTACGCGCAGCTCGCGCAATACATGAGTAACCGACTCCATGAACGGGCTCGGACCGCACACGAAACACGTGAACGATGTGTACGGCGCGGCAAGCGCCTTGAGCTGCGCGTGGCTCGGCAAGCCTTGGACGGATTCGAGCCAGTGGATCACATGCATCCGTCGCGGGTAGCGGGCGGCCAGTTCACGCAACACCTCAGCGAAGATCACCGACTTCTCGTGCTGGTTCGCGTACACGAGCACAACCTGGCCGGTACCTGCCGCCAGGGCCGATTTCAGGATCGACAGAACAGGAGTGATGCCGCTGCCGCCTGCGAACAGCAGGAAGTCCTCGTCGAATGTCTTCGGGGTGAATGTCCCGGCCGGCGCCAGGCAATCGAGCATGTCGCCGACCGCGAGCGCGTCGTTGATCCAGTTGGAACCCACACCGCTTGCCACGCGCTTGACCGCGATGCGCAGCGCACCGTCCACGTGCGGCGAACTGCACAGGGAGTAGCACCGGGCCACCGCGCCCGATTCACAGGGCAGCAGAAGTGTCAGGAACTGCCCGGGGCGGTAGCTGAAATTGGCCGCATCGTCGCTTGCTGGCTCCAGCACCACCGAGCAGGCGTCAGCAGTCTCGGCTGTAACCTCCTTTACCCGCACCCGAAAGCGCGGGGTTGCCGTCGAGGCGGGCAGCTCAGACATCGGGGATCTTCAGATCTCCGGCCACTACCGCGTCCTCGATGCTCTGCCTGAGCATTCCGCAGCCCAGAATCTGTCCTCCCCGCGCGCCTGCTGACATCTGGGCGCCGATCTCCGGGCAAGTTGCAGCGGCATTGGTGCTCCATTGCACGCTGGTGTGGCGAGGACTGTTCTTCTTGACCAGCACCGCAGTGGAACAGCGCGAGCACGAGACAGGCACCAGTCCGTCTTCGACATACCGCCGCTTGTCGGCTGTGCTCTGCGGGTCGGCACCGCGAGCCCACCACGGCGTTAAAC
Organism: Actinomycetota bacterium; assembly: GCA_030775825.1. Classification (GTDB taxonomy): domain Bacteria; phylum Actinomycetota; class Actinomycetes; order Mycobacteriales; family Jatrophihabitantaceae; genus JALYIL01. Next base: position 38,214 of record JALYIL010000052.1, read on the forward strand.
CGGCGGGGGACCTGCTGACGGCAGCGCCTTCGGCCATCGCGACTACCTAACCCCTGCGGCCGCTGCCTCTACTGGCTGTGCTTCGCGCCGCGCGATGTTGTCGGCGACCTCCTTCTCCCACGCCTGCACGGCGTGGGTGGTGTCGATTTCGAACTCGTAACGCGCAGTCATGTCCTCGCTGATGTCGGCGACGTCGACGTAGAACTGCTGATACCAGCGACGCAACTGGTACAACGGTCCATCTTCCTCGCAGAGCAAAGGGTTCTCGATGCGAGTCTTGTTCTTCCAGATCTCGACATCCTGCAGGAAGCCCACGCTGAAGCTCTTCGAGAACTTGCCCGCGATCCGATTTGCCATCTCGTTGTCGACCCCAGGCAGCTTCTTCACCATGACTGCGTACTGCAGGACGAACGAGTTTGTATCGATGGGGTAGTGACAATTGATGAGAACGGATTCGATGGCCGTGCCTTTGAAGTCGTTCCACAACCAGTTGATCATGTAAGAGGGCCCGAAGTAGGAAGCCTCGGACTTGAGGGTGTTGTCCTCGCCCGAGTAATTGGAACCGCCACCGACGTCCGGGCGCCCGCGGGAGTCGAGGTACTGGGTAGAGATGTGACCGTCGAAGATGTTCTTGAAGTATGTCGGGAAAGCGAAGTGAACATAATAGAAATGAGCCATGTCGGCCATGTTGTCGATGATCTCTCGGCAGTTGGAGCCCTCGATGATCAGCGTGTTCCAGGACCAGTCGCTCCACTCGTCGCTGCCGTAACCGGCGATCTCCGGGATGTCCTGCTCAGCGATGGGGGGGTTTCCTTCAGGGTCGTTCCAGACGAACAGCTGTCCGTTGCGCTCCAACGTGGTCCACGCCCGGGTGCGCGCCCGCAATGGCACTCGCTTGGCGTAAGGGATCTCGACGCACCGTCCCTCGCCGGACCAGCGCCAGTCGTGAAAGGGGCAAGCGACGTTGTCGCCCTTGATCGTGCCCTGGGTCAGATCGCCGCCCATGTGCCGGCAGTACCCGTCGAGCACCTTCAGCGTTCCGTCCGAGCCGGCCCAGACCACGAGTTTCGTTCCGAACGCGTGCACGGCGTGTGGCTTGCCGTCGCGGAAGGTTTCGATCAGGCCGAGGCAATGCCAACCCCGGGCGTAGCGATCCGGGACCGTTCCCACGTCGATCGTGCGGATGCCGCTGGTGGCGTTGCTGTCACCGTTGGCGGGGTTCGCCTCGGTAGCCTGCGTCATATCGCCTCCCAGCGCTCGCGTGGACACGAGAACACGTTACAGAAATGCTGTCCGACACGCTAGCAGTTCGCAAGAGCCAACAACGGTGATACGGGTGTTCTGGCGCGCCGAGCTATTCTCGACAGCAGCGAGAACTTGTTCTAGTCTTGCCCTCATGGCAGCTCGGCCAGTTTCGACATACGGGAGAAATCGATGAGCGAGCCTCACGTGTCAGCAGGCGCGGGCGCGGTGCCCACCGCCACGGCGGTAAGCACCGTGCTCGACGCGGTGACCGAACTGCTGCCCATGCTGAGGGAGCGGGCTCAGGAGACCGAGGACGCTCGTCGTATCCCCGACAACACGGTGAAGTCCCTCCAGGAGACGGGGTTCTTCCGCCTGTTGCAGCCCCAGGCCTATGGCGGCATCGAAGCGTCGCCGAACGATTTCTACCGCGCGGTTCGCCTCATCTCCAGCGCGTGCGGCTCAACCGGGTGGGTTTCCTCGGTGCTCGGCGTCCACCCGTGGCAACTCGCCCTCTTCGACGGCCGCGCCCAGCAGGAGGTGTGGGGCCAGGATCAGTCGACGCTGATCTCATCGTCCTACGCGCCGATGGGCCGCGCCAAAGCCATCGAAGGCGGGTACACCTTCAGCGGCCGCTGGAGTTTCTCCTCGGGCTGCGATCACGCGCAATGGATATTCCTGGGTGGCCTGGTGATGGGCGAGGAGGGCACCCCAGTCGATTTCAAGACCTTCCTGCTTCCGCGCGCGGACTACGAGATCGACGATGTGTGGGACACGATCGGACTACGCGGCACGGGCAGCAACGACATCATCGTGAACGACGTCTTCGTGCCGGAGTACCGCACGCTGAGCTTCATCGACACCGGCCGTTGCGTCTGCCCGGGCCAGGAGGTTAACCCCTCCCCGCTCTACAAGTTGCCGTTCGCATCGGTGTTCTCCTGTTCGATAGCCGTGCCCGTGGTGGGCATGGCTACCGGGGCGTACGAGGCCTACGTCGGCTGGACGCGGGATCGGGTCCGCGCCTCGACCGGGGGGAAGGCCTCCGACGACTCCTTCAATCAGTTGCGGATCGCCGAGGCCGCAAGCAAGATCGATGCGGCGGTCCTGCAGATCGAGCGCAACATCGACGAGGAGCTCGCACTCGCCAGCGCCGGGGAAAAGATCCCGATCGCGCTGCGGGTCCGAGTGCGCCGTGATCAGGTGACCGCCACGACTTCGGCAATCAATGCCGTCGACCGGCTATTCGAGAGCGCGGGTGGCCGCGCGTTGAGGGCCGGCACTCCGATCCAGCGGTTCTGGCGCGACGCGCATGCCGGCCGGGTTCATGCCATCAACGACCCGGAGAAGGCGCAGGTCATGTTCGGACAGTTCGAACTCGGCCTCAAGGTGCAGGACGCGTGGCTGTGACTGGAGCATGACCGCAACCGCTGCCTACACCGCGGAGTCGACGAGCCGATTCGCCGAGCTGCCCTCCGGTCTGAAGATCCACTATCACGAGGGTGGCGACCCGTCCGCGACGACCGTGGTGATGCTGCACGGGGGCGGCCCGGGTGCGTCCGCGTGGTCGAACTTTGGCCGCAATCTAGCCGTTCTGTCCGACCGGTTCCATGTCCTCGCCATCGATCAGCCCGGTTTCGGCCGCTCGGACAAGCCGGCCGAGTTCCCAAGCCAGTTCTACACGTTCAGCGCTGCGGCCATCGCCGAATTACTCGAACAACTCGGCATTGCCCGAGCACACTTCGTCGGCAATTCGCTCGGCGGGGGAACCTCAGTCCGGTTCGCTCTGAACCATCCCGACCGGGCGGGCCGGCTCGTTCTGATGGCCCCAGGCGGGTTGGGCCTGAACGTACTCTCGGCCGACCCCACCGAGGGGATCAAGAAGCTCTACCAGTTCGCCGCTGCACCCGGACCTTCGAAGGAGAAACTTGCAGACTTCCTGCGCACCCTCGTCTACGACCAGTCCATGATCACCGACGAGCTGGTCGAGCAGCGGTTCGCGTTCGCCGCTGATCCCGAAACGCTGAGGTCGATGCGCGCGATGGGCGCGTCCTTCGCCAGTGCGGACACGTTAGAGGAGTCCATGTTGTGGCGCGAGGCCTACCGGTTACGCCAGCGGGTGCTGTTGATCTGGGGTCGGGAGGACCGGGTAAATCCGCTCGACGGCGCTTTCGTGGGACTCAAGCTCATGGCGCGTGCCGAACTGCACGTGTTCGGACGATGCGGGCATTGGGCCATGCTGGAGAAGTTCGAGGAGTTCAACCGACTCACCGCCGACTTCCTAGCAGAGGGCGCGAGCGGCGCGCCGCCCGTCGGTACGGGCGATTAGGCAGCCAGGGGGATTCGTGATGGGCAAAGGCATCGAGTCGCTGGCATACCTACGTATCGAGGCCACGGACATGGGGGCGTGGCGCGAGTACGGCCTCAAGGTGTTGGGCATGGTCGAGGGCAAGGGCCGCGATGCCGACGCGCTCTACTTACGGATGGATGATTTCCCGGCCCGTCTCGTGATCTACCCCGGCGCACAGGACCGGCTGGGCGCGAGCGGATGGGAGACCGCCAACGCCGCGGCCCTGCAGGCAGTCCGATCGCGCCTGGAGAACGCCGGCGTGCCGTACAAGGAAGGCAGCTCCGAGGAAACCGCAGACCGGCGCGTGGACGAACTGATCCGCTTCGAGGACCCGTCCGGCAACACGCTGGAGGTGTTCCATGGCGCAGCCCTCGAGCACCGTCGGGTCGTGAGCCCGTACGGGCATAGCTTCGTGACCGGGAAGCAAGGTCTGGGGCACGTGGTGCTATCGACGAGCGACGACGAGGCCTCGCTGCATTTCTATCGAGACATCCTCGGGTTCCAGCTACGTGACTCCATGCGCCTGCCGCCGCAACTCGTCGGGCGTCCGGCCGAGGGCAAGCCCGCTTGGCTGCGGTTCTTCGGATGCAACCCGCGCCATCACAGCCTCGCCTTCCTGCCGCTGCCTACGCCGTCCGGCATCGTTCACCTGATGGTCGAGGTCGCCGGTGCCGACGATGTCGGGCTATGCCTGGATCGCGCCCTGCGGCGCAAGGTGCCGATGTCGGCAACGCTCGGCCGGCATGTCAACGACCTGATGCTGTCGTTCTACATGAAGACGCCGGGCGGCTTCGACGTCGAGTTCGGTTGCGAAGGACGGCAGGTTCACGACGAGAACTGGATCGCCCGGGAGAGCACGGCAGTGAGCCTGTGGGGTCACGACTTCACCATCGGCGCGCATAACCAGTGACGCAGGCGATACGCGCCCACGATTTCCGCAAGGCCCTCGGGCACTTCTGCACAGGCGTCACGGTCGTAGCGAGCATGGAGGGCTCGCAACCGGTGGGCTTCGCGTGCCAGTCGTTCGCTGCGCTGTCGCTGGACCCGCCGCTTGTCCTGTTTTGCCCAGGCAAGGCTTCCCAGACCTGGCCAAGGATCCAAGCGGCCGGATACTTCTGCGTGAACGTCCTGGCACATTCCCAGCGCGATGTCAGCGCGGTCTTCGGACGTGCGGGCACTGACAAGTTCGCGGCGACGCAATGGTCGCCCGCGCCGTCTGGTGCACCAGTACTCGACGGCGTGCTGACCTGGATCGACTGCTCCGTGGAGTCCGTGCTGGACGGTGGTGACCACTGGATCGTGGTGGGACGTGTCAGCGCGCTCGGTGCGCCGGACGATCAGCGTCCGCTGCTGTTCTATCGGGGCGCGTACACGGCCACCGAACCCGCCGAGCCCACGCCAGGAATCCTGGACAACCTGATCACGTGGTCGCGCGACGATGATTGGTTCTGACGCGCCCGCCGTGATCACAGCCCGTGCAGGTATCCCTTCTGCTGGACTCGCCGGCTGATTCGCCACCCGTCCGCGCCCCTGACCCACGTGTCGTGGTACCAGATCCCCACGAACAGCACCCGCTGCTCGCCGTCGTCCCCGGTCAGATACATCGGGTTGTGACACAGCGTCTGCGAGGTGGCCGAGTCGCCCTCGATCGTGACGGTCGTGTTGCCCATCAGATGCTGATGGCCTTCGAACATGTTCAGGGCGCGGTCGAAGAAGGTCTTGATGGTGGCCAGGTCGCCCTTCTCGCCACCGCTGGCGGTGAAATCGAGGTGCGCGTCCGCGGTGAAGATGGCGTCCAGCTCGTCCCAGCGGTGAAAGTCCACCGCGTAGGCGTATGCGGTGATCTTGTCCTGGATCTCCAGTCGGTCGGATAGCTCCTGCAGTGTTTTCATTCGCTCTCCCTGGCTGCGGCCGCGGCGGGGGTGATGCGGGCGACGTATTCGCCGGGGGAGCCGAACAGCTGGCTCGATCCGTGTGCCCGCTTGAAGTACAGGTGGGCGTCGTGTTCCCACGTGATCGCTATCCCTCCGTGCAACTGGATCGCCTCGGCGGCGACGGTGAAGAACGCCTCGGAGCAATACACCTTTGCGACAGCGGGTGGTACCGAGCCCTCGACCGCGCCGTAAGACGCGGAGCGGGCCGCCTCGACGAGAACGTGCAGGTCAGCCATCCGGTGCTTCAGGGCTTGGAAGCTGCCGATCGGCCGTCCGAACTGCACGCGCACCTTCGAGTAGTCGACCGTCATCTCCAGGATGCGGGTTGCGCCGCCCACTTGTTCGGCTGACAGTGCGATGCAGGCGATGTCACGGGCTCGGGTCAGGGCAGCGGCGGCGGCATCGCCGATGCGCCGGCCACGGACCCCGTCGAGACGAACCCGAGCCAGCCGCCGGGTGTGATCCATGCTCTGCTCGTGGGTCCTGGAAACCCCGCTCTGGTGAGGATCGACTTCGAACACCGCGGGGCCGGCGCCCGCGTCGGCGACCACCAGCAACACGTCAGCCAGATCGCCGTCGAGGACGTAGTACGTCTGGCCGCACAGCGTGAACTCGGGCGAATCGGGCCTCGCCTGCGCATCGACAGCGCTGCCGGCGGGGTCCCACCGGCCATCCGGGCCGGCCCAGCACACTGCGGCGATCGCCGTACCCGCGGCAATCTGCGGCAGCAGTCGCCGGCACGCGTCGGTGTCGCCCAGGGCGAGCAGGAGGTGGGCACTGAGCACCGCTGAGCCAAGCATGGGCGCCGGGGTCAGCGTCCGCCCGAGCTCTTCCAGGATGAGGTGCGTCTCGAACAGTGTCGCGCCCGCACCGCCGTACTGCTCAGGGATCGACAACCCGGCGACCCCAATCTGCGTGCACAGCAGAGCCCACAATTGCTCGTCGTACCCGTTCTCGGTCATCATCGCCGAGCGCACCGCCGCGCTGCTCGAACGCTTTGTCAGCAGCCCGCGCACGGAGTCCCGCAGGCCGACGTGCTCCGCGGACAGTACGGTCACAATGCCGCCAGAACTCGCGAGCGGTGGACCTGTTGCGTGCCCCAGGCGGAGGTCAGGGCCCTGACCTTCCTCAGCCAGAGCGACAGGTCGTACTCGTCGGTGTATCCGATGGCGCCGTGCACCTGCAGGGACGTCCGCGCGGCACGATAGGCCGCATCCGTGCAGGCGACCTTTGCCGCGGATACGTCGCGCTCGAGCGTGCCGGAACGCTCGCCGATGGCAAGCGCGCCGGCCAGCAGGAGGGGGCGGGCGAACTCGAGCCCCACCAAGGCGTCGGCGAGCTGGTGTTTGACGGCTTGAAACTGACCGATCGGCCGGCCGAACTGGACGCGCTGTTTGGCGTATTCACCAGCGCGCTCCAGCAGTGCGTGCCCGGCTCCGAGGAGCTGTGCGGCGGTCGCCAGGGCTCCGATCGCGAAGGCCCGACCGCTGTCGCGGCTCTCGGCCAAGGCGCGATCGGCGACGAGCTCGCCGAGCCGCCGTGCCCCGTCGACGGACTCGAGGCGTTCCCCCGCCTTCGCCCGGTGTAACTGCCCTGCCTCGAGAAGGTAGATCGCGTCTGCGGCCGCGGCGTCCACCGCGTACGGGACATGCGGAGGCATGGCCAGCGTCGCCAAAACCTCCCCGGCGCCGATCGCGGTGACCAGGGCCGAATCGGCCGTGCCGTCGAGCAGCACCGGCAATACAGCGACCGATTCCACGAATGGACCCGGCACTGCGAAGCGGCCCAACTCCTCGAAACCCAGTACGAGATCGACCGTCGTCGCACCGAAACCGCCCTGCGGTTCGGACAGGCCTAGCGCGGTGAGGCCGGTATCGGCCAACCGGCCCCACAGGGCCCGGCCCGGTCGGTAGTCCCCGGCAGACCAGGACCGCACGGCCGAAGCGACGTCAGATGTGGCGAGCAGCTCGCGCACGCTGGCGGTGAAGTTCAGTTGCTCGGGCGACAGGGCAAATCTCATCGATCACCTCTGGGCAATCCCAGCAGGCGCTCGGCAACGACGTTGCGCTGAATCTCGTTCGTGCCCGCATAGATCGGCCCGGACAGCGAGAAGAGGTAACCGTTCATCCACTCGCCGGCGAGCTCACCACGCGGCCCCCTCACGTCTAGGGCAGTCTCGTGCAACGACACATCCAGCTGCGACCAGAACAGTTTGCCCAGGCTCGATTCCGCCCCGAGCTGGCCTCCCTCCGCGAGCCTGGTGACGGTAGCGAACGTGTGCAGCTGGTAGGCGCGCGCACCGACCCAGGCGTCGACCACCCGATTGCCCAGCGCGGTATCCGCCGGGTCGCCGAAATCGCGCCACAGATCCACGAGACGACGGGCGGCGGCAAGGAATCGCCCCGGGCTGCGTAGCGACAGGCCCCGCTCGTTGCTGGCCGTGCTCATGGCCACGCGCCAACCCTCGCCGACCGGCCCAAGAACGTCCTGCTCAGGTACGAACACCTCATCCAAGAAGATCTCGGCGAAGCCCGGCTCGCCGTCGAGCTGGGGGATGCCCCGAACGGTCACTCCCGGTGAGCGTAGGTCGAACATGAAATAGGTGAGACCGCGATGCTTCTCGGCCTGCGAATCGGAGCGGAACAGGCCGAACCCACGGTCGGCGTACGTGGCCCGCGTGCTCCAGGTCTTCTGCCCCGACAGAAGCCAACCTCCGTCGATCCGTACAGCACGGCTCCGCAGGCTCGCAAGGTCGCTGCCCGCCTCGGGCTCGGACCACGCCTGGGCCCAGACCTGCTCCGCTCGCGACATGGGCGGCAGGAGCCGGGCGAGTTGTTCAGCGGTGCCGTGCTCGAACAGCGTCGGGGCCAGCAGGAATATCCCGTTCTGACTCACCCGAAGCGGTGCGCCGGCCGCGAAATACTCCTCCTCGAAGATCACCCATTCGAGCAGGGAGGCGTCACGCCCGCCGAGCTCCGATGGCCACGACACGACCGATAGCCGTGCGTCGGCCAGTTGGCGTTCCCATTCGCGATGCGCGGCAAAACCCGCCGGGGTATCCATGGACGGCAGCCCGGGCGTGGGCACGTTCCTGGCCAGCCAGTCCCGCACCTCGTCGCGGAACTGGACCGCATGATCATCTAGTTCGAGATCCACTACGTCCCTGCCGCCTTCATGCTGCGGGCATCCATCCCGCCCAGGGAGTCCGCACCTACCTCCGCGTTGTGCGCGTGCGCGAAATGGTGCAGGCCGAATACTGAATCCATGCCGGTGCGCATCCCCATCGCGTCCTCGCACTGGTTCACGGCCCGCTTGGTCAGGGCGAGCCCGAAGCGCGGCATCGCCGCGATACGCTCGGCGATCGCGAGTGTCTCGGCCTCGAGTTGGTCAGCCGCGACGACCCGGTTGACCATTCCCCACTCGTAGGCGCGCTGCGCCGAGAATCGATCGCCGGTGAACAAGACCTCTTTGGCCGCGCGCGGACCGATGACCCACGGATGCGCGAAGTACTCGACACCCGGGATTCCCATCCGCACCACGGGATCGCCAAAGAACGCGTCATCGGAGGCGATGATCAGATCACAGACGAAGCTGAGCATCAGGCCACCAGCTATGCACGCACCTTGGACCATCGCAATCATTGGCTTCGGGGTCTCGCGCCAGCGGCGGCACATCCCCAGGTAGACCTCCATCTCGCGGGCATAGCGCAGGTCTCCGCCATCGCGCCCGACGTGGTCCCACCACATGATCGCCTTGTTCTCGAAGTGCGCGTCTACATCGCGTCCAGGCGTGCCGATGTCGTGGCCGGCCGAAAAGTGCTTGCCCGCGCCAGCCAGCACGATCACCGAAACCTCGTCGTCCTCGACCGCCCTGGCGAAGGCGGCATCGAGTGCATACGTCATCGCCGAGTTCTGGGCGTTGCGGTACTCAGGACGGTTCATCCTGACGATGGCCGTCATGCCACGCTTGTCGTAGACGACGACCTGGGCGTCGTGCCGATCGGCCTCGGTGCTCATTGATGCTCCTCACGCAGTGCGCGTTTGAGTGGCTTACCGGTCGCGTTGCGGGGGAAGTCCGTGCAGAAGCGCACGACACGCGGGACCTTGTAGTTCGCGAGCCGCTCGCGGCAGAACGCGATCACGTCGGCCTCGTTCAGTTGCGCGCCCGCACGCCGGATGACGAAGGCCTCGCCGACCTCACCTAACCGTTCGTCGGCAATTCCGATGACGACAGACTCGGCTACCCCGGCGAGCCGGGCGAGGACCTGCTCTACCTCGGCCGGATACACGTTGAAGCCGCCGCAGATGTACATGTCCTTGAGGCGGTCGGTGATCGAGAGATACCCGGCGGCGTCGAGCGTGCCCACGTCGCCGGTATGCAACCAGCCGTCCGGGTCGATCGCCTGCCTGGTCGCATCGGGATCATCGAGATAGCCGAGCATCACATTCGGCCCGCGGAGCAAGATCTCACCGGCCTCGCCGATACGCACCTCGAACCCGGCGCTCGCGCGGCCCGAGGTCCGCGCCACGGTTTCGGGCGGGTCCTCGGCACTGCACATGGTCACGACCACCGCCTCGGTCAGCCCGTACGCGGTAAGAACCAGCGAGAAATTCAGCTCAGACTGCATGCGCTCCACGAGGGCCACCGGCACCGTCGCGGCTCCGGTCACCGCGCATCGCAACGAGGACATGTCGAGCTTGCCGCGATCGGGGTGGTCGAGCATCGTCTGATAGATCGTCGGAGGACCCGGCAACACGCTCACGCGTTCCTCGGCGATCAATTCCATCGCGCGGTCGATGTCGAACACTGCCTGTGGCACGATCGTCGCCCCTGTGAGCAGGCAGGCCAGAATGCCGGCCTTGTAACCGAAACTGTGGAAGAACGGGTTTATGACCAGGTAACGATCGGTATCCGCGAGCTGGCCGCATCCGGCCCAGGCTCGCGCCACATCCAACGCCTGCCGATGCGCGCTGAGCACGCCTTTGCTGCGCCCCGTCGTGCCCGAGGTGAACAGGATGTCGCTGATGTCCTCCGGTGAGACCGCATTGGCGCGGGCCTCCGCCTGCTCATCGGTGACCGTGGTCGCGAGCTCGGGCAATGTGTCCCAGTCGATCGCGTCGCTGGCTCGTGGCGAGTCGTCCAGCCGGATCTGGATCACCTGCCCCAGGGCACCCAGCACGTCGGGCCCGGCGGCCTCGCGCAACTTCGCCAGGCGGTCGGTGCCGAGGAATCGGCCGGCCACCACCAGCGCGCGGGCCTTGGTTCGCTGAAGGATCTCGGCCGCTTCGTACCCGGTGTAGCGCGTATTGATCGGAACCAGGACTGCGCCGGCATAGTGCACCCCGAGCGCCGCGGTTACCCAATGATGGGTGTTGGGTGACCAGAGCGCGACGCGATCTCCCGGTTTCACGCCCTGGGCGATGAGCGAGCGCGCCATGAGCCGGACCCGCGCATGCAACTCGCGGTAGGTGAACCGGGTGGCGCCGTCCGCAATTGCCTGGCCGTCGCCATAGAAGACCGCGGCGCGCCGGAGGGCCTGAGGGGTCGTCCTCGGCTCGCCGGTCATCGCGTCCCCTCTACAAAGCAAGTGCTTGGTAGGGTAGCTTACGAGGATGCGGGAGAGCCAGCGCAGTGCGGACGCACAATTCCGCGCCGAGGTGCGCGAATGGCTCACCGAGAACCTGTCCGGCCAGTACGCCGGACTGCGCGGTCTCGGCGGCCCGGGGCGCGAACACGAGGCTCATGATGCTCGCCTGGCCTGGGATCGGCACCTGGCTGCGGCCGGCTGGACCTGCCTGGGCTGGCCGGCCGAACACGGCGGGCGCGCGGCACCGCTCTCGCGGCAGGTGATCTTCCACGAGGAGTACGCCCGGGCCAATGCACCCGCGCGCGTCAATCACCTGGGTGAGGAACTGATCGGCCCGACATTGCTCGCCTTCGGTACGGCCGAACAACAGGCCCGCTTCCTCCCGAAGATCAAGGCGGTCGAAGAGCTCTGGTGCCAGGGCTATTCCGAGCCCGGCGCCGGCTCCGACCTCGCCGCTGTCTCGACGTCGGCGACCCTCGTCGGCGACCAATGGGCGATCACGGGTCAGAAGGTGTGGACCTCCCTGGCGCACCAGGCCGACTGGTGTTTCGTCCTGGCCCGCACCGAGCCTGGTTCGACTCGGCACCACGGCCTTTCCTACCTGCTGGTACCCATGGAGCAACCCGGCATCGAGGTGCGCCCGATCAAACAGATCACCGGGACTTCGGAGTTCAACGAGGTCTTCTTCGACGGCGCGCGGACTGACGCGACGATGGTCGTGGGCGGCGCTGGACAGGGATGGCGGGTTGCGATGGGCACGCTCGGTTTCGAGCGCGGCGTCGCCACCCTCGGGCAACAGGTCGGATTTCGCCGCGAGCTCGCGGCATTGATCGCGCTGGCCGAACGCAGCGGCGTGGCCCAGGACCCCATCATCGGCGAAAGGCTGGCCCGGGCGTGGATCGGCTGGGAGGTCATGCGAGCTCATGCCGCTCGCACTCTGGCGAGCGCGTCCAGCCCGACACCCGGCACCGAGTCCTCCGTGTCGAAGCTGCTGTGGGCGCACTGGCATCGCGAGCTCGGCGAGCTGGCGATGGCCGTCCGGGGAGCAGCGGGGATGGTCGAGGCCGCGAGCGGTTTGGACGAGTGGCAGAGGATGTTCCTGTTCACCCGTGCGGACACCATCTACGGCGGCTCTGATGAGATCCAGCGCAACATCATTGCCGAACGCACTCTCGGGCTGCCCCGGGAGGCACGCGGATGAGCGTCCCGCCGTACCCACCACCGCACGCGCTGCTCACCGGCAAGGTGGTGGTGGTCACCGCATCGGCTGGGGCAGGCATCGGGCTGGCGACTGCTCGGCGCTGTCTCGAGGAGGGCGCCCGCGTCGTGATCAGCGACGCGCACGAAAGGCGCCTCGGCGAGACGCTCGAGCAGCTGCGAGCCGAGCACGGGGCGGCCGTAGCCGGTGTGCCATGCAACGTCACTGATGAGCCGCAGGTGCAAGCTCTGATCGACTCAGCCGTCGCGACGTTCGGTCGGCTGGACGTGATGATCAACAACGCCGGGCTGGGGGGCACGAGGTCCGTGCTGGAGATGGGCGACGACGAGTGGTCGCAGGTCCTCGATGTGACCCTTAACGCGACCTTTCGGTGCACGCGCGCAGCACTGCGGCAGATGGTCGCACAAGGCGGCGGGGGAGCCGTCGTCAACAACTCCTCTGTCATCGGCTGGCGAGCGCAGCAGGGTCAGTCGCATTACGCGGCTGCCAAGGCAGGAGTCATGGCCCTGACTCGCTGCGCGGCGCTGGACGTCGCACCGCACAACATTCGCGTCAATGCCGTGGCGCCGAGCCTGGCGATGCATCCGCATCTGGCGAAGGTCACCAGCGAGCAGCTGCTCGCCGAACTCACCGAGCGGGAGGCCTTCGGTCGATACGCCGAGCCGTGGGAGGTCGCTAACGTGATCGTTTTTCTGGCCAGCGACTACGCCTCGTATCTCACCGGCGAGGTCATCTCCGTGAGCAGCCAGCACGCGTGACCGTCACGACGACCGAGCGCCGGGCCGAACTCCTGGGCCTGGCCGCGCACCTGTTCGCCGAGCGTGGTCTGCGCGCGACGACCGTCCGTGACATCGCCGATGCCGCCGGCATCCTGTCCGGCAGCCTGTATCATCACTTCGACTCCAAGGAGTCGATGGTCGACGAGATACTCCGAGACTTTCTCGACGACCTCTTCGCTCGCTACCGCGCGATAGCCGCACGCGAACTCGCACCGCGCGCGGCCCTGGAAGCCATCGTGGTTGCATCCTTCGAGGCGATCGATCAGCGCCACGACGCTGTCGCGATCTACCAGAACGAAGCGCACCGGCTCTCCCGCCAACCCCGGTTCGCCTACATAGGCGAGCGATGGACGGAATTCCGGGCATTATGGCGGGACACCTTGCGCCGGGGAATCGCCGACGGCAGTTTCCGCTCTGATCTGGATGTCGATCTCGCGTACCGCTTCCTGCGCGACACCGTGTGGGTAGGGGTGCGCTGGTACCGCCCGGGTGGTGAGGTGGATGTCGACGCTGTCGCCGAGCAGTATCTGAATATCGTCCTGGACGGCATCTCGACCCGGCGCCGGCCCGTTCGGCGCGGCGCACGGGCAACACAGCAGGGGAGTGCAGGTGGGTGAGGCCTTCATCGTCGATGCGGTGCGCACGCCGGTCGGCAGGCGCAAAGGAGCGCTGTCACAGCTACATCCGGCCGACCTCGGGGCCCATGTGATCAGGGCCCTGTTCGAACGCAACCCGAGCGCTGACCCGGATGCGGTCGACGACGTGATCCTGGGATGTACGGACACCCTCGGGCCGCAGTCGGGCGACATAGCCCGCACTGCCTGGCTGGCCGCCGGGTACTCCGACGCGGTGCCGGGGGTCACCGTCGATCGCCAATGCGGCTCGAGCCAGCAGTCGGTGCATTTCGCGGCGCAGGCCGTCATGAGCGGCACGGCGGATCTGATCGTGGCCGGTGGCGTGCAGAACATGAGCCAGATCCCGATCTCGGCAGCGATGCAGGCTGGAGAGCAGTTCGGCTTTGCCACACCGTTCGACGGTTCCACGGGCTGGGCGCAGCGTTACGCGGACAAGGAAATATCGCAGTTCCTCGCCGCGGACATGATCGCGGAGCGCTGGGACATCTCGCGCCAGTCGATGGAGGAGTTCGCGTACTCCAGTCATCTGCGTGCGCTTGCGGCGATCGAAAACGGGCACTTCGACAACGAGGTCGTGCCGGTGGGCGATTTCGCCATCGACGAGGGTCCACGCGCCGACACCACGCCCGAGAAGATGGCCGAGTTGAAGACACTGCGCGAGGGCGGGCGGATCACTGCCGCGCTGGCATCGCAGATCTCCGACGGCGCCAGCGCAACGCTGGTGGCCTCCGAGGCGGCGCTAGCCCGCTTCGACCTGATCCCGAGGGCTCGGGTACATCACCTTTCGGTCCGTGGCGATGACCCGATCTTCATGCTCACCGCGCCGATCCGGGCAACCCGCCACGCGCTCGAGCGCGCAAAGCTGAGTCTCGACGACATCGATCTCGTCGAAATCAACGAGGCGTTCGCCTCCGTCGTCCTCGCGTGGGCCGAGGAGCTGCACGCTGACCTGACAAAAGTGAACGTCAACGGTGGGGCGATCGCCCTCGGTCATCCGATCGGCGCCTCCGGAACCAAATTGCTCGCGACGCTACTCAACGAGCTCGAGCGCACCGGCGGCCGCTATGGCCTTCAGACGATGTGCGAGGGCGGCGGCCAGGCGAACGTCACGATCATCGAACGCCTCTGAGGCGCACGACTCACGCAAGCAGGCCCGGCAGCTTCGCGATGATCGCCGTTGCATCCTCGACCATCGTGCGAATGAGATCGGCGCAGGTGGGCAGGTCCTCGAGCATGCCTACGACCTGGCCACTGGCCAGCACGCCCGCGTCCGAGCGCCCTTCCACCAGCCCGGCGCGAAGCAGCATAGGCGTGTTGGCTGCCATGATCATCTGCGCCCAGGACTGCTCCTTGCCATGCCTGCTCGCCAGCCCCTCGGTGAGCATGTCCGTCCAAGACAGGCCGGTGAGCTTCTTGAAGCGCTGCGCGTTGCGCGACGCAAGCCACAATCCGCGCAGGCGCGAGGAGTGCTCGAGATGCTCGACGAGTTCGGTGCGCAGAACCCGATGTGGCATGCCGTCAACGCGGGTCGTCACGACGGTCGAGTCCAGCCCACGCTCGAGGTATGCCTGCTTCACCGCGTCAGGCACGGTGCTCTCGCGAGTCAGCAGGAATCGCGTGCCCATGGCCACGCCGGCCGCGCCGTAGGACAAGGCCGCGGCCAGGCCCCGCCCGTCGAAGAATCCCCCAGCGGCCACCACCGGGATATCGACCGCATCCAGCACAGAGGGCAACAGCAGCGTCGTCGCCACGGCGCCGGTGTGGCCGCCGCCTTCACCACCCTGCACGATCACCGCATCAGCGCCCCAGTCGGCGACCTTAAGGGCATGCTTTGCCGCACCGATGGACGGCACCACCACGACCCCAGCGGCCTTGAGCCGTTGGATGAACTCCCGCCTCGGCGCCAGTGCGAAGGATGCGACGCGGACCCCCTCGCGGATCAGCAGATCCACGCGTCGCGAGGCATCAACGGCGTCCGCGCGGAGGTTCACCCCGAACGGCCGCGCGGTGCGCGCCTTGGTCTCCTCGATCGCGCTGACTAGCTGCTCGTAGGTCATGGTGGCCGAGGCGAGGATGCCCAGCGCTCCGGCCTCGGCGGTGGCCGCGACCAGTCGTGATCCGGCAACCCAACCCATCCCGGTCTGCACGATCGGGTGCTCGACACCGACGAGGTCGGTCAGTGCGGTGCGCAGGCGACTCATGCAGGGACTTCCCGTTCCCGGATCCTCTGCGGATCGATGAAGTCCAGCAACCTGAACTCGTCGCTGCTCGGGATCCGCGTCATCGCCACGTCGGCGACCGCAAGCTCGAAACCCGTGGCGGCCACGACGTTGGCCATGCTCACACCAGGGTGTACCGAAACCAGCCGCATGCGCCGATCGGGAGTGCGGAAATCAAGAACCGCCAGATTGGTCACGACCCGGTGCAGATCGTGGAAGCGACCCGCCGCGCCGAGCGCGCGGTCGTATCCGACGCCACTGGCCATATCGACGCGCTCGACGAATACGCGACTGGAATGACGTGGAACCCAGTAACTCGTCCGGTGATTGACAGTGTTTCCCGGGGCGCCACGCGCGCCGAACAGCTGCCTGCTCGGCGCCGCGTGATCGCCGATGCACGAGATGTTCTGAGTGCCGTACCCGTCGATCTGGTTGGCTCCCATGACCACGTGCCGGCGACCCCAGGCCACCACGTCGAACACGCTGCGGTACGGCAGCCATCCCTCCAGCGGCGACTGCGCGCCGAGCGGCACAGCCTCTGCCGACAGGTAGGCCTCTCCGTCGGAGAGCACGATGTCGGGGGCAAAGCTCAGCCGGGCCAACCTTGCCCCGATGGTCGGTATCGTGCCCATCGGGCTGACCAGGATTTCGCCGGCGTCGATGAACAGGTCGGCGCATGCGACCGCGCAGACGTCAGCGCGCGTGGCGTTCGGCCGGCTCATGATGGCGTTCCCGCCCGGACAGCGCTCTGATAGTCATCCTCTGTGCCCGACAGGTACCGCTGCACGAACGCCGGCCATAGCGTGAGGTCACCTGCGGCCGCGGCATATTCGCGCTGGAAGGCTTCGTCTCGTCCGTAGTCGGGTACGCAAGAAGTGAAGTGTGCCCCGCGCGGGGCTTCGACCACACCGTCGACCATCATCCGGTTGAGCAGCAAGGCCTGAGCGGGCGCGCCGGCCACCAGGTCGGCTGTTGGCACGAGCTTCTCGCAGGAGAGGAATCGCTGCTTGGCGGCCATGCAGAACAGGTCATCGAAATACGGATCCGGCCCCAGGTAGCTGGCATTGCCCGACATATCCGCGCGGTTGAGATGAACCAGCGCCACGTCGAGAGGCAGCGCCGGCATCGCGAGCAGTTCCTCGCCGTCCGGGTAGGGAGATTTCACGGTCCGCAGCGAGGTGTCATGGATCGGTACATCCGAACCCAAGCCCGCCCGCATGGGCAGGAACGGCAGACGCTGCGCCGCGGCCCGCAGGCCCACGACAACCATGCCCTCGTCCATCTCTCGCACCGACAGCTCGCCGGCCTGGCGAATCCTGGCGAACCACGGATCGTAGGCAATGGAGTCAAGCGACACGAATCCGAAGACCAGCTCGCGCACCTTTCCAGCGGCACACAGCAGACCGACGTCCGGCCCGCCGAACGCGACGACCGTCAGCTCTCGGACATCTGAGCGCAGGATCGCCCGTACCAACGCCATCGGCTTGCGCCGCGATCCCCAGCCGCCGATGCCGATGGTCATGCCATCTCGCAGCTGCGAGGCAACCTCGTCGGCGGTCATTCGCTTATCGCGCAACGCTCACCGGCCCGCGCCGTCGACAAATGCCTGCCGATGCCCGTCGCTGACGCCCGCGAGGTTGAGCTCGAAGGTGAAGCCCTGCTCATAGCGATAGTTGCGGTGCACGTCCTGGCCGTCGATGCCGTTTATCGCCTCCTTCGCGCAACGGATGATGCGCGTGTCCTTGGCCGCGATCGCGGCGGCGATCTCGAGCGCCGCGCGGTCAAGGTCCGTGCGCGGCACCACTCGGTACACCGAGCCGTGGTGATGCAGCGTCTGGGCGTCAACCGTGCTTGCGGTGTAGTACATCGCCCGCATGAGGTGGCCGGGCACGAGCCGGGACAGATGAGTGGCGGCTCCGAGCGCTCCCCGATCGACCTCGGGCAGGCCGAAGGTCGCATCGTCGGCTGCGATCACCACGTCGGCGTTGCCTACCAGGCCGATGCCGCCACCGAGGCAGAATCCCTGGACCGCGGCGATGACCGGTACCGCGCAGTCGTAGACGCCGGCGAAGGCTGCATAACACCCGCGGTTGGCTCCGATCAGCGCGCCATAACCCTCCGAGCGCTGCATCTGCTTGATGTCGACGCCCGCGCAGAAGCCGCGACCCTCAGCCCGCAGCACGACGACGTGCGTGCCGTCGTCGCGGCCGGCCTCGAGCAGCGCCGCGCCGAGGTCGAACCAGCCCTGGACGGGAAGGGCGTTCACCGGAGGGAAGTCAATCGAGATGACTGTGACCCCGTCACCCGCCGAAGTCGTGGTGATACTCATGGCGCCTTCCTGAGCAAGCAAGTGCTTGGTAGGGTAGCACGGAGGAGGTTCTCGTGGAGCTCGGACTGCAGGGCGCGGTGGTGGTGGTTACCGGGGGTACGCGGGGGGTCGGGCTCGGGATTTCGCGAGTGCTGCTGAGGGCTGGTGCTGCGGTATTCACGTGCGCTCGAGCGGCACCGGCTTCACTGCCGAGCGTCGGTGACCGAAGTGCCGACTTCATCGCCTGCGACGTCCGCGACCCAGAGCAGGTTGAGCATCTCGTGGCAGCCGTGCTCGAGCGGCACGGGCGCCTGGATGTACTGGTCAACAATGCCGGCGGCAGCCCGCGGGCCCTCGCGGCGCAGGCGAGCCCTCGATTCCACGCCAAGATCGTGGAGCTGAACCTGCTCGCCCCCCTGCTCGTTGCCCAGGCAGGGAATGTGGTGATGCAACAGCAGGGTACTGGTGGCTGCATCGTCATGGTGAGCAGCGTCAGCGGCCATCGTCCGTCGCCTGGCACAGCCGCCTACGGCGCGGCAAAGGCAGGGCTCGACAGCCTCACCGCCTCGCTTGCCGTCGAGTGGGCACCCAGGGTCCGGGTCAACTCCGTGGTCGTAGGGATGGTCCGCACCGAGCAATCGCAGTTGCACTATGGCGATGCGGACGCGGTGGCCGCAGTCGGTCGAACCGTGCCTCTCGGCCGCCTCGCGGAGCCGGAGGAGATCGGGGCGTGCGTCGCGTTTCTCGCCTCACCTCTCGCGTCCTATGTCAGTGGCGCCACCCTGGCCGTCCATGGTGGCGGCGAAACACCCGCATTTCTTGCGGCATCGAACGGGGGCGCAAGCAAGTGAGCAAGCTGTGCCAGGACCGAGTCGTCATCGTCACCGGCGCGGGGCGGGGGATCGGACGTGCCCACGCGCTGGCCTTCGCGGCCGAGGGAGCATCCGTCGTCGTGAACGACGTGGGTGTGGGCCTCGATGGTCGAGAGCGAGTCGGGCGAGATCGACCAGCGGCCGGAGAAGCGCCCGGGGACGCAGGAGCCAAATCCGACCCCGCCGAGCACGTGGTGGACCACATCGTCGCCTCTGGCGGCCGGGCGGTCGCCAACACCGATGACGTCGCGGATTGGGCGGGCGCCGAGCGTCTCGTCAACACCGCGATCGAGCACTTCGGTCACCTGGATGTATTGGTCAACAACGCCGGCTTCCTCCGAGACCGAATGCTGGCCAACCTCTCCGAGGATGAATGGGACGCCGTCATCCGGGTACACCTCAAGGGCCACTTCGCGCCGTTGCGCCATGCCGCCGCGTACTGGCGCACCGAATCGAAGCAGGGATGCCAGCGGGCTGCTCGGGTTATCAACACCAGCTCTGGGGCAGGGCTGTTGGGAAGCGTGGGACAGGGCAACTACGCCGCAGCCAAGGCGGGCATCGCCGCGATGACCATTGTCGCCGCCGCGGAGCTGGGCCGCTACGGGATCACGGTGAACGCCATAGCACCGTCAGCACGCACGCGCATGACCGAGCAAGCCTTCGCCGAGTCGATGGCTGCACCCGCGCAGGGATTTGACGCGATGGCCCCGGAGAACGTGTCTCCGCTCGTCGTCTGGCTGGGCAGCACGGAATCGGCAAACGTCTCCGGCCGGGTGTTCGAGGTCGAGGGCGGAAAGGTCTCCGTGGCCGACGGGTGGCAACACGGCCCCGAGGTCGACAAACAATCGCGCTGGAAGCCTGGCGAACTTGGCCCGGTCATCGCCGATCTGTTGGCGAAGGCCCCCGCTCCTGCGCCGGTCTACGGCGCCTGACGGGCTACTGGCTCGCCGTCGGCGGCGCGGATCTTGCTGCCCGTGCTCGTGGCATGACCCGTGCTCAGCATCCAGATCGCTAGGACACCTCAACTCGCTTCTTCAGTTCGCGCATCGAATTCTTCAGCGATTGATCCCGGATGAGGTTCTTCATCGGGCCGGGCACGAAGAAGCCCACCTCGGCCACGATGTCGACGGTGACGTCGGTCCCGCCGTCCTCCCGAGGGGTGAAGGTGTAGCGGCCCGTGTTCTCCTTCAGGTCGCCGCTCACCTGGTCCCAGCTCAGGCTGGTCGGCAGGTCGTAGGAGTACCGGACGATGTAGTCCATCTTGCGGATCTTTGCGTCGACCTTCATCCGGATAAGCGATCCGCGGCCGTCGCCGTCTCGCTCGAGCACCTCGCACTCGAGGACGCTGACCTGCCAATCGGTGAAGGTATCGAAGTCGGTGAGCGCCTCGATGATCTTGTCTGCAGGCGCGTTGACGACGTCGGTCAACCCATTGGACTCGTTTGCCATGTCAAATCCTTTCGATGATCGTGCCGGTCGACAGCGCGCCTCCGGCGCACATCGTGATCAGGGCGGTCGAGCCGTCTCGGCGCTCGAGTTCATGCAACGCGGTCGTAATCAGTCGCGAGCCGGTGCTGCCCACGGGATGTCCGATCGCTATCGCGCCCCCGTTGACGTTGACCTTGTCCGGATCAGCCTTGTGCACCTGCAGCCAGGACATCGGAACCGATGCGAAGGCTTCGTTGACCTCGAACAGGTCGAGGTCAGAGATCGTCATTCCGCTGCGTTCGAGCAGCCGCGTCGTAGCTTGTACCGGACCATCCAGGTGGTAGTACGGTTCCGCGCCGACCAGCACCTGGGTGACGATCCGGGCGCGTGGTCGCAGGCCCAGTGCGGTTGCCTTGCCGGAGTCCATCAGCAACACCGCCGCGGCGCCATCGGAGATCTGCGACGACGTGCCGGGTGAGTGGAGTGCGCCGTCGTAGACCGGCTTCAGTGATGCCAGCCCTTCGATCGTCGTCTCCCGCAGGCCCTGGTCGCGATTGACAGTGCGAAGCTCGCCGGTCGGCTTGCCGTCCTCGTCGAGAACCGGCGCAGCTACATGCGCGACCTCGCGGTCGAAGCGACCCTCGTCCCAGGCGCGCCGGGCCTTCTGCTGCGAGGACAACCCGAAGGCATCCAGGTCCGCACGGGACAGGCCACGCCGTTCGGCGATCCGTTCGGCGGCGAGGAATTGATTGGGCAGGTCGATATCCCACGAGTCCGGGCGGGGCGAGCCCGTCTCACCTCGATTGGCGCCCAGGGGGACCCGGGTCATCGCCTCGACGCCGCAGGCAATGCCGACGTCGATAGCGCCGGTGGCGATGAGGCCGGCGATGAGGTGGCTTGCCTGCTGGGCTGAGCCGCACTGAGCGTCGAGGGTGCTAGCGCCGGCCTGCCAGGGCAGCCCGCTGCTGAGCCACGCGGTACGGGTCACATTGTTGGACTGTTCTCCCGCCTGGGTAACGCAGCCGCCGATGAGCTGTTCGACCGCCGACGGGTCGATGCCGCAGCGTTCGATCAGGGCACGCTGGGTAGCGCCGAGCAACTGGGCCGGGTGCAGCCCAGCGAGCCATCCTCCGCGCTTGCCGATCGGCGTGCGTACCGCCTCGACGATGACCGGATTACCCATGACGCGTGTCCTCTCGATGGCATCGCAGTGGCATCCGCTACCTGCGCATCAAGGTAGAACACGTTTCTATTGGACTGCAACTAATCCCACGCCAGTCTTCACTTTGCGGACTAGGGTGTGCTTGAATTCTGGTAGAACGTGTTACAGAACACTGAGGAGGCCACACGTGGCTATGCCGCAGCTCCCCGAGGGCTTCGACGTCAACGACCCAAATCTGTACGCGCAGCGTTTGCCGCGCGCCGAATGGGACGAGATCCGGCGCACTTCGCCGGTCTGGTGGCAGGCGCAACCCCGCCATCGGGACGGGTATGACGACGACGGGCACTGGGTGCTCACCAAGCACGCCGACGTCAAGGAGGCCTCGCGAAACGACGCCATCTTCTCCTCCTTCGAGAACACCGCCATCATTCGCTTCAAGGAAGAGATGACCCGCGAGGCGATCGAGATGCAGCGCGTGATCCTGCTCAACATGGATGCCCCGCAGCACACCCGGATGCGATCGATCATCTCGCGCGGTTTCACCCCTCGCGCGGTGAACAACCTGCGCGAGGCCCTCAACGACCGCGCGCAGAACATTGTCCAGAACGCCCTAGCCAACGGTGCCGGCGATTTCGTGCGCGACATCGCTTCCGAGTTGCCGTTGCAGGCGATCGCCGAGTTGCTCGGAGTTCCGCAGGAAGACCGCGGCAAGCTGTTCGAGTGGTCGAACATGATGGTCAGCTATGACGACCCGGACTTCGATCCCAGCGATGGTGAGACGGCGTCGTTCGAGTTGCTCAGCTACTTCATGAATGTCGCTGAGCAGCGCAAGGCCGTCCCGGCCAACGACATCGTCACCAAGCTCGTCACGGCCGACATCGATGGGCAGGAACTGACCTCCGACGAGTTCGGCTTCTTCACGCTGGTGCTCGCTGTCGCGGGCAACGAGACGACGCGCAATGCCACGACCCACGGCATGATCGCGTTCATGGAGAACCCCGACCAGTGGGAGCTGTACAAGCGCGAGCGCCCGGAGACGACCGCCGACGAGATCGTGCGGTGGTCGACACCGGTGGTGGCGTTTCAGCGAACCGCGACCCAGGACACGGTTCTCGGTGGTCAACAGATCAAGAAGGGCGACCGCGTCGGCCTGTACTACGCTGCGGCGAACTTCGACGAAGAGGTCTTCGAAGACCCGTACACTTTCAACATCCTGCGCGATCCCAATCCCCATCTCGGCTTCGGGGGCACCGGTGCGCACTACTGCATCGGTGCGAACCTCGCGCGGTTGGAGATGAACCTCATCTTCAATGCGATCGCCGATCACCTGCCTGACATCAGCGCGCTCGGTGACCCGAAGCGCCTGCGCTCCGGATGGCTCAACGGCATCAAGGCGTTGCCCGTCAGCTACAAGTGCCCGGTGCCGCACTGAGCCGCGCAAGGCCGCTTGAGGGCCGCTGAAGGCCGCATTTGAGCCGGTCCCGAGCGGTAGGGCCGCCTCAGACGGTATGGGCCGTCGCCATCGACCGGTCGAACTCCCAGATCGCTCGAAGCGAGATCAGCCTGCCGACATCGTCGACCCGGTAGATGAACACGCCTTCGGTGTCGACCTGGTAACCGTTGGGCAGCAGGGTGTGGATCGTTCCGGTGTTCGCGCACTCGTTTCCGGCGGCAAAGGAATCAGTGATCTCGAAGACGAAGCGTTCGACGTTGGCTATCGTCAGATCCCAGAAGGCTGAACGACCCTCCGGTCCGTGATGGCCGTTGCCCTCATTGTCGAAGATCGACGGACCGACTGGATCCTCGATCCAGCCGTCCTCGGCGAACAGCGCCAGCCACTCGTCCTTGGCCTTGCGGCACACTGCGTCATACGAACGCACGGCGGCATCGCGGGCCGGATGCGACGCCTTCGACGGTGCCTTCCACTGCACGGTGGAGTGGCTCATCATCTCGCTCCTCAGTCTCAGGGCCGCTGGGACCCGACGACCCACATGGCAAAGAACTGCGAGCCACCGCCGTAGGCATGGCCCAAGGCGGTGCGCGCGTTGTCGACCTGATGGTCGCCGGCTCGACCCATGACCTGCATCGCCGCCTCGGCGAATCGCAACATCCCCGAAGCCCCGATCGGGTTCGAGCTCAACACACCGCCTGAGGCGTTGATCGGCAGCTTGCCACCGATCGCCGTCTCGCCGGCTTCGGTAAGCTTCCACCCTTCGCCTTCGGGCATGAACCCGATCGTCTCCAGCCACATGGGTTCGAACCACGAGAACGGCACGTAGATCTCGGCCACGTCGACCTGCTCCAGCGGATTGGTGATCCCGGCCTGCTTCCAGAGCGCGGCCGCGGCCTCCCGACCTGCTTGCGGATTGACCTGGTCGCGACCGGCGTAGAAGGTCGGCTCCGAGCGCATCGCCGTCGCGTGTATCCAGGCCGGGCGATCCACCCGGCCTGCGGCCTGCTCGTCTCCGATCACAATTGCGCAGGCGCCATCGGAGGAGGGGCAGGTTTCGTCGTATCGAATCGGATCCCAGAGCATCTGAGATGCCTGTACGGACTCGAGGGTGATGTCTGGCTGTTGCAGGTGGGCGTAGGGGTTCTTCGCGCCGTTGAGCCGGTCCTTGACGGCGACAAGTGAACCGATGTGTGCAGGCGCCCCGGAGCGACGGATGTAGGAACGCACATGTGGCGCAAAGTACCCGCCGGCGCCGGCGTTCACTGGCATGTTGAACGGAATGGGAATCGACAGCGCCCACATCGCATTGGACTCGGACTGCTTCTCCCAAGCGATAGCCAATACGCGCTGATGGACGCCGGCCTGGACCAGGCTTGCGGCGACGATGGCGGTCGAACCACCCACCGACCCGGCGGTGTGCACTCGAAGCAGCGGCTTGCCCACCGCTCCCAAGGCATCGGCCAGGAAGAGTTCCGGCATCATGACGCCCTCGAAGAAATCGGGCGCCTTGCCCACGACCACGGCGTCGATGTCACTCCACCCGACATCCGCATCTGCCATCGCCCGGTCGATGGCCTCACGGCAGAGTCCGGCCATCGAGACGTCGAGTCGCTTGGCCCGGTGATGGGTCTGTCCCGTGCCCAGCACCGCGGCGCGTTGCTTTCCCATCGTTACCGGCCCTCCATCACACAGACAAGGTTGTGCTGAAGCGCCGGACCGCTGCTCGCGTGAGCGAGCACCCGTGCTGCGCTGCCATCGACGATGTGCCGGGACGCCTCGCCGATGCGCACCAGCCCGGCTGCGAACATCGGATTACCGGCAAGCGCGCCTCCGGACGGGGTGATCCGGACGCGATCGCCGAGCTTGAGTTCAGCGCGCAGGATGAGCTCCTGGTGGGTGAACGGGGTCTGCAGTTCGGCCACCTCGACGCCGTCGATGCCCGCATCGGCCGCCGCAGCAACGGTCGACGGTGAGACCGTCAGGTCCCGTGCGCCGAGGTTGGCAGAGTCTATGCGGTGGGCGATTCCGGTGATCCACGCGGGCCGCTCGACCAGTTCCCGGGCCCGGTCGCCCGCCGCAAGCACGACGGCCGCCGCCCCGTCGGTGATGGGCGCACAGTCGTGGCGGCGAAGGGGATCAGCGAGGTAGGGCGCGGCGAGCAGCTCGTCGGCGTCCTTGGATCCGATGACCTGTGCGTAGGGGTTGGTCTCAGCGTCGCGCCGGCTCCGCACTGCCACGTCGGCCATTTCGCGCTCACTCCAGCGACCCGTGTCGATCCCGGCACGTGCCTGCAGGCCGGCGACGGCTACGGAGTCCGGGTACAGCGGTGCGAGGGTGTACGGATCGAGCTGCAAGGCCATCGTGCGGCGCAGGTTGCCGGCTGAGGACTTCCCGAAGCCGTAGATCAGCGCGGTGTCGACCTCGCCGGTCTGAATCTTGATCCACGCTTCGTACAGAGCCCACGCGCCGTCAGCCTCGACATGAGACTCGTTGATCGGTGGCACCGGACCGATCGCGTCGATCGCGGAGATGAATGAGAATGCTCGGCCGGCCAGGTAGTCCGAGGACCCGGAACACCAGAACCCGATGTCGCCCTTCGTGATGCCCAGGCCGCCCAGCAACTCGGCGAAGATCGGGATCAGCATCTCCACGCCGTTGGTGGTGCCCTGGTGGTGTCGCTGCTGTGGAGACTGTGCGAACCCGATGACCGCGACCTCTCTCACAGGTGCTCCTTGAACGAGTCGTAGGGCGCGTCGGGCTCCCCGGTCGGGCGGAAGTACTCGATGTTCTGCAAGCCGGGCACCCACTGTTCGCGAGGGCGCCAGACCGCCTCTACCCGCATGCCCATCCGGACGTCCTGAGCAGCGCACTCCAGGATCAGATGCAGGAATGCGATGTCGGCCCCGTCGAGCAGCACGTAGGCCGCGACGTAGGGCGGCGTGATCTTCTGGCCGTAGAACGGAACGTTGACGATGCAGAATGTGGTGACGATGCCCCGGTCGGCCAATTCGACCTCGTCGGTCGTCGGGACGCCGTCGGCCGGACATGCCCCGCGGGGCGGCATGTACACCTTGTGGCATTGCGGGCAGCGCTGCGCGATCAACCGTCCCTCCTGCAGGCCAAGCAGGTAGGTCGTCTCCTGCGGCGAGGCGCTGTGCTGCACGCGCAGGGACACCGGCGTCGTGATCATTGTGACGGGCTCGACACTGGGGCGGTCCACGGCATCGGGGGACTGTTCGACGGTTGGACGCGGACCCGCCGCGGGTTCGAAGCACACAATGTCGCGAATGTTTCCGGCTGGCTCATCGGTCCACCTGGCACGCACCCGCATGCCGGTTCGCACCGCGTCGGGTGAACCGGCGTCCAGGGCGTGCAGCATGGCGGTGTCGGCTCCGTCCAGTCGCACCAGCGCCCACGCGAACGGGTGCTCGAGTGGCTGTCCGGGCATGGGTTCCGGCGCCCAGGACCAGCTCGTGACGACCCCTTCATCGCCAACCTCGACGAAGTCACTGGCCGCCGCCAGGGTTGTCGGGTCGTACTCGACCGGCGGGACGTACACCCGCCCGTCGGAGGCGCGCACCCCGACGATGCGCCGCGCCGTCAGACCGGTCATGAATCGTCCCAAGGCCGGTCCAACCGATCGGGTGTAGTCAAAGCTCAGCTCGATGGGGGCGCTCAACGGCTCGACTACGGTCACGTTACAGAGTGAAACACGTTCTTGTATCGGCGACAAGGGCATGGCCAGCGACCACCCGTAGCGCCCTAGTCTAGGGGTAACTACGGGTTAGTCACCGCCTTGTCGAAAACTGAGACACGTTCTAGATTGAGGACGAATTCTCGCTGAGCACGACAGGACAGACAGGAGCAGCACCCGTGGCCCAGACCGGACTCTGGAACATCGCGCGCGAGCAGCCGGACCTCCCGGCCGTCGTCGATCCAAGCGGGCGGGAGATCACCTATCAGGCGCTCGCGGCCGCTGCTGACGCCTACGGACGCGGTCTCGCGCGACTGGGGCTGGAAGTTGGCGATTGCATCACGGTGATGCTGCCCAACAGCATCGAGCTGGTAGCCCTGTACTTCGCGGCGATGGAGTGCGGTCTGTACCTCGTGCCGATCAACTGGCATCTGACCGGTCACGAGATCGCCTACATCGTCGAGGACTCCGAGTCGAAGGCCTTTGTCGGCCATGAGCGCTTTGCCGAAGCGGCCACCGTCGCGGCCGCGTCGCTGCCGCCCTCGGCGAGGTTCGCGGTTGGCGAGGTCGCCGGTTTCCGCCCACTGGCCGAGCTCTCCTACGCCGGCGGCCGTCCCGAGAACCGGACCCAGGGCGCCCCGATGGTGTACACCTCAGGCACGACCGGCAAGCCGAAGGGTGTCAAGCGACCGTTGACCGGTGCTGATCCCGATGAGGTGCCGCAGGCATCCTCGGCCTTCTTCTCGATCTTTGGCATGAAGCCGTTTGATGACAACGTGCACATCTGCGGGTCTCCGCTCTACCACACGGCTGTGCTCAACTTCGTCGCTATCTCGATCCAGCTGGGGCACAGCGCGGTGCTGATGGAGAAGTTCGATGCGGAGGAGATGCTGCGCCTCATCGATCGCCACCGGGTCACGCAGAGCCACATGGTGCCGGCCCAGTTCAACCGGCTACTGGCCCTGCCGGAGCAGGTGCGGGCCAAGTACGACGTCTCGTCGCTGCGCACCATGATCCATGGCGCGGCACCGTGTCCGAGCGAAGTCAAGCGGGCGATGCTCCAGTGGTGGGGTCCCGTCGTGATCGAGTACTACGCAGCGACCGAGGGCGGCGGAGCGTCGATCACGGCGCAGGAGTGGCTGGAGCGCCCGGGATCGGTGGGCAAGGCGTGGCCGTATTCGGTGATAAAGATCCTCGATGACGAGGGTGATGAGCTCCCAGCGGGGCATACCGGCCTGGTCTACATGCGGATGGGCCAGTCCAACTTCAAGTACCACAAGAGCGAGGAGAAGACCCGCGCCTCTCGCGTGGGCGATCTGTTCACGGTCGGTGACATCGGTTACCTCGACGAGGACGGCTATCTGTATCTCTGCGACCGCAAGAGTGACATGATCATCTCCGGCGGGGTCAACATCTATCCCGCCGAGATCGAGAGCGAACTCGTCATGCATCCCAAGGTCGCCGACGTCGCCGTGTTCGGCGTTCCCGACCACGAATGGGGAGAAGCCGTCAAGGCGGTTATCCAGCCGGCCGAGGGCGTCACGGCCTCCGACGAGCTGACCGCCGACGTGCTCGAGTTCGCCGCGTCCAGGTTGGCCAAGTACAAGCTGCCCAAGCACGTGGACTATCTGAGTGAGTTACCGCGTGACGACAACGGCAAGCTCTACAAGCGCAAGCTCCGCGATCCGGAGTGGGCCGGGCGCGAGCGGAGCATCTAGAAGCGTCAGCGACCGGTGAAGTTCGGGGTGCGCTTGTCGGAGAAGGCGCGGGGGCCCTCCTTGGCGTCCTCGCTCTGAAACACCGCCATCCCCAGCGCCGCGTCGATCTTGAATGCCTCGTTCTCCGCCATCGCCTCGGTTTCGCGGATGGTGCGCAGGATCGCCGCAACGGCGAGCGGTCCGTTCGCCGCAATCAGTTCAGCGAGCTCGAGGGCCTTCGTCAGGGCCTGGCCGTCGGGCACGACGTGTCCGATGAGGCCGATCTCCTTGGCCTCCGCCGCCCGTATGTGGCGTCCGGTGAGCAGCAGGTCGGCGGCGATCGTGTATGGGACCTGCCGAACCAGGCGCACGGCGGATCCACCCAACGGGAACAGCCCCCATCGCGGCTCGCTCACGCCGAATCGGGCACTCTCGCCGGCGACGCGGATGTCGGTAGCCTGCAGGATCTCGGTTCCGCCGGCGATGGCCGGCCCTTCGACGGCAGCGATGAGCGGCTTGGTGAGCCGGCGTCCCTTGAGCAGGGATTCGATGACCGAAAGGTCGAGGTCGCGGGCGGACTCGCCGGGGTGGCTACTCGTCATCGCCTTCAGGTCCGCGCCGGCACAGAAGGCACCACCGGCACCGGTGAGGATGCAGACCCGGATCTCCGGATCGGTATCGACTCGATCCCAGGCGGCTTTCATCCCTTCGAGCATCGATGCAGACAGCGCGTTCTTCGACTCGGGCCGGTTCATCGTCACGATCAACACGTGCCCCTGCTTGTCGACGAGGCAATGCTGATCTTCTGGGGTCATGGTCGTCATCGCGCTGGATCCTCCGGGCAAGACTGGGGTTGCCAGAAACAGTAACAGGTTCTAGTTTTCAGTGATGGCCTTGAACATTGCGGATCTCTTCGAGCACGCCGCCGACCTGTTCCCAGAGCGTCTCGCGGTGGCCTGCGGCGACGGCGAGCGTTCCTACGCGCAGTTGGAGGAGCGGGCCAACCGACTCGCGCATCACCTGGCGGCCCATGGCGTCGGGGCGGGTTCGCATGTTGGCCTGTGTACCCGAAATAGTATCGAGGCGATCGAGACGATGTTGGCCGTGTACAAGCTCCGGGCCGCACTGATCAACATCAACTACCGGTACACGTCCGCGGAGATCCAATACGTGCTGGACAACGCTGACGTCGTTGCTCTGGTGCACGACCGGCAGTTCGCCGAGCAGGTCGGCGAGGCGCTGCCGGGCTCGGCGCAGGTCAAGCACGTCGTGGTCGTGGATGACGGCAGTGACGTCGCGTTCACCGGCGTCGAATTCGAGCAGGCATTGGCCGAAGGTGCGGCCGAACGCGACTTCGACGAGCGCAGTCCCGATGATCTCTACATCCTCTACACCGGCGGCACGACCGGCCAGCCCAAAGGCGTCCTCTGGCGCCACGAGGACGTGTGGCGCACGCTGGGCGGCGGCATCAACTTCGTGACCGGCGAACCGCTGGCGGACGAGTTCGCGCAGGCGGAGGCGGGCAAGATAACCGGTGGCATGGTGCGCCTGTGCCTCGCCCCGCTCATCCACGGCAACGCGCAATGGGCAGCCCTGATGGCGCTGTTCGGAGGCGACACCGTCGTCCTGCTGCCGCAGTTCGACCCGCACGAGGTGTGGCGCACCGTCGCACGCCGAAAGGTCAACGTCATCGTGCTCATCGGAGACGCGATGGCCCGGCCGATGATCGAGGCATTCGCCGAGGGCGAGTACGACATCTCCTCGGTCTTTGCGGTGTCCAGCAGTGCCGCGCTGTTCTCTCAGTCGGTGAAAAACCAGTACGTCGCCGCGATGCCGGCGCACTCCGTGCTCACTGACTCCATCGGATCCTCCGAGACCGGCTTCATGGGCATGGGCATGGTGAACAAGGACAGCGACGTCGGTATCGGCGGCCCGCGGGTCAGCGTCAACCCCCACACGATCGTCATCGACTCCGACAACAAGCCCATCCCAGCCGGTTCAGCGCAGATCGGCCGCCTGGCGCGGGGCGGTTACATCCCGTTGGGCTATTACAAGGACCCGGAGAAGACGGCGCAGCTGTTCGTCGAGGTCGACGGCGTTCGCTACACGGTGCCCGGTGACTTCGCCCGCCACGAAGCTGACGGCACGATAACGCTGCTCGGTCGAGGCAACACGTGCGTGAACACCGGCGGGGAGAAGGTATTCCCCGAAGAGGTCGAGAGCGCGCTGATGTCGCATCCGGACGTCTTCGATGTGCTCGTGGTCGGCGTGCCCGACGATCGCCTGGGGCAGCGGGTAGCAGCGGTGATCGAGCTCCGGCCGGGAACCGCACCCACCTTCGAGCAACTCAGCAATCACGCGCGCAGGCAGATCGCCGGCTACAAGGTGCCTAAGAGCATCTGGTTCGTCGAGAAGGTCCATCGCCTGGCCACGGGCAAGGCGGACTACCGCTGGGCCAACATGTACGCCACCGAGCACCCGGAGGATGCGCTGTGCGGACCGCACTCTGCGAACAACTCGGCATAACGCATCCGATCGTTGGATTCACCCCCTCCGAGCACGTTGCCGCGGCGATCAGCCGCGCCGGCGGGATGGGCGTGCTGGGTTGCGTGCGCTTCAACGACCCAGCCGAGCTGGCCGCTGCCCTGGACTGGATGGACCTCAACACCGACGGGAAGCCCTACGGCGTCGACATCGTGATGCCATCTACGATCCCGAGCGAAGGCAGCGCTGTTGACCTGGAGAAGATGATCCCCCAAGGCCACCGGGATTTCGTGGAACAGACACTGCGCAAGCTCGGCGTTCCACCACTTCCTGCCGACGGTGATCCGCGCCGCGAAGGGGTTCTCGGGTGGTTGCACTCGGTAGCTCGCTCACATGTCGAGATAGCACTCGCGCACCCGATCAAGTTGATCGCCAATGCGCTGGGATCGCCGCCCAAGGATGTCATCGACGCTGCGCATGAGCGTGGCATCCCCGTCGCCGCCCTGGCCGGCAAGGCCGAGCATGCCCGGCATCACGTGGCCGAGGGCGTCGACATCGTCGTCGCTCAGGGCACTGAGGCCGGGGGTCACACCGGCGAGATCGCGACGATCGTCCTGGTACCGGAGATCGTCGACGCGGTCGGCGATGGTGCCCAGGTGCTCGCGGCGGGAGGCATCGGTTCCGGGCGGCAGATCGCCGCGGCGCTCGCGCTGGGCGCCAGCGGCGCATGGATGGGTTCGTACTGGCTCACCAGCGCCGAGTACCAGCTCGAGGGGCCGGCTGGCGCCGTCAAGCAGGCGCTCATCGCGGCGGGCTCCAGCGACACGGTTCGTTCCCGGATATACAGCGGCAAGCCGGCGCGCCTGCTGAAGACCAAGTGGACTCAGGCCTGGGAGGAGCCCGGCGCCCCGGCCGCGTTACCCATGCCGTTACAGAACCTGCTGGTCAGCGATGCTCACCAGCGGATCATGCAGTCCGGCAATCCGGAGGTCGTCTCGATGCCGGTCGGGCAGATCGTCGGACGGATGAATTCGGTGCGGCCGGTCGCGGAGCTCATCACCGACCTGGTCACCGAACTCGACGACACGCTCGCGCGCCTCGACAAGCTCAGGTGAGCCGCGCGAGGGCGGCCGATTCGCTGGTCGACGATCACCACGTCATTGACAACGCCGACGCCCGCCCGCGGCAGGTACAGCGACTGCTTGCCACCGGTGCTCCGGCCTACCTAAGGAAGCCGACAGGGATGCCGGATCATCCTCAGGCCGGTATCGCCGCGAGTTCAGCGCCGAGCCGGCGTAAGTGCACGGTCGCGGAGCCCAGCACAAACTCGCCGCGCTTGGCAGCGACGAAGTATCGATGCAACGGGCCGTCGAGGTCTATCCCGGTACCACCGTGCACGTGCACCGCGGTGTGGGCCACGCGGTGCCCGGCGTCGGCAGCCCAGAATTTGGCGGTAGCGAGTTCCGCAGCCGCCGGCAAACCCTCTGAGACCCGCCATGCGGCCTCCCACATCGTCAACCGAACCGCTTCGACGTCGATGTAGGCGTCAGCCAGAC
Organism: Actinomycetota bacterium; assembly: GCA_030775825.1. Classification (GTDB taxonomy): domain Bacteria; phylum Actinomycetota; class Actinomycetes; order Mycobacteriales; family Jatrophihabitantaceae; genus JALYIL01. Next base: position 70,830 of record JALYIL010000052.1, read on the forward strand.
GCTGGCCCACCGCCTGGAAGCTGCCGATCGGTCGGCCGAACTGTTCGCGCTCGCGCGCGTAGGCCACCGTGAGCTCGAGCGCCCGCTCGAGAATCCCGAGCTGCAGCGCGCACTGCCCGAGCGTCGCTCGCGTGATCAGGTAGTCGAGTACCTCGAAACCCCCGAGTCGCCGGTCTGCGCCCAGCTCTAGGCCCGTCAGCTCCAGTGACGCGACGACGTCGCCGTCAATGATCGTCTGCGGCTCGATCGCCAGACCTGGATCGTCACGGCGCACGATGAAGACGGCCACGCCCTCGTCGGTGTTTGCCGGCACCAGAAAGGCCTCCGCGATCGTCGCGGCGGGCACCACAGCCTTGGCACCACTGAGGACCCATCCGTTGCCGGTGCGCTCAGCTCGCGTGATCGGCGCTTCGGGGCTGTCGACCAGGTCTTCGGCCAGCGCTGCCGCCAGGCACGTTTGGCCGCGCGCGGCTGGCTCACCCCACGCGGCCCGCTGGGCGTCGTCGCCGAAACGGCCGATTGCCGCAGCGCAAACGGCGATGCTGGTCAGGTACGGCACCGGTGCGACGGCGCGCCCGAACTCGATCAGGAGGCTGGCTTGCTCGAGCACGTCGAGACCGCCGCCGCCAAGCGAGGCGGGCAATGCCGCGGACAGGATTCCGGCGTCGGCGAGAGACCTCCATAGGTCCCGGTCGAAGTGCTCGCCGGCCTGCTCGACCGCACGCAAACGCGTTTGGGTGACCTGGTCGGTGAGGATCTGCCTGGCCAGCGCCGCGAGTTCCTGCTGCGTGTCAGAAATCGAGAAATCCATGAGCAGTGGCCCTTTCAGCGTGCGCTGGCCGGCAGGCGCAGGCCAACGCCCGCGATGATGTCTCGCTGGACCTCGTTGGTGCCGCCACCGAAGGTGAGGATCAGCGACGAGCGGTGCATCCGCTCGACACGCCCCTGCAGGATTGCGGCAGCCGAGCCCATCCGTACGATTCCGTTTGCCCCCAGGACCTCGAGCAACAATCGGTATGCCTCAGTGGCGAACTCGGTTCCAAAGACCTTCGTCGCCGAGGCATCGGCCGGTCCCACGACCGAGCCCGAGGCGATCCGCCAGTTCATCAACTTGAGGAATTGAGCCTTTGCGTGGATCCGGGCCAGATGGATCTGTACCCACTCCTGGTCCACCACGCGCCGCCCGTCGGCAAGCTTGGTGTTCTGCGCCCATTCGCGAACCTCCCGCAGTGCGGTCACGATCGGCGCCGACGAGGTGAGCGCTACCCGCTCGTGGTTGAGCTGGTTCGTAATCAACGGCCAACCCGCATTGACCTCGCCGACGACAGATGAGGACGGCACGCGGACGTCGGAGTAATAGGTGGCGCTCGTCGTCGGGCCTGACATCGTGCGCACGGGGGTCCAGGAGAAGCCTGCCGTGTCGGTCGCGACGATAACGATCGATAGCCCTTTGTGCTTGGGCGCGTCCACGTCCGTACGGCACGCGAGCCAGACGTAGTCGGCGTACTGGATGAGGCTCGTCCACATCTTCTGACCGTTGATCACGAACTCGTCACCGTCTCGGTCGGCCCGGGTCCGCAACGAAGCAAGGTCGGTTCCGGCGCCGGGTTCGGAGTAGCCGATGGCAAAGTGGATCTCGCCCGAGGCGATCTTCGGCAGGTAGAAGGCGCGCTGCTGCGGGCTGCCGAAGCGCATGATGGTCGGGCCGACCGTGTTGATCGTGAGGAAGGGCACGGGCGCACCGGCGATGGCGGCCTCGTCGGTGAAGATCAGTTGCTCCAGCGACGAGCCGCCCCGGCCGCCGTATTCCTCCGGCCAGCCGAGGGTCAGCCAACCGTCGAGGCCCATCTGCCGGACGGTGTCCTTGTACGCGCTCCCATCGCCGTAGTCGCCGTCCGGCGCCGTCAAGGCGGCCCGCCGTTCGGGCGTCATGAGCGCGGCGAAATAGCTGCGCAACTCGCGTCGCAGCCGCTCGTGCTCACCGGAATAGCAAATCTCCATGGCTCACCCTCCTGGGTGGAACGCGTTCTAGTTGCAGGTTAGCGCTACGAAACGTCGGCCGTCGATACCCGCCGGTCGAGAGCGGTTTCAGAGGTCCCGGCAACCCGTTGCACTCAACTAGAACCGGTTCTATCATCTGCAGGCGGGCCGACTGTGTTAACGACGTGTTAGCGGACCGGCGTGACCCACGCCACTCTGGGTCGTTGGATTAGCGGGTCAGCATCGTCACGCATTCGCCCCGGCACCGGCGGCCTGCGCGGTCACGGACACCCACTGGAGCAGGAGGCAAGGCATGGCGATGGAGATCAGAGTGGACCGGACGCTCTGCGAGGCGAACGGCGTATGTGTCGGCCTGGCGCCGGACACGTTCGAGCTCGATGACGACGAGCAACTGATCATTCGCCCGGCCAAGCAATCTCCCGATTGGGTAGAACACGTTTCCCTTGCAGTAGCCCGGTGTCCAAAGAACGCATTACAAATGCTGAGCTGATCAGAGTTGAGTAAAACGAGAACACGTTCTAGAGTCACCCAGATCACACTGATCGTTGCGTCCGATTTGAGGGGTTCACTCATGCTGGCAGCCGGCACCGAGAGCGGGCGGCATGGCTGACTCGCCGGATGACCCACGTGCCGCGCTGGTCGGCGTGGGTCAGGTCGGCGTCGATCAGGCCGCCACCGACCGGCTCACCGTCGAGGGCAAGGTTGCCATCGTCACCGGCGCGGGGGCGGGGTTGGGCCGCTCGGAGGCGTTGACGCTGGCGGCCGCGGGAGCCCGCGTCGTCGTCAACGACCTCACCGATACCGATGTCGTCGAGGAAATCGAGGCAATCGGCGGGAAGGCCCTGCTGATCAAAGGTGACGTATCCGAACGAAGCACCGCCGACGCCATGATGCAGGCCGCCATCGAACACTTCGGCGGTGTCCATATCGTGGTCAACAACGCCGGCCTGGTGCGCGATCGAATGCTGTTCAACATGACAGACGACGAGTGGGACGACGTCATCCGGGTTCACCTGCGCGGGCACTTCCTGCTCGCCCGCAACGCTGCCGCCCACTGGCGTGAGCAATCCAAGGCGACTGGCGCTCCCGTGTACGGGCGCCTCATCAACACCTCCTCCGAGGCAGGGCTCACCGGATCGGAGGGTCAGCCCAATTACGCGGCTGCCAAGGCCGGCATCGCCGCACTCACGGTTTCGGCCGCCCGCGCGCTGGCCCGCTTCGGGGTCACCGCGAATGCAATCTGCCCGAGGGCTCGCACGGCAATGACCCGCGGAGTGTTCGGCGAGGCTCCCGGTGATGGCCTGGACCCGTTGTCGGTGCACCATGTCTCGCCGTTGGTGGCATATCTGGCCTCGCCCGCGGGCGCCACCATCAGCGGACAGGTCTTTGTCGTATACGGGCGAATGGTCGCGCTGATGGCACCGCCGGCCGTAGAGCAGAGGTTCGACTCCAGTGCGCCGGATTCCGGGTGGACGGTTGCTGAACTCGAGGGCACCCTCGGGCCATACTTCGTCCAGCGTGACCCGCACCGCACCTTCGCCTGCACTGAGGTCCTGAACCTCTCCTAACGCGTAAGGAGTAACGGCGTGTCAACCCGCAAACGAAGCTCGGGCAAGCGGATCGCAGCGACCGCGGTCGCCGTCGCGGCCTGCGTAGTGCTGGCGGCATGTGGCTCAGATGTGTCACCTGCGGCATGGGCCGCGGCGCAGCGAGCCCTCAATGGCGGGAACAACGCAAGCGGAGGTGGTTCAGGCAACGCAGGCAGCGGCTCGGGCAACGCCGCGAGCGTCAACGGTGCCGGTAGCGGCTTGGGCACCGGGACAACCGGGCGTGGGACGGCCGGAAAAGCGGGCACCAACGGCACCAGCGGCACCCGGGGCACCGGCGGCACGTCGGGAACAAGCGGTTCGAGCGGTGGCAACGCGACGGGCGGGATAACCGCCGGTAGCTGCGCCGGGTTCAAGAACACGACCGGAATATCCGATTCGACGATCACGCTCGCCAATATCGCCGATGTCAGCGGTCCGGTGTCGGGGCTATTCGCGGGCGTTCAGGACGCGATGAAGGCCTACGTCGCCTACTTCAATTCCTCCTCTAGCATCTGTGGGCGCAAACTCGCCCTCGAACCGCTGGACAGCACAACCAGTTCCAGTGGTGACCAGCAGGCCGCCACCACCGCGTGCGGAAACTCCTTTGCCATCGTCGGCTCGATGGGCGCGTTCGACGACGGTGGCGCCAGCACCGTGACCAACTGCGGTATCCCCGACCTGCGCACCGCCTCGACGGAGGCCAACCGCGCGGCCTCTCCGGTTGTGTACGGCGCTCAGTCGCTGAACGCAAACTACGTCCCGACGGCACCGGCCGACTACTACAAGTCGGCCTTCCCGGGCGTGGCTACGAAGGCTGCCTTCCTCTACCTCAACGCCGGTGCTTCATCGGTCAACGCCCTCAACGAGATCAAGGGCTGGGAACACGAAGGCTTTAACTTCGTCTACACCGCCGGCATCGACGTCACGACCCTCAACTACACGAGCTACGTGTCGACCATGCAGGCTGACGGCGTGAAGTACGTGCAGTTTGTCGGCGCCTACCAGTATGCCGTCAAGCTCGCGCAGGCGATGCAGCAGCAGAACTTCAAAGCCACCTTCGTGCTGGACCCGATCGCTTACGACCCCGGCTTCGTCACCTCCGGCGGCTCGGCGGTCGAGGGGACGCACATCTGGATCAACAGCCGCCTGTTCGAGGAGGCCAGCGCCATCCCCGAGATGCAGACCTACATCAGCTGGCTGAACCGCGTCCGGCCAGGCGCCGCCCCGAACTACTTCGGCATGTACGCGTGGTCGGCGGGGATGCTGTTCGTGCAGAAGGCCATCCAACTTGGCGGAAAGCTGACGCGACAGTCATTGCTGGCCGCGCTGTCCACAGTCGACAACTGGACCGGCAACGGCATGTTCGGGCCCCAGCACGTCGGTCAGCGGATCACGGGCAGTTGCTACGGGTTCATCACGCTGCGCGGCGGTCAGTGGGTCCGCGAAGGTCCCGCTCCGTTCAGTTGCGGCACCGTGGTCAAGGTGGCCTGAGCGTCATGAATGCGTTCCTGTCCTTCACGTTCGCCGGGCTGTTCACCGGCGCCGCGTATGCGATTGCCGCCTCGGGACTGGTCCTTACGTATACGACGACGCGCGTGTTCAACCTCGGTCACGGTGCCATCGGCATGGTGATGGCGTTCGTGTTCTGGCAGTTGACGGTCAAGGACCACATGCCGCGGCTGGTCGCGGCGTTGCTCATCGTGCTCGTCATCGCCCCCCTGATGGGAGTCGTGCTCGAGCGGATGATGATGCGTGGTCTAGGGGACGCGCCGGTGAGCGTGAGCCTGGTGGTCACCATCGGGCTTTTCGTGCTGCTCATCGGAATCGCGCAGCAGGTGTGGCCGGCCACCAGCGGCCGGGCACCGGTAGCGCCGTTCTTCGGATCCAAAGCGATAACGATCGGCACGTTCCGCCTCAGCTACCACTTTCTCCTCACCATCGTGCTGTCCGTCATCGTGGCCGCGGGCCTCTACGTACTGCTCAACCGAACCCGCGTCGGCACGTCGATGCGAGCGGCCGTGGACAACCGGGAGCTGCTTGCGCTGTTCGGTGCAAACGCCGGTCGGGTGTCACGGGCGAGTTGGGCCGTGGGCTCCTCGCTTGCGTCGCTGGCCGGCATCCTGCTCGTCTCCTACGTTGGTCTCGACTACTACCAGCTCACCTTCCTCGTCATCAACGCGTTCGCCGCGGCCATGCTCGGCCGGCTGCAGAGCCTCCCGTTGACCTTCCTCGGTGCCCTTATCCTCGGCCTCGGCCAGGCATATTTCGTGGGCTACCTGCCGACGACGACCTTCTTCAACGGGCTCCAGGCCTCACTTCCCGCGATCCTGCTCTTCGTCGTCCTGCTCTTCGTGCCACAGGTCCGGCTGCGAGTCGGGCAGATCAAGGGCATCCTCTCGGCTCCGGTGCCGACGGCCAGGCGCGCATTGGAGGTCGGGGTCGCCGTGATCGTGGCGGCGGCCGTGATCGTCCCGATGCTCTCCCAGACGAACATCCAGCGTGGCGGGCTGGCACTCACCTTCGCCCTCGTGATGTTGTCGCTCGTCCTGTTGACCGGGTACGGCGGTTACCTGTCGCTGGCGCAGGCCTCCTTCATGGGCATCGGAGCGGCCGTCGTTGCGAAGTTGAACACCAGTTCACCGCTGGCGGTCATCCTCGCCGTACTCATCACAGCGGCTGTCGGAGCCCTCGTAGCACTCCCCGTACTGCGCCTGACCGGCCTGTACCTCGCGCTCGCCACCCTGGCGTTCGCCTTCATGATGGACAGCATGGTCTTTCAGGCCAACTTCATGTTCGGGTTCAACGGCAGCCTCAACGCCAAACGCATGTCGCTGTTCGGTTATGACTTCGGCAGTTCCGGCGCGTACTTGATCCTGATCGTCGTCGTGTTCGTTATCGTCTCGCTCGCCCTGCTCGTGCTGCGCCGGGGTCCCATCGGCCGGTTGCTCGTCGCGATGCGCGACAGCCCCGCCGCGTGCGGCACATTGGGTCTCAACCAACGCTGGTTTCGGGTGGGCCTGTTCGCCACGTCAGCCGGGATCGCGGGACTTGGGGGCGCCCTGCTCGCCGGGATGCGCGAGACCATCTCCGCGCTGGACTTCGGAGCTCTGCAGCCGGGCCTGCTGCTCCTGCTGATCGCGGTGGCCTGCGGCGTCACCTCGATGAGTGGCGCGTTGCTGGGCGGCATGGCGCTCATGTTGCTGCCGGTCCTGGAGTCGCAGTTCAAATCTCTCGGCGGGCTCGAGTTCCTGATCATTGGCGTCGGTGCGGTGAGCCTCGGCCGCGATCCGAACGGGATCGCGAACCACGTGTTCGCCTGGGGACGCCGGGCGCGAAGCCTCGTTGCGATCCGCACGCCATCGGCTGGCGCCGAAACAGTCGACCAGCCTGTCCGTGAGTCGGAACAGGTGGTGGGTCATGGCGTTGCTTGAGGTCTACGGCGTGACCGTCCAGTTCGGTGGAGTCACGGCTGTCGATGACGCGTCCCTATCTGTCGAGGGTGGCGCCGTGACCGGCCTCATCGGCCCGAACGGCGCAGGCAAGACCACGCTGTTCAACGTGATCAGCGGACTGCAACACCCAGCCAAGGGCCGGGTCCGCTTTCGTAATAACGATGTGACCAAAGCCTCCGTCAACTCCCGCGCCAAGGCAGGAATGGGCCGGACCTTCCAGCGGCTGGAAGCATTCGGGTCGTTGACAGTGCGGGACAATGTCCTGGTGGCTCGGGAGATCCACGCCGGAGCCCGTAGCTGGCTGCGCCGACGGCCCGACCGGGTTGTCGACGAACTGATCGAGCGCGTCGGTCTCAATCCTTACGTCGATCATCGTGCCGACTCGGTCCCGACCGGCGTCGCGCGCCTGCTCGAGATCGCCCGAGCGCTGGCCATCGAGCCCCGCCTGCTTCTGCTGGACGAGCCGTCATCGGGACTGGACGAGGCTGAGACCGATGCCTTTGGTGAGCTGCTCACCGCCCTCGCGGCCGACGGTGTCGGGGTGCTCCTGGTGGAACACGACATGGACCTAGTCATGAGCGTCTGCGACGCCATCCATGTACTCGAGTTCGGTCGGATCATCGCCACCGGCACGCCGGCCGAGATCCGCGCGGACCGAGCCGTGCAGGCTGCCTATCTCGGTTTCGTCGACGACAGCGCGTCCGCGGCGGAGACGACGCAGACACTCAACAGCCTGGCGCTCGCCGATCACACGGCGACCGTGGCGGGCGCCGCAGCTGTCGACACGACGATGGAACTTCCCGCAGTCCGGGTGGACATGCGATGACCGCGACGCCCATCCTCGAGCTCATCGGTGTCCGGGCGGCCTACGGGCGGATCGAGGTGCTGCGCGGGGTCGACCTCGTGGTTCCGCGCGGAGCCGTCGTCGCGTTGCTGGGCGCGAACGGCGCCGGTAAGACCACGCTGCTCAGGGTCATCAGTGGCCTTATGCCAGCGACCGAGGGCGACATCCATCTGGCTGGAGTGCACGTGTCCGGCGCAAGTCCCGATCAGTTGACGCGCGCCGGGCTGTGCATGGTGCCTGAAGGACGCGGTGTGTTCCCCAACCTCACGGTCGAGGAGAACCTTTGGCTTGCTTCCTACTCCGGCCCACGGGTCGAGAGGATCCTGACCGACGTCTACGCACGGTTCCCGCGGCTCAAGGAACGCCGCAGGCAGTTGGCCGGAAGCCTGTCCGGCGGCGAGCAGCAGATGCTCTCATTGGCGCGGGCCTTGGCCTCCGACCCCGCGCTGTTATTGCTCGACGAGTTGTCAATGGGGCTGGCTCCGCTGATCGTCGAGAGTCTGTACGACACGGTCGCCGAGATCGCAGAACAGGGCGTTTCCATCCTCGTCGTGGAACAGTTTGCTAGCAGTGCTCTGCGGGTGGCCGACTACGCCGCGGTCATGCATGGCGGTCGCATCGTGGCCACCGGCGAGCCTGGCGAGATCCAACGCAAGTTAACTGACCTCTACTTTGGGGGAGCGGCGTGAGACCCAGCTACAAATGGTTGGCGGCGGGCACTTCGCTCGTCCTGGCCACCTTGCTCTGGCCGGGGCAGCCAGCTGCCTCGGCCGACACGTCACTCGGCGGTTACGAGGGTTCAGCGATCGCGTCGGTCGTGCACGTGGATATCTACGACCCGACGATTCCGATACCCGCGACCCCGCAGGTGGAGGCGAGCGTCGCGTACAGCAACTCGAATGTTGAGAGCGGGCCGACGACCCGAGCGCTGGCCAGCTATCTCTGGCCCGGCACCGTGATCGGCGACGGGTTCGATCAACTGACCCACGCCGCCGGCACCAGTTACCCGGTTCAGGTCGATTCTCGCTTCCCGGCGACCTCGACTGCACCGGCGAACAACACGATCCAACTTACCGACGGCAACGGCATGACGACCTCCAGCGACGGGTTCAACACGAAAGCCACCGTGACGCTGCTCGGCCTGGCCGGGCCGGGGACCAACGTGGGCGGCGGTCTCGGGACCGGACTGGGCAAGCTCGGTGCCAACTCACCGTCGACAGCCCCCAAAACCCTCGCGCTGCAGCCTCTGCCGATTTCACCAGCCTTGGCCGCACTCGTCACCGCTCAGAACGTGACGAGCACCAGCACCACCACGGTCGCGAACAAGACCGTGACCTCTGTTGCGCACGCGAGCGCGTCCGAGCTCGCTCTGCTGGGCGGCATCGTCAAGATCTCCGGGTTCGACGCCCTTTCGCAGGTCGTAAGCGACGGGACGAAGGCGACGGCCACCGGCGACGCGACGATCGGCAGCGTGTCGATCCTCGGGCTCACACTGCCAATCGACGCCAACGGAATCAACCTCGGACTGCCGCTGCTGTCCAAGACGGTGAGTGACCTGCTCGGCTCGCTGGGCATCTCGATCGCCACGGTCCCGGTCACCTCCACCGTCAACGGCGCGAGCGGTGAGTTCCATTCCAAGGTCCTCGTGCTGAGCGTCGACACAAAGCCGCTGAAAGCGGCTGTCAACAACATCCTTTCGCCGGTCTTCGCCCAGCTCCCGGCCTCCGCGCGCACGCAGCTGCAGCCTGTCCTCGACCTCGGTCCGAAGATCGTGCTGACGATCGGCTCGGCCGATGCCAAGGCCAGCGCGTCGCCCGCCTTCGCCGGTGGCATCACCGGCGGCGGGTCCGGTGGCGGACTGACCCGGGGCACACCCAGCACCCCGGGCACGCCGGGCACCCCGGGCACGCCGGGAACCGCCGGCGGACTGATCCCGGGCGTCTCGACGGGATCGACCGGGGCGCCGGGGGTATCCAACGTGCCGATCGCGACACAGCAGGCATCGTTGGCCCTGCCGCCGCTCGGCACCATCCCGAAGGCGTTGATAGTCGGCGGACTCGTTCTGGCCGGCCTTATCGGATGGTTCTTCCGGCGTGCGGCGGGAGCGCTTCTCGGGAGCGCACGCAACTGCAGCTTTGGCTTGGTCACCGGCGTGCCGGACTTACGAAAGGGATGACCATGGCCACCACGACTCCCACCCTGACCAGTGCCGATGAGCCGCGTAAGGCGGCCGCAAAGCCAGGCGTCACCCAACGGCTGGGCACAACGGCAGCCGCGCTTCGCGAGCAACGGGTGCGTCTGATCCAGCTCGCGCTCTTCGCGGCTGGCGCAGCGCTCATGCCGCTCGGGATGGTCGCCATCGGCTTGGGCTGGTACGGCACCGCACACACGCACTACGACTACGACCAGCGCACGTACCTGATCTCCGGCGGGATCATGGGCCTCGGCCTGACGTTCGTCGGCGGATTCCTCTACTTCGGTGCGTGGCTTGCGAAAATCGCGAACGACCAGCGTGACAGTTCCCGGCAGCTGTCAGAGGCGCTCGTGCTCGTTGCCGGTCTCGTGTCACAGCAGGCAGAGCGCATCAGCGGCGGGTCCGCGGCCATGGACGGCGCCGAGCCGGTGACTGCCCGTGACGGCACGACTGTGCATCGCCGAGACTGCCCGCTGATCGCCACTCGCACCGACCTGCACCCCCTCACCGGCAGAGAGACCGGCCTGACCACCTGCCGGGTCTGCCGCCCGTCAACGATCTGAGGAATGAACAGAAATGGGTTTACTGGACGGCAGAGTTGCGATCATAACCGGGGCAGCGCGCGGCCAAGGCGCCGCTGCGGCACGCCGCTTCGTCGAGGAGGGGGCCCGGGTCGTCATCGCCGATGTCAATGACGAGTCGGGTAAGGAGCTGGCCCAGGAGCTTGGCGAATCGGCGTACTACCGCCACGTCGACGTCTCCGCCGAGGACGACTGGTCGGCGGTTGTAGGCGAAGCCCTCGAAACGCTCGGAAAGCTCGACGTACTCGTCAACAACGCCGGAGTCCTGCACTTCTCAGCCCTGCAGGACACGACGCTGGCCGACTACGAGCGGGTCATCCGGATCAACCAGTTCGGTTGTTTCCTGGGCATGCGGGCCGCGGCTCGGGTGATGGGCGCCGGCGGCTCGATCGTCAACGTCTCCTCGGTCGAGGGCATCGCCGGGATGCCCCTGGTGGTCGCGTACACCGCCAGCAAGTTCGCTATCCGCGGCATGACGAAGGTTGCTGCTCTGGAGCTCGGGCCGAAAGGGATTCGGGTGAATTCCGTCCACCCCGGGATGATCGACACGAAGATGGTGCAGGACGCGATCGGTGGCTACGAGGTCGACATCACGCCGGTGACGAAGAAACTTGCCTTGCGCCGGGTGGGTCGCGCCGAGGAGATCGCTGAGCTCGTGCTCTTCCTCGCCAGTGACCGCAGTTCGTACTCCACCGGATCGGAGTTCGTCGCCGACGGTGGGTCGCTGGCCACTCACGCGCTGAACATGAGCTAGCTCGGCCTGGCGACAACATGCGCTAGTCGCCCTGGCGACACATGAGCTGGGTCGGCCTGGCGACATCGCGTGGCACAGGCGAACTGTCCCTCGGCCGGGATATTGTGAGTTCAGATCGAGAAGGGGAGCGCATATGCCAACCCACGAGAGCGGCCAGAGCCGCCCACAGCGACAGACCGAGCATGCCGAGGACGTCGACGCCAGCGTCGACACCAGCAGTGACGTGGCAGAGCGACACGAGAAGCTCACCGAGGACGTCGATGCCATCTTGGACGAGATTGACGATGTCCTCGAGACGAATGCGGAAGACTTTGTGCGGGCATTCGTGCAAAAGGGCGGCGAGTAGATGGCGTTCGGCGGCATAGCGGTTCCGCTCTAGCCGATCGCCGAGAGGGTCTGCGACGCCTGCGGCGCAACACCCCGCAAATCGCCTGGGCGCGGGCGACGACAGTGGAGTGGGTAGGGTCGCACGTCAGGGCTTGATCGGCCGGAAGGAGCGACGTTGAGCATCGAGCGAGGTGGTGCCCGTGGCGCCAATCACGGGATTCTGCGGTACGCGACCTCGCCTGGGTCGTCGTCATTCGCGGAGTTTCTCACCGCCGCCGCGCCCGACCTGCTGCCGAGCCTCGACGGAGGTAACGCGTTGGCCCCCCACGGCACCACCATCGTCGCCGCGGTCTACGGCGACGGCGTGGTCATGGCCGGCGATCGCCGCGCCACGGCAGGCAACCTCATCGCCCAGCGCGACATCGAGAAGGTGTTTGCCGCGGACGACTTCTCGCTGGTCGGGATCGCGGGGACGGCAGGCCTTGCGATCGAGATTGCCCGGCTGTACCAGGTCGAGCTGGAACATTACGAGAAGATCGAGGGGACCCAGCTGACCCTCGAGGGCAAGGCCAATCGTCTGGCCACCATGATCCGTGCGAACCTCGGCCAGGCAATGCAGGGATTGGCCGTTGTGCCCCTGTTCGCCGGCTACGACATCGACAACTCCGATCCAGGATCGGCAGGAAAGATTTTCAGCTTCGACGTGACCGGCGGCCGATATCCCGAGCAGTATTACTACTCGGTGGGGTCAGGTTCGCTATTTGCTCGCGGAGCACTGAAGAAGCTGTGGAGCCCGGGGCTGGACCGGGCCGGCGTCGTTCGCGTCGTGATTGAAAGCCTCTACGACGCGGCCGACGACGACTCGGCGACCGGCGGCCCCGACCTGACGAGGCGGATCTTCCCGGTGGTGGCGAGCGTGACCGCGGACGGCTTCCGCCGGG
>JALYIL010000053.1 GCA_030775825.1 Actinomycetota bacterium
GTCTCGCACCACGACGCCGCCTTCGCCGCGGGCCGGTCAGCGCTGCTGGTCGCGGCGCTCACCGGCCGACCGCGCGCGCTGTTCGCGGCAACCGAGGACCGGCTCCACCAGCAGTATCGGGCGGCGGCGATTCCGCAGAGCACCCAGCTGCTGGCGCAGCTACGAGCCGAAGGCCTGCCGGCCGTGATCTCCGGCGCGGGGCCGAGCGTTCTCGTTCTGGCGCGAGAGGACGGGCAAGTGCAGCGCTGCCACGAGGCGATGCCGCCCGGCTGGCGGGCGTTACCGTTGACGGTGGACGCCGCAGGCGCTCAGATACTGCCGACCCCGCACTGATTGAGTCGCCTTCGAGACCACTCGGGAACACGCCGGGCGCCCCGGGTGTTGCTGCAATTACGAGCAGCGTCTAGGCTCAGACTCGTCAGTCCAGGTGCCACCGACCTTCGGTTCGCGCCAAACCACCGGCCGTCTTTAGCGGCACAGAGGATCCTAGCGGCTTACCGCCGTGGCCGGGACGCTGACTCAACACACAAGCTCCCCGACGTCATGCTCGGGAGAACTGGACCGAAGCGGTTCGCCGACCCGATCCAGCAGTACCGGTCGTGCTGCGTAACCCACGCGCCGACCACCCTTCGGAAGGACCCGAAATAACTGTGACAGACACCCAAGAGCAGACGCCTGCCGCACCGAGCAAGACCGCATCGGCGCCGTCTGCCACCTCGGCTGCCAACGGCGCCGCTCGCCCCAGCACCGGCAAAAACGGCTCCCTTTCCTCGATGCTGCTGCCAGAACTGAAGCAGGTCGCCGGCAGCCTGGGGCTCAGCACCAGCAAGATGAAGAAGAGCGACCTCGTCGCCGCCATTCAGGCCGCGCGGGAGTCCGGCAACGCAGCCACCGGCGGCCGCTCGCAGGAAGCCGCCCCGGCGCGCTCGGCGCGGACCCCGCGGTCCAACGGCGCCCGGACCCGGTCATCGGCGAGTGCCGCGAATGCGGCCGTGGACTCCGGGAACGACAGTGCGGGGCCGGCGGGGATTTCGGAGCCCACTTCAACGACTGCCGTCCAGGACGCTGGGGGCGGTACCGCCGAACCTGCCGGCGAGTCACGGCCGAGCCAGAATCGCCAGCGCGGCGAGACGAACCGAGGCTCTCAGAACCGCCAGCAGGCCGATCAGAACCGCAACGATCAGAACCAGACCCGCAACGATCGCGACCAGTACCGAAACGATCACAACCGCCAGCAGGGCGACCAGAACCGCCAGCAGGGCGACCAGAACCGCAGCGATCAGAACCGCGACCAGTACCGCAACGATCAAAACCGCGGCCAGAATCAGGGCGGTCAGGGTAGCCAAGGCGGCCAGTCCAATCAGGGCAGCCAGGCCAATCAGGGCAGCCAGTCCAATCAGGGCAGCCAGGCCAATCAGGGCGGTCAGTACCAGGGTGAGGACGACTTCGAGGGCGGGCGTCGCCGCGGGCGTCGTTACCGCGACCGTCGGGGACGCACCCGCGACCGCGTCGCCGGCCCGGGGAGCATGAGCAACGATGTCGAGCCGTCGGTTTCCGATGACGACATCCTGGTGCCGGTAGCAGGCATCCTGGATGCGATCGAGGAGAAGAACACCTGGTTCGTTCGCACCGCCGGTTACTTCGCCAGCTCCGATGACGTCTACGTGGCGAACTCCTACGTTCGCCGCTACGGACTGCGCCGCGGTGACACGGTCACCGGCGCGATCAAGCAGCCGCGCGACGGTGAGCGCCGGGAGAAGTACAACCCCCTGGTGCGGCTGGACACCGTCAATGGCGCCGACCCGGAACAGGCCAGAAACCGGGTCGAGTTCACCAAGCTCACCCCCCTGTACCCGCAGGAACGCCTGCGGCTGGAGACCGAGCCGCACATCTTCACCACCCGGGTCATCGACCTGGTAATGCCGATCGGAAAGGGTCAGCGAGCACTGATCGTGTCGCCGCCGAAGGCGGGCAAGACGATGGTGCTGCAGTCCATCGCCAATGCGATCGCCACGAACAACCCTGAGGTCCACCTCATGGTCGTTCTGATCGATGAGCGCCCTGAAGAGGTCACCGATATGCAGCGGTCGGTGAAGGGTGAGGTCATCGCCTCGACCTTCGACCGCAAGCCGGTAGACCACACCACCGTCGCGGAGCTGTCCATCGAGCGAGCCAAGCGCCTGGTCGAAATGGGCCACGACGTTGTGGTGTTGCTCGACTCGATCACGCGCCTGGGCCGGGCGTACAATCTCGCGGCTCCCGCCAGCGGCCGGATCCTGTCCGGCGGTGTCGACTCGACGGCGTTGTACCCGCCGAAGCGGTTCCTCGGCGCAGCGCGAAACATCGAGAACGGCGGATCGCTGACGATTCTCGCGACAGCCCTGGTGGAGACCGGCTCGGCCGGCGACACGGTCATCTTCGAGGAGTTCAAGGGCACCGGAAACGCCGAACTCAAGCTCGATCGCAAGATTGCCGACAAGCGCGTGTTCCCGGCGGTGGACGTCGACCAGTCCTCGACCCGCAAGGAAGAGTTGCTGCTCTCGCCTGACGAACTCGCAGTCACCATCAAGCTGCGCCGGGTCCTGCATTCCCTCGAGCAGCAGCAGGCCATCGACCTGCTCCTGGATCGCTTGAAGAAGACCCGGACGAACCTCGAGTTCCTCATGCAGATCGCGAAGACGACCCCCGGCCAGGAATAGCCCGCTCGGTTGATCGTCGGCCACCGGCGAAGCACACTGGATGGGTGGGGACCCTGCTGGAGCTCATCGCCGCCGTCCTCGTTCCGAGCGGCGTCGGATACGCGGTACTTCTCGGCGTGGGCTGGCGTCGCTGGGCCGCAGCCCGGCGGCCACCGAGCCCGCCGCAACCGATCGAACAGGTGGGCGCCGACCTGCGTCGGCTCCACGCCGAACTCGAGCGCACCGAATCAGCTGTCGGGCTCCCCGCCAAGAGGTTGCGCTGCGAAGCAGTTCGGGCCGCATACGTCGATATCCTGGCGCAGGCGTGCGCCCGGCTCGACGTCCCGCCATTGCAGTCGGCGGCAGGCGCAGCCGTCTCCCTGACCGAGATTTATCGGGCCGAGCAGGCCTTGCGCCAACTTGGCATGGATGTTCGCGCTAGTCCAGCGCGCTGATGTGGGCACACTCACCAGATGCTCGTGCTCGCGGTTTCCGACGTAGTCGACGAGGGACTGAGCAGCAACGTGGCGCCGGTTCGGGGCGCCGAGCTCGTCCTGGCTTGCGGTGATCTCCCCTTCGACTACCTCGCGTACCTGATGGACGCCCTGGACGTGCCCCTGGTGTTCGTGCCGGGAAACCATGATCCTGACCTGTCCGGCTACGCCAACTCGCGCAACGGTCTGGTGCTGCGCGCGGGAATGCCGACCGCCGCGCCGTGGCCGCCCGGTGCGACAAACGCCGACGCCCGGGTTGTCGACGTCATGGGCCTGCGCATAGCCGGCCTTGGCGGATCGTTGCGCTACAGCGACGGCCCGAATCAGTACTCCGAACGGCAGTTCGCTCACCGGGCTCGACTGCTGCGGGCTCGGGCGTGGTGGTGCATGCGCGACGGAGTGCGGCCGGATGTGCTGATCACCCACGCTCCACCACGGGGTGTCGGCGACGCGGACGACGCGGCGCACCGGGGCGTTCAGGCGATGCATGGATTGGTCGCGGCTCTGACGCCGCCGCTGGTCCTGCACGGGCACGTGCACCCGTACGGGCCGCTCCCGCGGCCGTTGCGCCTGGGTAGCGCGAGCGTGCGCAACGTGGTGGGGCGGCATCTCTTAGACATACCGGCCAGGCGGGGGTATACCGATGAACGTGCGGCAAACCGGCTTTCCGAGAGCTGATGTCGAGAACGACTTCCTGCGCGCTCGCCGCCGGGAGGTGCTCTCCCGCCTGGCGCACCGGCTGCGGGGCGAGCCGGACGACGTTCACCTGGTGCTGCCGTTCGACGATGTCGTCGCGGCTCTGGGGCGGCGCGGCGAAAGATCCCTAGGGCTGCAGACGATCAAGCTGGACAGCATCGTGGGGACGGTGGACTCCTCCCGCGACTTCGATCGAAGGTTCCGCCCCACCTCGAGCCGCGTCCGTGCGCGCTGGGAGCGGCTGGCACTTGCCCGGCGGATGGGCGAGCCGATCCCACCCATCGACGTCTATCGAGTGGGCGATCTGCACTTCGTCAAGGACGGCCACCACCGGGTCTCGATCGCCATGGCCACCGGGCAGGACGTGATCGATGCCTATGTCACCGAAGTGCTCACGGTGCTGTCGGCCAAGGGCATCCGCCGGCGTGGCGACCTGTTGGTCAAGAGCTACGAGCGCATGTTCCGCGCGCGCGTCCCCCTGCCCCCGCAAGCCTACGAGAAGCTCGTGGTGAGTGACCCGTGGTCCTACGCGCAGCTCGGCGAGGCCGTGGAGGCATGGGGCTTTCGCCTCATGCAGAGCGAGCGGACCTTCCTGGACCGTAGCGAGGTAGCCCGCCGCTGGTTCGCCGAGGAGTACACGCCGGTCGTTCGCATGCTGCGCGAGGCCGATCTGCTCGGATCAGGTACCGACGCCGAAGGCTACCTGCGGGTGGCCAGCGAGCGGTACCGCCTCATGCGCACGCACGACTGGAACGATGAGGTGATCAACCGCCTGCGTGAAGGGCGCTGATCGCTGGGCGGCGATCGCTTACGTGGCGTTGGCGGGCTGGCGCAAAGTGAGGTTCGCACCGCTTTCCGGATCGAACACGTGGATAGCCCGCATATCGGCCCACAGCTCCGCCTCGGCGCCTTCGCGCACCGAGCTGGCCGAATCGAGCCGCGCGACCACCTGATCGACCGTCGCGCCGAGGTCGGCGCGGCCGGAGTCCCTGGCCAGGTCGTCGAGCTCGGCCGTGGACACGGACCGGTCCTCACTCAGCGAGAAGTAAACGAAGATGTCCGCGCCCATGGACTCCAGCACGTCGATGGTGGCGCGGAACGTGATGCCATGGGGACGAACATCGCTCGAGACGAGAGTGGCATCCTCGAAGCTCTCCGGGCGGATACCGCAGATCACCTCGCGTCCGCCGCCGCGCGCCTCGATCGCGCGCCTGCTCTGGTCATCGAGGTCGAGGTCACCCAGGCGCGTGCGCAGCTTGCCGTTCTCCAGGGTGCCGGGCATGAAGTTCATCGCGGGCGAGCCCATGAAGCCGGCGACGAAAAGGTTGGCCGGCTGCTCGTACAGCTCCTGCGGTGAGGCGACCTGCTGAATGCGTCCATTTCGCATTACCGCGACCCGATCCCCGAGCGTCATTGCCTCGGTCTGATCGTGCGTCACGTAGACCATCGTCGTGTCCAGGCGCCGCTGCAGCCGGGAGACCTCGGTACGAGTCTGGACACGTAGCTTCGCGTCGAGATTGGACAGAGGTTCGTCCATGAGGAACGCGGCCGGGTCGCGGACGATCGCCCGACCCATGGCTACGCGCTGGCGCTGTCCACCGGAGAGGTTCGCCGGTTTGCGATCCAGGTGCTGGGTGAGGTCGAGGATGCGCGCCGCCTCGTTGACCTTTTCGTCGATCGTGGCCTGCGGGGTCTTCGCGAGCTTGAGGGCGAAGGCCATGTTCTGCCGCACCGTCATGTGGGGATAGAGCGCGTAGCTCTGGAACACCATCGCGATGTCCCGGTCCTTGGGCGCGACATTGTTGACGACCTTGCCGCCGATGCGCAGCTCGCCGGTGCTGATGTCCTCCAGCCCGGCGATCATGTTCAGCGTCGTCGACTTTCCGCAGCCCGACGGCCCGACCAGGATCACGAATTCGCCGTCGGCGATGTCGAGGCTGATGTCGTCGACGGCGAGCGCGCCGTCGGCGTAACGCTTGGTCACGTGGTCCAACACGATGTCAGCCATTTGCCTACCCCTTCACAGCACCGGATGTCAGCCCCGCAACTATGCGGCGCTGGAATAACAGCACGAACACGATGATCGGAATGGTGATGATCACCGCTGCCGCGGAGATCGAACCCGTCGGCGCGGTGAATTGGGAGCTACCGGTAAAGAACCCGATCGCTGCCGGCACCGTCCGGGCATTCGTCGTCGAGGTCAACGAGATGGCGAACAGGAAGTCGTTCCAGCAGAAGATGAAGACCAGGATCGCGGTCGTGAACATGCCCGGCGCGGCTAGCGGGGCAATGACTCGCGTGAAGGCCTGGAAAGGTGTCGCGCCGTCCATCTTCGCGGCCTTTTCCAGCTCCCACGGGATCTCGCGAAAGAACGCGGACAGCGTGTAGATGCCCAGCGGCAGGCCGAACGCGACGTAGGGGATGATCAGTGCCGGCCACGTGTCGAACAGGTGCAGGCTGCGTTCGATGTTGAACAGCGGCGTGACCAGGGAGATGGCCGGGAACATCGCGATGAGCAGCGACATGCCGATGAGCAGCCGCTTGCCGGGAAAGGTGAGGCGAGCAACTGCGTAGGCCGCCATCGAGGCCAGGACCACCGCGATGAATGTCGAGATGATGGCAATCCCGATCGAGTTGATCAGGGCCCGGGTGAACTCCGAAGTCTTGAAGATGCCGCGGTAGTTCTCGAGGGTCCACTTCTTCGGCCAGAAGCTCGCGTCCGTGATGGTTGAGGGATCCTTGAACGACAGCGACACGATCCACAGCACCGGGACGATTGCGAGGATGACCGCGATCGTGTTCGCCGAGCCCCAGCCGAGCTTCTGTCGAGCGGTGGTTGACGCCATCTCGTCCTCACTTGTCCGATCCGGGGGCCGCGGCACCGAAGCCCTTGATGAACAGGAAGGCGATGATCGCCACGCAGATGAAGATGAGGATCGATATCGCCGAGCCGATGCCGAGGTTCAGTGCGGTGAACAGGTTGTCGTAGCCGAGGATGGACACCGAACCGGTGTTGTTGTTGCCGCTTGTGAGCACGAATATGTTGTCGAAGATCCGGAACGCGTCCAGCGTCCGGAACAACAGGGCGACGAGGATCGCCGGCTTCATCAGGGGCAGCGTCACCCGGGTAAAGCGCTGCCATGCAGTCGCTCCGTCGACCTTTGCCGCCTTCTGCAGATCTTCGGGAACGAGTGCCAGCCCGGCCATGAGCAGCAGCGCCATGAAAGGCGTCGTCTTCCACACCTCGGCCAGGATGATGACCGCGATCGCCGTATAGGTGTGCGTCAGCGGTGCGTTGTTGCCGAACATCGCCGACAGGTAGCCCGTGCTGGGTGTCCACGCGTACTGCCAGCTGAACGCGGCGACGACAGTGACGATGCCGTACGGGATGAGGATCGATGTCCGCACGGTGCCGCGCCCGAACAGGGTGCGATGCATCAGCAGTGCCAACAGCATCCCGAGCACCAGTTCGATGATGACCGAGATGACGGTGATGATCGCGGTGATCTTCAGCGCCTCCCACCAGTAGGGCGAGCTGAGCACAGCGCCATAGTTGGAGAGCCCGACGAACTTGGCAGCGCTCGGAAACCTCAGGTCGTAGCGTTCCAACGACAGGTAGATGGCGTAGCCGATCGGGTACGCCGTGACGGCGATCATCACGACCACCGCGGGGGCACACAGGATCCAACCCAGCCGACGTTCGGCGCGCGCGCCCTCGGAGAGCTGCCTGCGCTGGGCTCCGGTTGCCTTCGCCGAACCCGACTCCGAGCTGGGCTCGCCCCTGGCTACCTCGGTCGTTGCACTCATGGGATCAGGCCTTTCGACTGGAGCGCATTCTTGAGCTGGCTGGTCATTGATTTCTCGGTACTCGCCGGATTGATCTTCGATGGTGGTGAGATGGCGTGCGAGATCACGATCGACAGATTCTGGTAGGCCGGTGTCTTGGGTCGGACGCTGGCGTTCTGCAGAGCGGTGAGGATGTCCTGCCGAAACGGGTAGTCGGCCTGCAGCGACGGGTCCTGGTACAGGGCGGCGAGTGTCGGCGGCAGGCCGCCCTTCGTCGCGGCGATCTTCTGGTTGTCACGGTTGCGAAGGCACAGCGCCGCCTTGAACGCCAGGTCGGCGTGCTTGGAGTACTTGCTGATCGCCAGGTCGATACCACCGATGGTCACGTGGCTCGGCTGGTCGGCGTTCACCCGCGGGTACTGCGCCCACTTGAAGTTCTTGAACAGATCCGGCTTGTCCGACTTCATCGACGGATACACGAACGGGTAGTTCAGCTCGAACGCGGCCGTTCCGTCTTCCATCGCCAGCCGGTTCGTGTCCTCCATCTGCACCGACAACGACGGGTCCGCGGCTGGTGAGGACGCGAGCTGCTTCATGATCTGCAGCGCTCGCACCGCTGGTGCTCCCATCGCAACCTGGCTGGCGTCGGGCGTGAGCACACTGCCCCCGGCGCTGGCGAGCATCGTGTTGAACCAGACGACGGCGCCCTCGTACTGCGCGCCCTGGATCTCGATCAGGTGCGGCTTACCCTGCTTCGCTAGGGCGATCGCGTCGTTGATCATCTCGTCCCAGGTCACGGGTGGTTTCGGGACGAGATCAGAGCGATACCAGAGCAACTGGGTGTTGCTGTTGTACGGCACCGCGTACAGCTGACCCTTCCAGGTGGCGGTATCGAGCGGGGCCTGGAGCGTTCCGGCGGTCGCTTGCGCCTTGTTGCCGCCGGTCCAGGGCAGGATCCAACCGGCTTCGGCGAATTCCGCCTCCCAGGTTACGTCCAGCCCCAGGATGTCCATCGCGCCGTCGCGAGCGGCCAGGCGGCGTACCAACTGCTGGCGCTGGCCGTCGGCACCGTTCGGAAGCTTGTCGTACTCGATCTTGTATTGACCACCGCTCTGCGCGGTGCAGCTCGACACTGCCTGGGCGATCGCTCCGGAGTTGTCGGGGAAGCTGTAGAAGTGCAACGTCGGCGGCCCGCTGCTGCTGCTACTGCAGGCGGCGAGGGCCGATGCAAGCAGAGCGGGGACAACCAGGCCGGCGGCGACCCGGCGGCGCACGCCGCGGCACTGCCAGCGGCGCCCTTTCCCGCGAGCGGGTCGGAGGTCCTTAGCCACGGGCAAATCCCCCTTCGCTGAAACGAAGGCGCACCGCCGGCAACGAACGAGGCCAGTGCGCCCTTTGTTGCGGTTTCGTCTGCGGACGCTACGCATGGGGACGGATTGCCGCAATATCCAGGAAACTCAATGGACTTCTTCGCGTCGTCCGTGCTTCGCCGGTCCGCTGTCGGGAGACCGGGAATCGCGGCGGTCTCTGTGGCGTTGTGTCGCTGTTTTGGTCGGTCGGCCTGCGGGCTGGCAGACTGGACGCCTAATCACCCGGCTCCGGTTCACGTCAACGGCTCCACTCAGCTCAACTCAGCTGAACAAGGCGACCCGGCGCCACCACGAAGGGACCCAGCAGTGAAGGAAGGCATCCACCCGGAGTACGTGCTGACGCAGGTCACCTGTTCCTGCGGAAACTCGTTCACCACCCGCAGCACCGCCAAGTCCGGCGAACTGCACGCAGACGTGTGCTCGGCCTGCCACCCGTTCTACACGGGCAAGCAGAAGATCATGGACGTCGGCGGTCGCGTCGACAAGTTCGAGAAGCGCTTCGGCAAGCGCGTTCGCAACTCCTAGCCATCCAGACGGCGCCTGCCGTCCGTACCG
>JALYIL010000054.1 GCA_030775825.1 Actinomycetota bacterium
TGCCTGGCTCTACGTCATCTGGCACTGCTGGCACGACCACGTCGCCTACGACCCCGAACGCCACCACGCACTCCAACGACTCCTGCACGACCAACAAGCGGCGGCTTGACACAGGGCTTCTCACAGCCCAATCCTCCCACCGACGCGAAAGCGGTTCCCGCCTCCGCGGCGCGAACGGCGGCCTGTCCCCGGGCGGCTGCCAGAGCGAAGCGGCACACTTTCTGAGTGCCCACGATCCGATCCGCCTACGGTGCCCACCCGTCACAGTTTGGTGAGCTGCACCTGCCGAGCAGCGACCGGCGCCCCGGGACGGTGATCGTGATCCACGGCGGCTTCTGGCGATCGATGTATGACCTCTCGCTAGGCACGCCGCTGGCCGCTGACCTGTCCGGGCGCGGGTACGCCACCTGGAATCTCGAGTACCGCCGAGTGGGCGGCGGCGGAGGTTGGCCGGCAACGTTCGACGACGTGGCGGCCGGCATCGATCATCTCGCCACGCTGGCGGTCGACGTATCTCATGTCGTCGCCATCGGCCACTCGGCAGGCGGCCACCTCGCGACCTGGGCTGCTGGGCGCAGCGCACTGCCCGCCGGCGCCCCCGGAGCAGGTCCCCGAGTCGCCGTCACCGGCGTCGCGTCACAGGCGGGCGTCCTGGACCTCGCAACGGCCGCGGACCAGCGGGTTGGCGGATCGGCGGTGACGAATCTCCTCGGCGCGACGCCGGCCGAGGATCCGGAGCGCTACCGGCTCGCCGACCCCATCCGCCAACTGCCGATTGCCGCCCCCGTGCTGTGCCTGCACTCGCGCCGCGACGACACCGTGCCGATGGCTCAGAGCACCGCCTACGTTGCCGCAGCAAGGAATGCCGGGGTCACTGCTTCGCTGATCGAGACGACCGGCGACCACTACACGATGATCGACCCCCGCTCGGCCGACTGGCGCGCGCTGCTGGATGCTCTGCCTGCCCTGCTCTCCCGGTGACGCTGCTGCAAGTTCGGCCCCGGGCAACGGGTAGCCGCCGCACGCGGATTGATCGCGAAGGGACTCGGAAAAAAACCCGCAGCTGCGCCCGCGCTCACGCGATGAGGTGCACGACCGCGTCGGGTGCGATGTCGCGCACGGCGGCGAGCCCGGCGTCCTGCGCCATGGACGCGGCGCCGTCGGGGGGCTCGCCGAAGACGACGGCGGCTTCCAGTCCGAGCGCTCCGGACGACACCGCCATCGCAACGGCAACCTGCAGCGCTGACAGCGACAGCGAGGGCAGCGCGAGCGTGGCTGCCACGTAGGTACGGCCGTCGGTATCGCGGACGGCCGCTCCCTGAGCCGCCTGGGTCCGGGCGCGCGCCGAGCGAGCCAGCCTGAGCAGCTTGGTATCCTCGGCATCGAGTTCGCTCATCGTCCCTGCGCTGGTTGCTCGTCGCGAGCGCGCTCCTGCGCGGGCAAGCGCCGCACGAGCACCGTGTCGATGCGGTTGCGACGTCCGCCGGCGCTTTCGGCAACCAGTTCGAGGCCGTACACCTGCGTGCTCGCCCCCGGGATCGGCACCCGGCCCAAGGACTCCGCGAGCAGTCCGCCGACCGTCTCGACATCGTCGCGATCCGGCAGCGTCACTCCGAAAAGCTCGGCCAGGTCTTCGACGGCCAGCCGGGCGCTCACTCGCGCGCTGTCCTCGTCGATGCGCTCGATCGGCGGACGCTCGTCGTCGTACTCGTCCGCGATCTCCCCGACGATCTCCTCGAGGATGTCTTCGATCGTGACCAACCCGGCGGTCCCCCCGTACTCGTCGATGACGATCACGATGTGCGTGCGATGGCTCTGCATCTCACGCATCAGCTCATCGACTGGTTTGGACTCGGGCACGCAAATCGGCGCTCGGGCAACCTCCTCGACCTTGGTCTGCCGTGCCACCTCGATGTCTTGGGCGCGACGGGCGAGGTCCTTCAGGTAGACCACACCGATCACGTCGTCGGCGTTCTCGCCGACGACAGGGATCCGCGAGAAGCCGCTGCGCAAGGCCAGCGTGAGCGCCTGCGGGACGGTCTTACCCCGCTCGATCCACACAATCTCCGTTCGCGGCACCATGACCTCGCGCGCGATGGTGTCGCTGAGTTCGAACACCGACTGGATCATCTGGCGTTCCCCGTGCTCGACCACGCCACGTTCCTCGGCCATGTCGACGATTTCTCGAATCTCGACCTCGGAGGAGAAAGGTCCGTCGCGGAAACCTCGTCCCGGCGTGATGGCGTTGCCGAACAGGATGAGCAGGCTGGCCAGCGGACCGAAGATCCGGCCGAGTTCCCGCACGGCGGCCGCGCCGGCCAATGCCACCTCGTTCGGGTGCTGACGTCCGATCGTGCGCGGACCTACCCCGACGATCGCGTACGCGATCACAACCATCACGACCACCGTCAGTGCCGGCACCGGCCATCGGGCGCCGAACTGGGAGCGCGCCACGATCGTGGCCAGCACGGTCGCGGAGAGTTCGCACGTCACCCGCAACAGCAACAGCAGGTTCGTGTAACGGGCGCGATCGTCCACAATCTCGCGAAGGGCGCGCGACCCGCGCCGCTTTTCGCGCAGGAACTCGTCCACACGGGCAACCGACACCCGCCCGAGCGCCGAATCGACGCAAGCGAACATGCCGCCCAGCGGGATGAGACAGATCGCGACGACGAGCGCGATGACATCCGCGCGGTTCATCGACGCAGGCGCCTATGCCAGGGGTCAGCCACGCGGGCCGCCCGTGGTGTCGCGAACATCGCCACCGCTTCCGGGAAGCGGCGCGTGGATCGGTTCACGGCCGGTTGTCTTGACCCAGTCGGCGAGCAGTCGCGCTTGCAGGTCGAACATCACGCGCTTTTCCTCAGGATCGCCGTGATCATAACCGAGCAGGTGCAAGATCCCGTGCGTGCACAGTAGATGCAATTCGCCCTCCACGGAATGTCCGGCCGACGCTGCCTGGTCGGCGGCCACCACGGGACAGAGCACAACGTCGCCGAGCATGGCCTCGCCACGCTTGTCTCCCGGCCCGGGCGGCGATGACGGATCGAATCTGTCACTGGGGCCCGCGGCCCCGTCCATCGGAAACGCCATTACGTCGGTAGGCCCGGGCAGATCCATCCACTGGGCGTGCAGCGAGGCCATCGAGTCGGGATCCAGGAGCAATACCGACAGTTCGGCGAGGGGATCAACACGCAATTCATCGAGCACGAAGCGACCCAGTTTCGTCAACGCGAGTTCGTCGACGTCATAGCCGGATTCGTTGTTGATCTCGACGCTCACGTCAGGGCTGCGCTTCAGTGTCTGGGTTTGGCGCGGTGGGGGCGCTGGGGTTGCGCGCCGAGGACGTGCGCCTCGCGCGCGTCCCATCGTTCGTACGCGTCGACGATCTCCCCGACCAGCCGGTGCCGAACGACATCGTCGCTGGTCAGGTTCGCGAAGTGCACGTCGTCGATGTCGGTGAGGATGTCGCGCACGACCTTGAGCCCGCTGCGAGTGTCCCTGGGCAGGTCGATCTGAGTGACGTCTCCCGTCACGACCATCCGCGAGCCGAAGCCCAACCGGGTCAGGAACATCTTCATCTGTTCCGGCTTCGTGTTCTGGGCTTCGTCCAGGATGATGAAGGCGTCGTTGAGCGTTCTGCCACGCATGTACGCCAGGGGCGCCACCTCGATCGTCCCCGCCTGGGTCAGGCGCGGGATCGACTCGGGGTCGAGCATGTCGTGCAGCGCATCCAGCAGCGGCCGCAGATACGGGTCGATCTTGTCGTAGAGCGTACCGGGCAGAAAGCCGAGCCGTTCACCCGCCTCGACCGCAGGCCGCGTGAGGATGATGCGGGTCACCTGCTTTGCCTGCAGGGCCTGCACCGCCTTCGCCACAGCCAGGTAGGTCTTGCCGGTGCCAGCTGGGCCGATCCCGAACACGACGGTGTGCTCGTCGATCGCGTCGACGTATCGCTTCTGGTTGAGCGTCTTTGGCCGGATGTTCTTGCCGCGCCGCGACAGGATGTTGAGGCTGAGCACCTCCGCGGGCCGCACGCTGGAATCAGTCGTGAGAATGCCGAGCGCCTGACTGACGGCGTCCGGCGTGAGGTTCTGGCCAGCCTTGATCAATTCGAGTAGCTCCTCGAACAATCGCACCGCAATCGCGTTGTCGGCGGCCGCACCGGTGATGGTGATCTCGTTGCCGCGGACGTGCACGTCGCTGTCGAGGCTGCGCTCGATGACGCGGAGCAACTCGTCGCGCGAGCCGAGCAGCGAAACCATGGCCTGGTCGCCGGGCACGACGATGACCGTGGAGACGCGATCCGGGCTGGTCTGGGGATCTGACAAGTTGTGCTTTCTGATCGGCTGGGTGACGATCCCACTGTACCGGCGCGGCGGGCAGATTTCTGCTATCAGCCCGGGGGCCAGGTCATCGGCCGTCCGGCAAGCACGTGTGCATGGACATGGAACACGCTCTGCCCGACCCCAGCGCCGGTATTGAACACCGTGCGGAAATCGGTCAGATCCAGCGCCGCGGCGACTGCCCGCACTCCGGCCAGCAGGCCCGCGCCGGCCGCGGGGTCCCGGGCCAGCTCGACGATGTCGGCGAAGTGTCGCCGCGTGATCACCAGTACGTGCGTCGGCGCCTTGGGGTTGAGGTCGAGGAACGCTACCGTGTCATCGTCCTCGTAGACCCGGGTGGCGGGCACCGAACCTTCGACGATTCCGCAGAACAGGCAGCCCTCAACCATCATCGAACCCTAGCGGGTGAGCCCCAGCGGCCGAGTCGCACCGAGAGCGCGGCGAGGCTTGCAGCGCCCGCCGTCGAGGTGCGCATTACAGGCTCGCCCATCCGCACGGTCCGCGCCCCCGCCGCGCGGAAGGCATCGCACTCCTGCTCGCTGATTCCGCCTTCTGGGCCCACGACGATCACGATGTGACCCTTCGCCGGTAGGTCGACGGTGGCAAGCCGGTCCCGGGCACCCTCATGCAACACCAGTCCGCATCCGCCCGCCAGGGGAGCCAGGCCAGCCAGGCGAGCGGCCACCTGGGCCGTGGTCGCGGACTCGGTGATGACGGGAACTCGGGGGCGCCGGGATTGTTTGGCTGCTTCGCGTGCCGTGCGCCGCCATTTGTCCAGCGCCCTGGCCGCACGCCCGTCGCGCCACTGGGCGACCGAGCGCGCGGCCACCCACGGCACGACCTCGTCGACGCCGAGCTCGGTCATCAGCTCTATCGCCAGCTCGGCGCGATCACCTTTGGGCACGGCCTGAACGACGGTCACGTAGGGGTCCGGCAGCGGCAGCGTGCGCCAGTCCAGGACGGTCAGGTCGAGTCCGTCTGCGCGTATCCCGGCGACCAGGCAGTCGGCAACCCCGCCCAGGCCGTCGGCAACGTAGACCGCCTCGCCGAGCGCGAGACGGCGCACCCTGGCCGCGTGATGTCCCTCCTCCCCCCCGAGCCGCAGGGTGGGGGCGGCGGGCAGGTGGTCGACGAAGAACAGCGGCGGCGTGCTCACGGACTCACCGTGCCGCTCAGCGCCCGCCGAACGCGTCGCGCACCTTACCGAGCAGGCCGCCGTTCTTCAGGCTCACCGCCACGTCCTCGTTGCGCAGCGCGGCGAGCTCCCGCAGCAGGCGCTCCTGCGCCTCGTCCAGCTTCGTGGGGGTACGGACCTCGATGTGCACATGCAGGTCTCCGCGGGTCGAGCTCCGCAGCCGTGGCACGCCGCGTCCGCGCAGCGTCAGCCGGGCCCCGGTCTGGGTACCGGCACGGATGTCGAGTTTCTCGTCGCCGTCGAGGGTGGTCAGCACCAGGTCGGTGCCCAGGGCCGCGGCCGTGACCGGTACGGCGATCGTGCAGTGCAGGTCCGCGCCTTCGCGGGTGAAGGTGTCGTGCGGCTGTTCGGAGATCTCGACGTAGAGATCGCCGGCGGGACCGCCGCCGGGACCCACCTCACCCTGACCCGACAACCGGATTCGCATGCCGTCCTCGATCCCGGCGGGAACGTCCACCGTGATCGTGCGCCGCGCCCGGACCCGACCCTCCGTCCCGCAGGTGGGGCACGGTGTCGCGATCTGCTCACCGGTGCCACTGCACGCCGAGCAGACGCGCGTCGTCATCACCTGGCCGAGAAAGGACCGTTGCACGGACTGGATCTCGCCTACCCCGCCGCAGGTCGGGCAGGTCCGCGGGGTGGTTCCCGGCGCGCATCCGTTGCCATGGCACGTCTCGCAGACGACGGCCGTCTCGACGGTCAGCTCCCGGCGTACCCCGAACGCGGCTTCCTCGAGTGTCAGCGACATCTGCAGGAGGGCGTCGGCGCCCGGGCGGACCCGGGTGCGGCGGCCACGCCCACCCCCCGTCGGAGCTCCCCCACCGAAGAACGCTTCGAAGACGTCGCCAAATCCGCCGAAGCCCGAGAACGGGTTGCCGGCCGTGCCCGCTCCCTGAGAGAGCGGGTCGCCGCCGAGATCGACGATCCTTCGCTTCTCCGGATCGGTGAGCACCTCGTAGGCGGTCGTCACTTCCTTGAACCGTTCCTGGGCGGCCGAATCCGGGTTGACATCAGGATGCAGCTCGCGAGCGAGCTTGCGATAGGCGCGTTTGAGCTCCTCCGGCGTCGCGTCCCGGCGAACGCCGAGCAGGCCGTAGTAGTCGCGCACGCTTTCAGCCACGAACACGTCCCGATCTCGATAACATTGACACTCGTTTGCACTCGCCGAGTGCGAGTGCTCATCCAGCTTACGGAAGGTTGGCGAGCGGCGAGCTCAGGTGCGGGCGGCGTCACCGTTCGCTGAGCAGCTCGCCCACGTACCGGGCGACCGCCGAGACGCGGGCAATCGTGTGGGCATAGTCCATCCGGCGCGGTCCGAGGACGCCCACCGCGCCCAGAGAGGTGCCCTTGGTGCCATAGCCGCCGGTGACGACGGAGGCGGCAAGAAGGCCTTCATGCTCGTTCTCGTTGCCGATCCGCACCACGATCTGGCTCGTCGAGACGGATTGATCGAGCAGTCGGAGCAGGACAACCTGCTCCTCCAATGCCTCCAGGACCGGCCGGATCGCGGGAAAGTCCAGCGCGTTCTCGGTGAGATGGGCGGTGCCCCCCAGCACGATTCGATCGCTGTGCTGCTCCACAAGCGTCTCCAGCAACACGGAGGTCAGGGTGGCGAGCAGGCCACGCAGCTGCGGCGGGGCCTGTGGCGGCAGGTCGGTGACGATCTCCGGCGCCTCGGACAGCAGGCGATCGCGCAGCCGTGCGTTCAGGGTCAGCCGGAGATCGGCGACATCCTGCGCGCCGACGGGCGCGGGCAGCTCGACGACACGCTGCTCGACCCGGCCGGTGTCGGTGATCAGGACGAACATCAGCCGCGTCGGGGTCAGCTCGACGAGCTCGACATGCCGCACCCGGCTGCGCGACAGTGACGGGTACTGGACGACGGCTACGTTGCGCGTCAACTGGGCCAGCGTCCGCACGGCACGATGCAGCACGTCATCGAGGTCGACCGCGTCGTCGAGGAAAGCGCGTATCGCGCGTTTCTCCGCGATCGACAGAGGCTTGAGCTCGGTGAGCCGGTCGACGAAGAGCCGGTACCCGGCGTCGGTCGGCACCCGGCCGGCACTCGTGTGCGGCTGGGCGATGAGCCCCTCCTCCTCGAGGGCCGCCATGTCGTTGCGAATCGTCGCCGGTGAGACCCCGAGGTTATGGCGGTCGGCGAGAGCCTTGCTGCCCACCGGCTCATTCGTCGAGATGAAATCCTCGACGATGGCTCGCAGCACCTCGAGCTTGCGTTCTTCGACGCTCAAGGAGCCTTCCTCTCTGCATGTCCGATCTGCCTTCAGTTTAGGACCCCGCACCGCGCTCGACGACGCTGAGATGTCCAGCGCAAGCTTCCGGCCGCGCTAGGGTCGGGGTGGAATGGGTTCGGGCGCAAATCACGGGAGATATTCGTGATCTTCAAGGCGGTTCAGGACGGACGTCCGTACCCGGACCACGGCTTCTCGGCGCGTGACTGGGCTACGGTGCCCCCGCGGACGATCCGGCTGGACGAGCTCACCACCACGAAGAAGGAACTTGCCCTCGATCACCTCCTCGACGAGGATTCGACCTTCTACGGTGACCTCTTCCCGCACGCCGTGCAGTGGGCTGGCGAGATCTATCTCGAAGATGGCGTGCATCGCGCGCTGCGCGCGGCGCTGCAGAATCGGCACACCCTGCACGTGCGGGTGCTCGATCTGGACGCGCTGCGGCCGGAATCAGGCCAGTAACTCGCGCACCACGGCATCAGCCAGCAAGCGGCCACGTTGCGTGAGCGCAACTCGACGCTGCGCGGCGGCAGCTGGATCGGCGAGCCCCCAGGATGTCAGTTGAGGGAGCAATCCGGTCGCTGAGTCGGGCAGCTCGCTCAGGGGCAGGCCGGCTCTCCTTCTGATACCCAGCATGACGCGCTCGGTGAGCCGGGCCTGTTCATCGAGCGTCTCCCGGCCCGCCGCCGGGCTGCGGCCCGCCTCGAGCATCGCCGCGTACCGGGTCGGATGCTTCACATTCCACCAGCGCACGCCCGACACGTGGCTGTGCGCCCCGGGACCGAGCCCCCACCAGTTCGCGTCGGACCAGTAGAGCTCGTTGTGCCGGCAACGAGCGGCCGGTGAGCGAGCCCAGTTGGAGACCTCGTACCACTCGAAG
This sequence comes from Actinomycetota bacterium, assembly GCA_030775825.1. GTDB lineage: Bacteria > Actinomycetota > Actinomycetes > Mycobacteriales > Jatrophihabitantaceae > JALYIL01. The sequence goes on from JALYIL010000054.1 coordinate 8,671, forward strand.
CCGGCACCGGCCAAGGTCTCGTCGGCCATGATGTATCGGTCGGCGAGAACGTCGTCGTCGGGCGCCGGCACAACACCTTGTGCCACCTGCCGAGCCAGCGCAGTGCCCTGCTCGACGACGAGAGCGTAGGCGCTGATGTGATCAGCGCCGGTCGCCACGGCCGCGTCCAGCGACGCCTGCCAGTCCGCGTCGCTCTCGTAGGGGGCCCCGTAGATCAGGTCCAGATTGACGTGCTCGAAACCCGCCGACCGGGCCTCGGCGACAGCCTGTTCCGGACGCCCTGGACGGTGCTGGCGGTCGAGCACCTCGAGGACGTGCGGGACCGCCGACTGCATCCCGATCGACACCCTCGTGAAACCGGATTCCAGCAACTTGGCGAAATAGGCCCGCGTCACGGTCTCCGGGTTCGCCTCCGTCGTGATCTCGACATCGTCGGCGAGCCCGAAGAGGGTCCCGATCTCGTTGATGATCAAGCCCAGATGCTCGGCCGGAAGCAGGGTCGGCGTGCCACCGCCGAAGAAGATCGTCGAGACCGCGGGAATGCGATCACCGAGGGCGTCGCCTTCGGTCAGGACCGCGCCGGCCAGGCGCACCTCCTGCAGGACCGTATCGGCGTAGGAACCGCGGCTGGCACCTGAGCCGAGCTCGGCGGCGGTGTAGGTGGTGAAGTCGCAGTACCCGCATCGCACCTGGCAGAACGGGATGTGCACATACACGCCGAACGGGACGCCAGTCGCCGCGTCGAGGGTGACCGAATGAAGCCGGCCGTCGGTGGGCGGCGGGTCGGCGTGGGGTAGGTCGGAAGGCACGTCTCAAGTGTGCGTCACGGCCGGCGCCGAGCCGGTCACGACCAGCCGATCACAAACGGATCCGCACCGGTCGTGGCGATTGGGCCGTTTCGTTGCTGACGCGTCTGAGCACCTCGAGCAGCGCGTGCAGATCGGCTCCGTCGAGGTCGGCGAGGTCAGGCAGCGTGATCTCGACGCCGCCCTCGGGGAGCCAGGACAGGTCGCGCAGCACGTCGGCGAGCGCGTCGAGGTTGGGCGCGGCCCAGTCCGGTGCGCCGAGCTGGCTGTAGACGGCGTTGATCGCCGCCTGTTTGGCACTCACCTGGTCAGGTCGACCCGGACGAAGGACGCGTAATGGTCACCTGTGTAGTAGTACTCGCCGTGTGCCCCGAGAATGAGACGACGGGCTCCGCGGGTGCTCGAGCCGGGCGTCGGAACCGTGTACTCGCGGTAGTACCCGTCGGGGGCGCCCGGCAGTTGATGTTCGGCGTTGTGGAAGACCGCGCCGTCGTTGCGGGGGTACGGGTAGGGCCCACCGCGGCGGATCAGCTCGACGGTCTGGGCGGCCTCGGCGGGCAGTGACGACAGCGGGACCGGTGAGCTGGTCTGGGCCGAAGCCGACGCAGGAGGCGCCCGGTGCGAGCCGACCGCGCGGATGCCGTAACCGATTCCCAGGATCGCGACCAGCGCAACCAGGGCGAGCAACGGACGTCGAACCCGGCGACGAGGCACGAGCAGTGACTCTAAGACACGCTCAGAAGGACATGATTCGATGAAGGCATGACAGCTCCCCTCACTGCGCCCGGGTCGCTGACCGCGCAGACCGTGACCATTGCTGGATCCGACGCCGACGTTATCGAGGCCTACCTCGCCCGACCGGCGGGAACCGCCCCGCGCGGGGGCGTCGTGGTCATCCACCACATGTCGGGGTGCGACCGCGCCACCAAGGAGATCGTGCGTCGTTTCGCCGAACTCGGTTATGACGCGATCTGCCCGAACCTCTACTCGCGGGAGGCGCCGGGAGCCGCCCCGGACGACGCCGCGGCCGTGGCTCGGGCCAACGGCGGGGTTCCCGATGCCCGGCTCGTCGGCGACGTTGCCGGCGCCGCCGCGCACCTGCGCTCGCTGGAGACCTCCAACGGCAAGGTCGGAGTGATCGGATACTGCTCCGGCGGCCGCCAGGCGGTCCTCGCCGCGTGCAACGTCGACCTCGATGCGGCAGTGGACTGTTACGGCGCCTTCGTCACAGGCACGGTCCCGGAGGACTTCCCGCTGAAGGTGACGAACCTGGTAGATCAGCTGCCGAAGCTTCGCTGCCCGTTGCTGGGGCTGTTCGGCGAGCAGGACAAGACGCCCTCGCCGGAGCACATCGCCGAATTGAGCCAGCTGCTCGACGATCTCGGCAAACCGTTCGAGGAGCACACCTACCCCGACGCCGGCCACGGGTTCTTTGCCGTGGACCGCCCGTCCTACCGCGTCGAGGCAGCAAACGACGGCTGGGAGCAAATCAGGGCCTTCTACGCACAACACTTGGGGAGCTGACATGTGCACCTACGCCACTTTCCAGACGGCGCTAGACGGCAGCGCCAAGGCAGCCGGCGGTAGCTGGTTCCACGTCACCGATGCCACCGTCTACTTCGATCATCCGGTCCACGCGATGCACGAGCACACCCTCAACATCGACTTCGCCGACCCGGCACGCGGACCTTCGGCACGAGCGGCGATCGAACTGTCGGCCGAGTCGGCGCGAGGGCTGGTGGCAGCCATCCAGGAGGCTCTGGCCGCGGCACCCGCCGAGTACACCGGCGCCCTCGCCTAGGGTCGTGGGATGCGCGCCGCCTACGCCCAAGCGTTCAACGCCGACGATCCGCTGCGCGGGCTGGTGCTCGGCGAGCGACCGGAACCCGTGGTGCCGCCGGGCTGGACACGCGTCGCGGTGAAGGCAGCCAGTCTCAACCACCACGACCTCTGGACGCTGCGCGGCGTCGGGATCAAGGCCGAGCAATTGCCGATGATCCTCGGCTGTGATGCAGCGGGAATCGAGGAGGCGACCGGCCGGGAGGTCGTCGTTCACTCCGTGATCAACGCACCCGGTTGGAGCGGAGACGAGACGCTCGACCCGGATCGCTCGCTGCTGTCGGAGAGGCATCAGGGTTCACTGGCCGAGTACGTCGTTGTCCCGGAACGCAACGTCGTTGATAAGCCGGCCGAGCTGACCTTCGCCGAGGCGTCCTGCCTGCCGACGGCGTGGCTGACCGCCTACCGGATGCTCTTCGTGAACTCTGCGCTGCGCCCCGGCCAGACGGTGCTCGTGCAGGGCGCGACCGGCGGCGTGGCGTCGGCGTGTATCAGCATGGCCCGCGCGGCCGGGATGCGGGTATTCGCAACCGCCCGTACCGAGGCCAAGCAGCGCACTGCGCTCGAACTCGGTGCGCACCAGGCCTTCAGCTCTGGCCAGCGCCTGCCCGAGCGGGTGGACGCCGTACTTGAAACCGTGGGCGAGGCCACCTGGGCGCATTCGGTGCGGGCGCTGAAACCGGGCGGTCGAATCGTGATCTCCGGAGCGACCTCAGGGCCCAATCCACCGGCGGAGCTCGCGCGGATCTTCTTCCTGCAGCTGCAGGTGGTGGGCTCGACGATGGGCACCAAGGCCGAGCTGCGCGATCTGATGGCGTTCCTTCAAGCGACCGGGCTGCGCCCGCATATCGACCGGGTGATCCGGCTCGAAGACGTCGCCGAGGGGCTACGGGACATGGCCGGCGGAGATCTCGTGGGCAAGATCGTCGTTGGCCTCTGAGCCCGACGCTAGCTGTACTCGGCCATCAGGTGGTGACTGGACGCCTCGCCACTACTCTCCGGATCCGAGTCCGATTCGTGAGATGCCTCGCTGTCCGAGTAGCCGGAGTCATCCTGAACGGGCCTACCGAGACGATGGTAACCGCTGTTCCTTCGTGCCGACGGGAGTCTCGACGGAGTCCGACGCTAGCGCTTGGCGGGGACGGCCGAGTCGCCGGTCGCGAGTGCGGCGATGAACGCCTCCTGCGGGACCTCGACGCGCCCGACCATCTTCATCCGCTTCTTGCCTTCCTTCTGCTTCTCCAGCAGCTTGCGCTTGCGGGTGATGTCGCCTCCGTAGCACTTGGCGAGAACGTCCTTGCGGATCGCGCGGATGTTCTCGCGGGCGATCACCCGCGAGCCGACCGCTGCCTGGATGGGCACCTCGAACTGCTGGCGCGGAATCAGCTCGCGCAGCTTGCTCGCCATCGACGTTCCGTAGCTGTACGCCTTGTCCTTGTGCACGATCGCCGAGAAGGCATCGACCGGCTCGCCCTGCAGCAAGATGTCGACCTTCACCAGGTCGGAGGTCTGCTCGCCGGCGAGCTCGTAGTCCAGGCTGGCGTAGCCGCGGGTCCGGGACTTCAGCTGGTCGAAGAAGTCGAAGATGATCTCGCCGAGCGGCAGGGTGTAGCGC
>JALYIL010000055.1 GCA_030775825.1 Actinomycetota bacterium
CGGCGTGGATGACGCGGATGTAGCGGTCGGCGATGAGAGCGATGATCCGCTGGCCGCGGTGGGCTCTGCCGATGCCGATGTGTCGCAGTTGGCTGTCGTAGCGGACGGTGAATACGCCGCTGTAGTCGACGTGGTCGTGCCGGACTCGGTAGTGGTGTGCGATACGTGGGCCGGCGGGGTGGGCTTTCGGTCGTGCTTGGTATGCCTCGGTCGGGGTGCGGCGGGCGATGGCTCGGTGTGGGCGGATGGTGTTGTAGTAGCGGCGAAATCGATCCAGTTGGGTCTGTAGTTCGTGCAGCGTCGTGGCCGGTGGTTGCGCGGCAAGCCACTTCTTCTGAGTCTGGTGAAAGCGTTCGACCTTGCCGCAGGTTTGTGGGTGGTAGGGGCGGGAGTGGTCGAAGCCGACGCCGAGTAGGTCCAGTTCGATCTCGAGGGCGACGCGTCCTCCGCGGCGGGGCTTGCCGGTGAAGATGGCGCCGTTGTCGGTGAGCACTCGGGCTGGAATGCCGTGCTGGCGAAAGGCTCTGCGGAAGCTGGCGAGCACGTCGGGGCCGGTGACGGTGCGTCGGGCATCAGAGACCAGGTTCACACGGGAGTGGTCATCGATGAGGTTGAGGATCTCGACCGAGCTGCCGTCGGCGAGTTGCCAGTGGGTGGCGTCGGCTTGCCAGCGTTCGTTGGGCATCGCGGCTTCGAATCGGGTGCCTGCGCCCTTGGGTCGTTTGCGTGGTTGTGGGGTGACGAAGCCGCGGCGGGTCAGAATCCGCCAGATCGTCGAGACCGCGGGCAGCGAATCGATCGCCTCGCGCTGTAGGTGGACGCGGATGGTCTCCGCGCCGGCGTCCCAGCCCTTCTTCGACAATTCCTTGCGCAGCCGCACGATGCGGTCCTCCACCTCAACGCTGACCTCTCGGGGGTTACCGTGCGGACGCCGCGATCGCGGCGTGAAGGCTGCTGACCCCTCCTGCTCGTAACGCGCCACCAGCTGCTGAACCCAATATCGCGAGATCTTGTAGTCGCGGGCGACCTCGCTCTTCGAGCGCCCCTCAACCAGCACCGACGTGACGACCAGCTCAGCCAGCGACATGCCGCACCTCCAGAAATCAGGTGCCAACTATGTCGCGAGACAACCGCCAACTATGTCGTGAAATCCGACACTCTATCCACATCGTTGATCGCGCTGGAGCGCACCTGAGTTGCTCGATCCTAGGGTCAGCGGCGTGGCGATGACCTGGGACGAGGAGCAACGCGCAGCATTGATAGCCCTACTTCGGACGCGAACAGACGGCGCGCGTGGGCAGGTGATTTGCGAGCGAGTCGCTCAGACGCTGGATGCGCTGGGCCTGCTCCGCGAGACCGATGACGGGACCCTGTTCGGTTCATCGATCGCCGAACAGGCGCTTGCAGTCGCCCGTCGAGATGTCGCAACCTGGCGATCCGGGCCCTTTCGGATGCTGACGTTCCTCGACCGCGAGTACCCAGAACGCCTCAGATCGGTGCGCAACATGCCGCCGGTGATCTTCGTGCAGGGGCAACTTCTCGCCCGAGATCGCGGCGTGTGCGTCGTTGGCTCACGCAAGCCCTCCGAGCGGGGCGTCGCTTACGCCGCCGCGGTGGCGCGGCTGCTTGTCGAGGCCGGCATCACGGTGATTGCCGGGCTGGCCCAAGGCGTCGATACGGCCGCCCACCGCGCCGCACTGCTGGCACGCGGCAGAACGGTCGCGGTCCTCGGGTGCGGATTGGAGTACGTATATCCCGCGTCGAACAGTGAGCTTGGGAGGCAAATCTGCCGGGAAGGACTGGTTCTGTCGCAGTTCATGCCCAGCCTGCCCCCGACGCCATCGTCGTTCCCACTGCGAAACGCGACGATGAGCGCGTACGGATACGCGACCATCGTCGTCGAAGCCGGCGAGTACAGCGGTACTCGCATCCAGGCGAGAGAGGGCGTCGCACACGGCAGGCCGGTCATCCTGGACAACAGCGTGGTCGTCGGCACCCGCTGGGGCAGAGATCTGCTCTCTCGTCCAGGGATTCACGTCGCGACTTCGCCGCGGCACGCAGTCGCACACGTCCTGACCGTCCTGCGCCTGGAAGATCAGATCGACCGCATTCTCACGCTCGCATGACGGCGGCTATACCGCTGGACACCCTCGCCGAGGCGGTACGCCAACGCGTCGGAGGGTACCTGGCCAACACCGTTCGTACCCAGGGAAGGGCCTGCCAGGTCTGCACCGGCCCGGCGAGCAACGAGATGTGCTCGCGGTGTGCTTCCCAGCGCAGCGTGTTCGGTGATCAGCTCGCCGCTCGGATCTTCACCCTCACTTACGCGCAGGGAAACCATCCTCGCGAGATTCATCAGTCTGCCCATACGCTGCGCTCCTACAAGAACCCGCTTCCCGCGACTGAGTGCCAACAGAATTTGCAGCTGCTGGTGGCCGCCGCGTCGGCCGTGCACGGTGACTGCATGCAGCAGTCGGCGGGCCGGCTCTGGGACAGCCTGACGTTCGTGCCCTCGGGTTCGCGCCGGGGACTCCAGCATCCCGTAGCGGCGCTCGCCTGCCAGGTCCGCGCGCTTCGCGGCGCCTCCCGACGATTCGACCTCGACCTCGGTCCGGCCATCGCGGATCCTTGTCGGACGGTGCGCCCCGATCGCTTCGTCGTCCGGGAGGAGCACCTCGGCCTGGTCGCGGGTCAACACGTCCTGCTGCTGGATGACACCTGGACGACGGGCTCGAAGTTGCAGTCAGCAGCCGTTGCATTGCGTCGGGCCGGGGCGGCGCTGGTCACCGGGTTGTGTGTCGCGCGCTGGTGTCGTTGGGATTGGCCGGACCACGCCGCGCTGCTCGCCGAACTCGACGTCCCATACGATGCCCGGTCCTGTCCAGCTATCGACGGAATCTGCGATCGGGGACTCGCGATCTAAACCGGGCGGTCAATCAGACTCCCCAAGCGCGCATTCGGGCGTCGGTGTCGAAGAGATCCAATTCCGCGGGCGTACAGATATGACGGATCACGAATGCCCGGTCGTGGACCCGCCACAAACCTTCCCCGCGGGCGAGCATCGGCAGCTCCGCGGCCTCGGTGCTCGACAGGCCGAGAGCTGCTGCGGCACGGGTCGACTCGCCAGATTCCTGCGCGTAAATCACCTTCGTTGAGCAATCGGCGAGCAAACCGAGCGCCAGGTTGCGGGACTGGGAATTCGCCTCGCCGACTGCTTCGAGATCGGAGAGGCGATGGATCACCATCAGATTCGCGATGCCCAAGGCGCGAGAGAGTTTCCATTGCGACTGCATCCGGGCAAGCAATGGGGCCTGGGTGAGCAGTCGCCAGGCCTCGTCGTAGATGACCCAGCGCTGCCCGGACCTCGGATCGAGGAGAGAGGCCTCCATCCAGGCCGACGAACATGTCATGACCAGGGAGATGAGCTCGTCGGAGCCCTGGATCCGAGACAAATCGAGCGAGACCATGGGTAGCCGCGGGTTGAAGCTGATCGTGGAGGGGCCGTCGAAAAGTCCCGACAGGTCGCCGCGCACCAGGCGGTTCAGCGCATGCGCGACCTGTCGGCCTTCGGCGGCGAGCTGGGAAATGCTGGAACCCTCGACCGCAGAGCTGGGCCGAAACATCGCATCCACGACATGAGGCAGCACTGGAACGGTGTTGTCCCGCACCGCAGCCGCTACGGCGGCGAAGAGCGCTGTGGCCTCAACCGCGTACAGATCCCGGCCAAGTGCGGTCTCGGCGATGGCTTTGAGCAGGTCCTTGCGTCGTGACGCGACCGCCAGCCGGTGCCGCTGCGTGTCGGCGGAGGTCCCGGCGGGCAACCCCTCCTCGAGCGGGTTGAGCCGTGTGGGCAGGCAGCCGCCGAGTTCGATCGCCTGGCCGCCGACCGCTTTTGACACAGCCGTCCACTCGCCCTTCGGATCGCCGGGGACATACACGTTGCGGCCGAAGGCGATCGATCTGGTGGCCATTGCCTTCGCGAGGGTCGATTTGCCCATGCCAACGACGCCGGCCAGCACGCAATTCGGATTGGTGAGCACGCCGCTGCCATACAGTGACCACGGATCGAAGCAGAACGATGAGCCGGTCCACACGTCCTGGCCGATGAGGATTCCTTCCGAACCCAAGCCCTCCTCGGCGAGAAATGGGTACGCGGCGCCGAAGACGTCACTCGTCGCACGGTGCGGCGCAACGGAGAACTTCCGGTAGGAGCGAAGCGCTGATCGACCGGACTCGCCTCCGCGAGGTAGGTAGTTTGCGCGGAGTCGCTCACCGCGCTCGGCTGCAGAGCGTGCCCGGTCGAAATCTGCCTGTGCGCGCTGCGCCGCACGCCTGATGCCTTTGGCCTGACGCGCGGATCGCAGGCGGGTGCGGCGATTTGCTCGGGCGGGCGTGAACAGCGAACCACCGAACACCGGTGCCATCACCTGGCCGCCCGTCCGAGCGGGAGTGCGGCCACGACGAACGCTGAGGCCTGCTGGCCGACCAGGACCCGGGTCTCGCAGCCGCACTGGCTCGCCGCCCGCTCCACGGACGCGACCGAGGCGATCAAACTCTCGTGGGTCGGCGCCGTGACGCAGATGAAGCCGGAGAAGCGAAGGTCCGTGTGGCCCGAGGCTAGCGCTCGCTCGCGCGTAATCACGTCGCCATATTCCTGCTCCGCCGACAAGTCGGTGAGCCGGCCGATCCGCGAGCTCTGCTGCGCCTCGGTCAGGTACTCCACCTTCTCCTTGCGGATGGCTCGCAGAGCCTCCGCCGTCGCGAGCGGCTTGGCGACGACAGAAATCGACTTGCGAATTCCGGGTTCGAAGACCAGGGCATGCAAGAAGTCCGGTGCAACCTGGGTGCGTGGCCACTCGCTGATCCACAGCACCCGCGAGTACGCGCCGTCGTGGCGCAGATGATCCCAGCGCTCATCGACGGCGACCGGCCCGGCGTGAGTCAGGTTCGCGCCAGCGTCCGTGTGCAGCATCGCATCGGCCGCTGGGTCGTACGCCTGGCGGATGACGACCGCAAGTTCCGGCGCGGTCATCCACCTCCGGATGCGCAGGTCGGCGGAGCGAAGCGACACCTCAAAGGCGCTCATGTCCCGGCGAAGCACCTCGGCGGCCCCGGCGATGCCGCGTCCGGCACCGCGCACGGCAGAGGCGGATCGCTTCAGATCGACGGTCAGGGAGATCAGGGTCCGGTGCTTGAACGAGGTCGGCGCCAGTTGCTCGACGAGCGCCGAGTACTCCTTCGATGCCCATGCCCCGTCCTCGACGCCGTGCGAGCTGAGCCAGGCACGCACCCCGTGCCCCGGGTCAGGAAGGGTGGATTCCAGAACCTGGACACTCGGGCAACTGCCTGAGCCGGCAAGCCCCGCGATCGCGGTCGACCAGGCTGTGACGCGCCGCGCCTGCTCGTCGGGCGAGAGGAGCACGTAGGCCGGGTGGGTCACGTGCACCATCGCGGACAGCGTCTGACGGTGCGGATCGTGGACCATCACCGCACCGGTTCGCTGCTCGGTGTGAAAGCGCAGCGCGGCGGCATCGCCGGGTAGCGCCATGGTTCCAGCCGGCCGCAGGGCTGATGGGCGGACGGTGAAGCGCGTCTGGCCGGTGGCCACCCGCACCGCCCAGTGGGCGAGGACTCCCGCCGACTCGATGGCAGGACGCCCCTGCCAGCGCAGGAACGCAGCCGCCGCCAATCCGGACCAGGCCGGGGCGGACACGATGAGACCCGCGATGCCGAAGGCGAACACGCCCACGGTCATCACCAAGATTGCTGTGGCTAGCGTCGCGAGCCGGACCCCGGACAGGCCGAGGAGGACGCCTTTGGACTGGCGTCGCCCGAAGCGGACCAGCGGTCGCGGGTCATTGCCGGCCGTCATCACGACCTCGCCCATGACTGCGTTGCCCACGATCGCCCTGCCCACGATCGCCCTGCCCACGATCGCCTCGTCACCGCGCAATCCCCGGTCCGGCGCCATCGCCACCGCGGTCCGCTCCGGCCGTGACCGGAGCGATTTCGGCGGTGAGGTCCGGATCTCTGTGGTGATCTTGACGCCCGCCATTGGCCGAGTGCGCAGCAGGGCGGGGCACTCTCGCACGCGTGGAACCGCGTGGGCTGGCGCCCTTTCCGCCGGCGCTGCCCGATGGGCCATCTGACCAGGCTCTTGGTTCGCCCAAACCGGCGGCTGAGGCCATCTTGCGAGGTGCCGCAACCGCGGTCTGAGCAGCAGCGGCGGCGATCGCGGCCTGAGCATGGAGACACTCGAATGAATCCCCGGCGAAATGCACCGCTTTGATCGCGATCCAGGGCGCGAGTCCGGCCATCAGAAGGATCAATGCTCCGATGACGAGATTCGTTACGGCCTGCGGCTCGTGCGACGCGGGTGGGCCAGGGGTCCTTCCGCCACCCTCGAGCACGCTCAGGCCGACGAGGAAGATGATGACCAGGATCAACTTGCTCATCACCAACGCGGCAGTGAGCTCGATCCAGCGCCGCACCCAGGAGCGGGAGACCTCACTCGTCGCGCCCGCGAAAGCGATGGGGGCGAAGACCGCCGAGATGATGATCAGCATCTTCCTGACCATCAAGGCCACCCACACCACAACCACCGCGCTGATGAGGACCAACGACATCAGAAGAAGTCCCGCCGGGTTGACGATCGCGGTCAGCGTCGAGGCCACAATGAGTTGCGCACCGAGCCCCCTCACATCTGTCCCGAGCGCGTAGTGCACGACGCCGTTGGACAGCGAGTCGACTGCGCCGAGCAGGACCTGGGTCGTCGCGACCGCGAACGCGGCCCCGATGAATGAGACCGCCATTCCCCGCAAGGCACGCCCGAGGCCGCCGGGGTGCTGTCGCAGAACTGACGCAATCACCTGAATGAGAAACAGGGTGACGGTGACCAGGGCCGCGATCGACCCGGTTGCGAGCAGGTCGCTGCTGATGCCAGCGCTGCTCAGATCGACTGCCGTTGCCGCGTCGAGCTGGTCCCACAGCCAGCTCACCGCCGAGGTGGCCACGGCCGCGAAGTAGTGCGCAATGGATCCGAAGATGTCGCCTGCGACGGTGTGACTCGCTCCGTCGATCACCTGGCCGACCCGGCAGATCGGGTTGAGCGACTGCAATTGGGGGCATGTCGACACGTCAGGGCTCCGCGTTCACGAGGAAATCATTGGCGGCGGCGATCGCGTAGCCGGGGCGTCGCGGTGACGATCCAAGCTGGAGCTTCACGCTGACCGAGAGTCGAGACGTGCTCAGGCGGCCGGCGAGAACGCGATGGACCACGAGCACGATGGACACATCGCGCTCGACGGCCAACGGGTCCGGCGGCGCGTAGCCGCCGGCTATGAGCCGTTCCCACGTCGGGTCGCGGGACACTGCGATCGCGCCGAGGACTTCCTGGACCCGTTGGGCGTGGAATGCGAGCCACGCGCCCGCAGAAGGAATCGGGGTGTCCGCCGCGTCCTCCCAGGCCGGGTCGGTCAGCGAGTCGACCAGCACTTTCGTCCAGTCCGATCTCGGATATTGCGTGGCGCGCAGGGGTGAGTCTTCGTACTGCGCCCATGCGATGAGCTGAGCTCGCGTCGAACGCGAATAGTCGCGGGTGAACAACTCGGTCGCAAAGGCCTTCGCATAGGCAGTCGCGTCTGTCGCGTCCGAACCGGCGATCGCTGGATACTCGGGCGAGCTGGAGGCCGCGACTGGGGGGACCGCATCCCAGCTTGCGACATTGCGCGGGTCCGCAGTTGCTCCCGTGGCGGCAACCTTTGTCGGCGCGCTGGGGGATCGAACCCCCGGACTCGGATCCCGCCTTGGTTTCGCACTACCTCGCGTTGCGCTGGGCGGGTGGATGGGCGCTGTCACCAAGGCAAGCACCGCGAACAGGGCAAAGAGCACCGTGCAGGCCAAGACAGCTCTTCGCGGGCGCATGCCCGAGCGCAGTTGGATCAACATGGCTTCTGGGAGCCGGCCGGCCTGGATCACCTCAGCGTCGAGCCGGCGTTGGCGAAGAAGCTGACCAGGAGGTTCGCCGCGCCGACCAGGAGCGCGGCCAGGCAGGAGACCATGACGCCGTTCTTCCCCCGGTTGGCCAGGTGAGGATTGGCCGAGTGTGAGCCGAACACCCAGCTGGTGGCGGCGATGGCGATGCCCGCCACCGATGCGATGAGCCCGAACGTGAGAAGCGCCCCGACAATCCTTTCGGCCTCTGCGGTTCCCGGCAGGCCCGTCTTGTTCGGTGTGATCGGGTCAGCGGTGTGGCGAAGCCAGTGCAGCATTGATGCTCCTTCGTGAGCGCTCGGTGACCGACGCGGTTGCGTGGCCATTGAATGAAATGCCGCGAATCGCCCGGGGCCGTTGAACACCCGTGGCCGTTGATCGATCGGCGGTAGCGCTGGGATCGTTAGGGCTCACGCGATGTGGCGAATGGCGCTGAGCCCGTGCCCGATTTGAACGAAACTGTCGAAGCTCTGGACGCGGATGCCGATCGCCTCGTCGGCAGCATTGATCACGAGCCCGGAGCCGACGTACAAGCCGACATGCTCAGGCGCGGCCAGGGATCCGCCGTCGCCGGGTACGAGCACGAGATCGGCTGGCCCGATGGATTGCGGCGTCCTGGGCGTCCCCGCCGTCACCTGGTCGAGCGTCGAGTGCAGCAGGCGCACCCCGGCCTGCGCCCATGCGGCCATGGTCAAACCTGAGCAGTCAAAGGCGTCTGGACCGGCTGTCCCGAACACGTAAGGCTTGTCGAGTTGACTGATCGAATACGCGATCACGCTCGCCTCGGCGTTGCTCGCTGAGCTCGGTATGGCGTAGTTCGACGGAAGCCCGCGTGACCCGGCCGCCGCGGCCCGGGCCCGATCGTCTGCGGTTGGCGCGCCGGCGCCGGACGCGGCCGACGAAACGGCTGGGCCGATACTGGGCCGTGTCCCGGAAGCCATGATGGGGGCGGCAGTACCCGCGCCGATGGCGCACAGGCCGAGGATCAGCGTGAAGAACGTCGCGGCCAGCGCCGCGGCCGAACATGCTTTGAGATTCATAACGCTGGCCCCTGTCGGTCTCGCTCGGTTTCTCCCGCGACGTCTCGCGCCTTGGGTGACTGGCGCACGCTAACTTGCCCGATATCTCCGGTATGAGTAGCTGTGGCTGCTTGTGGACGGCGGCCCACGGCTGTCCACACCCGCTGTTTCTGGAGCCGGTCAACCCGCTGCGGGCAGTCAGCCCGGCCGATTCGAGGGGCCTGATCAGCCAGATCGGTGAGGCTTCGGCTCCATCGCGCCCGGAGGTGATCCGGCAGCGCGCTCGCGCTCTGCAGTCCTCGCGCCGCCCACCAAAGCAAGGAGGTCTCGATAGGTGTGCGGTCGGGCCCTACGAGAATTCGCGCGAGCGCCTCCGCAGCCGGCGTTGGCCCAAATTCCTGCCGCAAGTGAGTCACCAGGCGCCCGCCCGGTCGCGCGTCCGAACGCATCGCGATGACTGACGCTCCGCGGCCGTTGTTGAGCCGGTATCGCTCGGAAACCTCCAAGGCGATCGTCGCCGCGGTCATGATCTGGTCTCGAAGCGAGGGCGGCGAAACGACCTGGCCCGCCACCAGGTCGAGGTAGGCGAGGACGACCTCGGCAACGGAGCCGTCCGCGGCACGGCCAGCGGGGACCTCGTGCTCGGCCACTTCTTTCACGTCGCCAGCGGCGATCTCTGTCATGCCTAGGCGGCGGCAATCCATCTCGGCTGCGCAGCGGGCCGCGGCTAACAGCGATGCGGCCGAGCGCCGACCGGAGGTGACCTCCGCACGATGTCGTAAGAGGTACTCGCCGGTTCGCCGTTCGTCTGCATCGTCGTGCACCAGGGCAGCGGCGAGGACGAGGTCCTTGGCAAGATGGGAGGCGCCGCGTGTTCCGGTGGGATCGGACTCGTCGTAGCGGGCCAGTGCCGCCAACAACGCGAACCGCTCACCCCGCATGATCGGGAGTTCGTGCGGTACTTGGCTGAGAATGGTGCCGATTGCCGCGGCATTCGTCGCATCGCATCCGACGGAAATTCGATGCGTGATCAGGCCGTCCTGGGGCATGCCCTGAGCGTCGCGGAACAGGCACGAACGCAACTGCCCGAACGCCGCACTGTGGATATCGAAGTTAGCTGTGGACGCTCGCGAGGGCCCCTGCCCCGCGTACCGCGGCCAGCGTGGTCACCAGCCCAGTTCGTGCAGTCGCGCGTCGTCGATGCCGAAGTGGTGCCCGACCTCGTGGACGACGGTGCGGCGTACCTGCTCGACGACCTCTGCCTCGTCGTGGCAGATCGCACAGATGGCCAGCCGGTAGATGGTGATCTGGTCCGGTAGGACGCCGGAGTAGTGCGACGTGCGGCTGGTCAGGGGGACGCCGTGATAGAGCCCGAGCAGACCGCGGGGTCCTCGGTCGTGCTCGACGGTCACCGCGACATTGCGCATCAATCTGCCGAGTTCAGCCGGCAATCCATCCAGCGCCTGGCCGACCATCGCCTCGAATCCCTCGGGCTCGACGTCAACCATGGCCCCATTGTCCGCGAAGGCTGCACACTGTTCAGCATGTCGACTGAATACGTCACATGCCCCTTGTGCGAGGCAACCTGCGGTCTGGAGGTGACTCTCGTCGAGAACCTGATGACCTCTGTCCGAGGCGACGAGAAGGATGTCTTCTCGGCCGGCTACATCTGCCCGAAGGGCGCATCGCTCAAAGCGCTCGACGAGGACCCTGATCGGCTGCGCCAGCCGATGATCAAGCGTGGTGGCGCCTGGCAGCCGGCGAGCTGGGACGCCGCCTTCGACTACATCGCCGAACGGTTGCCGCCATTGGTCGCAGGACACGGGCCCAACTCAATCGGGCTGTATCTCGGCAACCCGTCCTCGCACAACCTGGGGGCGCTGCTGTACGGCCGCGCGCTCTACAAGGGCATTGGCACGCAGAACATCTACACGGCCGGAACGGTTGACCAGATTCCCAAGCACTTCTCCAGCGGATACCTGTTCGGTGATCCGCTTTCGATTCCGGTTCCCGACCTGGACCGTACGGATCACTTGCTGCTGCTCGGTGCGAACCCGCTGGTCTCCAACGGCAGCTTGATGACCGCGCCGGATGTCCGCGGCCGCCTGAAGGGTATCCGTGCCCGTGGCGGGAAAGTCGTTGTCGTCGACCCGCGACGCTCGCGGACGGCAGAGGCCGCCGACGAGCATCACCCCATCCGGCCGGGCTCTGATGCATTCCTGCTATTCGCCTTGGTGAATGTGCTCTTCTCCGAAGACCTCGTCCGCCTCGGCGCTCTCGCAGATCACGTGGTCGGGCTGGACAGGGTGCGGGTGCTCAGCGAGCCGTTTACCCCGAGCGCGGTGGCCCGGCATACCGGAATCCCGGCTGAGGACATCCGGCGGATGGCGCGCGAACTGGCATCGGCCGAACGAGCCGCCGTGTACGCGCGAATCGGCACGACGACGCAGGTGTTCGGCACGTTGGCTAGCTGGTTGGTCGACGTCTTGAACGTGCTGAGCGGCAATCTCGATCGCGAAGGGGGTGCGATGTTCCCGCTCGCCGCGGCCGGGCAGGCGAACTCGAAACCCGTTCGCCGCCCCTTCACTCACGGCCGGTGGCGCAGTCGCGTACGCGGCCTGCCCGAGGTCCTCGGAGAGCTGCCCGTCGCCACGCTTGCCGATGAGATTCTCACTCCCGGCGAAGGTCAGGTACGGGCTCTGATCACCGTGGGCGGAAATCCATGCCTGAGTACGCCGAACGCGAACCGGCTCAGTGAAGCGCTGGCGCGACTGGAGTTCATGGTCTCGATCGATATCTATCTCAACGAAACCAGTCGGCACGCCGACGTCATACTCCCGGGGCCCGGGCCGCTGGCGCGGGAGCACTTCGATCTGGTCTTCTACCAGCTCTCAGTTCGCAACGTCGCCAACTGGACGCCGGCCGTCATGCGCACGGACGTTCCGGCGGAGTGGCAGACCCTGCTCCGATTGCTGGGGATCGTGACCGGTAAGGGCCCTGATGTGGACATCGCAGCTCTGGACGGCGCCATCGCCGCTGATGTCGCCCGGCGCGAAGGTCTCGACGTGGCGGTGGCGCAGCCGCACCGGCCCAGCGCGGCTCATCGACCTAATGCTGCGCGGCGGACCGTATGAGCTCACCCTGGCGGACCTGGAAGCTGCGCCGCACGGCGTGGACCTTGGTCCCCTCCGTCCACGCATCCCCGAGGTCCTGGCCACGGCCAGCGGCAAGATCGAGCTGGCGCCGGATCCGATCACGGCAGACGTGCCGCGCCTGGAGGCCGAGCTCGAACGAGGCCCTGCCGACGGAATGGTGCTGATCGGACGCCGACAGTTGAGTTCGAACAACTCTTGGATGCACAACATCGCGCCACTGGTGCGCGGCGGCAATCGCTGCACCGCCCAACTGCATCCCGACGATGCCGCGCGCCTCGGACTGTCCGACGGGGCGATGGCCGACGTGCGCTCACGCGCCGGGGTCATCACCGTGCCGGTGGAGATCACCGACACGGTTCGCCCTGGCGTGGTGAGCATCCCGCACGGTTGGGGACATGACCTGGACGGCTCGAAGACCTCCGTGGCCGCCGCGCACGCCGGAGTCAACTCGAACGTTCTGGCCGATGATCTACTGCTGGACGCGCTGACCGGGACGGCTGCCCTGAACGGCATTCCCATTCACGTCGCCGCTCATCGGTAACGGCGGACGGCGCCCCAACCCCCGAAACCGGGTTTCACGATGGGGCACCGCCACCTTGACCCTGCCCTAACAGGATGTTCCGGTCAAATCGGACACGACGACTTGGCTCGAATCTGCCTGCTCGGTGCCAGATTCGCACGTAGTCGATCTGCGTCGTCGCGGGAATGGGTGTCGTGGCCGGGTTGAAGCGTTCGCGCCGATGCCCTGCGCCTGGGTCAGGGCGAGGAAGAGCGGCTGGTCGAACGGCGCCGGCTTGGCCACAAGCGGAACGTGGGCGCAATCGTGGCCGCTGGCCGGATCTGGCTGGCTGACGTGGCTGACCTGGCTGACCTGGCGGACCTGGCTGACGTGGCTGCCTGAGCCCGGAGGCCGGGAAGGGCGACAAGCGCTGCGCAAAGGGCAAAAAAGGAGGGAGCACCGGTGGGGCTTCCGCATGAGTGACACCCGATCCGGTGAGAGCCACTCCGCTCCGTGGAAGACATCAACACGGATTTCACGCAGGCGCGAACCCCTGAAAATCGATCCTCTACAGTCCGAGGAGCACGATCTGTTCCGGGCAAAACACCTCGCCGCCGCGAGGTATGAATCTGAGGGGGGTCGTGACCGAGCACGACGAACTCGAACAGCTCGACAGCCTGCACGCCGACGGCGTGCTCACCGACGCCGAGTACGCCGAGGCCCGAGATCGCGTTCTCGCCCGGCTGGACGTCACCGATCCGGGCCCGCGTGCCCGTAAGCCGAACTGGCTGCTGATCGGGCTGGCAGCGATCGCGGTCGTCGGTGTCGGGCTGATCGTTCTCGCCCTAGCCGCAGGCGGCGGCAGCAGCACATCCTCGCAACCGGGAATCCGCGTCAACGGGGTAGTGGCGGTCACTGATCATACGAGCGTCTTTCCGGACGACCCGAACGTGAACCAGGGCCAGCAGTTCGGAAGCGGTGGCTACAACGTCGGTAAGCCGTGCCACACCCTCTCCGGTTATCAGGACATCGTGGCCGGCGCGAGCGTTGTGATCAGCGACGCGAGCGCGAAGAGGCTCACTACGACTCAGCTGCGTGCCGGCGTCTTCGACGCGAATGCCGATTGTGTCTTCGGCTTCACCGCCGCTGTGCCGAAGCTCGACGCGTACCAGGTGAAGATCGCTCAGCGCAATCCGGTGCCGTTCAGCCAGAAGGAGATCGCGAGCCCGCAGCTCATTCTCAGCTGAGATAGCCCCGTCGGCCACCCTGGCCCAGGAGGCCCAGGAGGCCCAGGGGGCCCAGGAGGCCCGGGAGACCCGGTTGGGCCAAGTCGGCTCAATCGCCGATGTAGGCGACGGCCTCGATCTCGATCAGCATGCGCGGGTCCAGCAGCTGTTTCACGACGACCATCGTCGCGGCGGGCGGCGCCTGGCCGAATGCTTCGCGATGCGCTCGGCCGACCGCCTGCCAGTGTCCAGGATCGGTGAGATAGACGCGTGTCTGCACGACCTGGTCGGCCCGGGCGGCCAGAGCGTGTAACGCGGCGCCGATCTTCGCTGTGCACTCCCGAGCCTGCAGGTACGGATCGTCACCGCCCACCACCTCGCCGTCACCGGCGATCGCGGTGACGCCTGCGAGGTAGACGAAGTCGCCCGCGCGGACGGCGCTACAGAAACCGATCCTGGGCGCGAAAAGCGAAGACGAGTCAAGCCGTTGCACGGTCATGTCGAACTCCCTGCGTCAACTGGAGCCGTTCTCGGCGAGGCGTGCGTGCAGGCCGGCACGTACCTGCGGCCATTGCTCGGCGATGATGGAGAACACCAAAGTGTCCCGGACACTTCCATCGCTGCGGCGCTGGTAGCGGCGCAGCGTTCCTTCGAAGGTGGCGCCTAGCCGGGCGATGGCCTGGGCCGATCGCTTGTTGCGGATGTCTGTCTTGAGCTGGACGCGGCCCGCGCCGAGCACCTCGAATGCGTACTGAAGCAGAAGCAGCTTGGTCTCCGGGTTGACTATGCTGCCCCAGGCATCGGGCGTGTAGGCGGTCGCACCGATTTCCAGCCGAGCGTCGCCGGGCTCGACCTCGAGGTAGGACGATGTGCCGATCACAGTTCCCGCCGCAAGTCCGAAGGTCGCGACGCGCAACCGGACGATCCAGCTAAGCCAGCCGCGGGCTTCGCGTTCGCGAAGGGTGTCGGCCCAGCCGTCACCCCCGCCCGGCCGACCGTTCAGGTGGCGCCATACCCTCTCGTCGTCGAGGGCTGCGAACAACTGCGTGCCGTCGCGATCGGCCACCGCGGGCCGCAGCGTGACGGCCTCGCCGATGAGCGTGAGCTCCCGAGGTGGTGGCCACTGCATCGGAGGCCAAGGTGCGTCGTCGGGTCGGGCGTCAGGCGGCGGGACGAAGCGAACAGTCACGGTCGCCACGACTGCCGGTAGTCGGGATGGTCGGCCCAGACGAGCGCCATGAGTCGCATCGTCGGGCATGGCTCCGGATGGCCGCACCCGAGGCACAGCTCCGGGCGGTTGTCTTCGGCGAGCAGCCGCTCGGCGGCGTGGTGCAGGGCGACGATTCGCCGGCGCGCGTCGGACCAGGTCAGCATGCGCTGAGGGTTTGCCACGGCAATCCATTCTTTGACCGCCGACCGCTCGTCATGCACTCCTGAATCGAGTACCGCGCGGGCTACCGCTTCGTCCTCGCTGACGCGGGCGAGGATGAACCCCGCGAGATCATTCACCTACCCATCCTGGACCACGGGTCTTTGCTGATCGACTACGGGGGGACGGCCGCGGCGAGCCCCTGCAGCGCCAACGGGAAGATCTCGCGAGGCGGTTTCACCAAGCCGGCTCCGACCTGTCCGGTGCCCGCGACCTTGCCAGCCATCCCGGTGTTGATCTGCGGCAGGATCCCGGTCCGGACAACTTTTGTGACGTCAATACCCAGCGGAGTGCCACGGAAGTCAAGCACCGGCACGGTGAATGCCGCGTGCTCGGACAAGGTGATTTCATACATCCGCCGAGTATTCGCGAGCGCGTCGGCAACGCTGCCGCCGACGAACCGCACGATCGCCGGCGCGGCGGCCATGGCAAAGCCTCCGAGGCCGATCGTCTCGGTGATCGCAGAGTCGCCGATGTCGGGGTTGGCATCCTCGGGCCCATACGCGCCCAGGTACAGACCTTCGGGCACCTGCGCCGGTCCCGTGAACCATCGGTCGGAGGTGCCCGAGACCTGGATGCCGAAGTCTGTGCCGTTGCGCGCCATCGCGACCACCATCGTCGAGCCCGGGATGCCGCGTGCGCTGTCGAGGGCGAGCTTGCACGCCGGCATCGCCAGATTGAGGAAGAAGTGGTCGTTGCCGCCGATGAATCGAGCCGCCTCGGAGATTTCTTCGGCGGCGAATCCGCTCGAGACCATCGACGGGAAAAGCTCTCGCAGGAGCATGAGCGTGCCCGCGCGGTTACGGTTGTGCGCCTCGTCGCCCATCTGCACCATCTGCGCCAGGATCGCGGTCACATCCAGGGGACCGTTGGCTCGAATTGTCGCCTGCAGGAGTGGCCCGAGCAGGCCGGACATCCAGCGCAGGCGGTCGAGGACGTCGCCGGAGTAGGCCCCGTAACGCAGGACCTTGCCCAAGCCTTCGTTCAGCGAGCAGTAGCTGCGGCAGCCCGTGGCGGGGTCTTCGAGCACGAAGACCCACATGGACGCGGACACCACTCCGGCCATCGGCCCGACGGCACCGTGGTGGTGGCAGGGATCCAGGGAGATTTCCCCCCGTTCGATGAGCCCGGCCGCATCGTGGGGGTTCTCGGCCAAAGCCTCGAACATCGCCGCGCCCATCAACGCGCCCCGCATCGGCCCCGATGCACGCGCCCAATCGATGGGCGGGCCAGCATGCAGGAAATCCGAGCGTGCCAGACCCAACGCTTCACGCGCAGGCAGGACGTCGACCAGCAGGGCCCGGACGGCCTGCACCCGGCGCACTGCTTCGGCGTTGCCGGCCACGCGACGTGGGTCAGCCGCGACAATGGCCAGCGCTGCCTCGGTGCCCGGCATAGGCGGCATCCAGTCAACTCGGGTGACCCTCGCGGCTTGTTGCTCGGCGGCGTCGGCGAACAGATCGGCACCCGCGGTGATCAGGGTCGGTTCGCGTCTGAGCAGGTCGGTCATGCCCGTCTCGATATCAGGGTGCAGGCATAGCGTGCGGCATGCGCGTTGGAGGCGAACACGTGTGCGCCGGCCGCCTGCAGAGCGCGGGCCTGCGCGCCGAGGTCTTGGGGATCGGCCGCGGCACCGATGAGCGAGACGATGACGGCGATGTCCGGGTCGATCGATGCGATCGCGGGGGCGAGCTCAGCGGCGGGATCTGGGTGAGCACCGTGTCCGAGCACGGCGTCGAGCATGATGACGGCGGTGGCCGGGTCGCTTGCCTCTAGGCGGATCCGATCTAGGCGCAGTGATTGATCGATCATCGGGTGTGGCCGACCCCGAGTGAGTTCGTCGTCGCCGAAGTCGATCATCACGTGCCCGGGTGAGGACGTCCGCGGGTCGACCCGCCAATCCGGCTGCAACGGGATGTTCGAACTAATCCGGCCGAGACGGTCGGCTGCGAGCACCATCGCTTCGTCGCAGAGCGTTCCACCGGCGAACAGCCCGCGTAACGACCCGGCGCGAGGGGCAGCCTGGCGCCCCTGCCAGGCCGCCCATGCCGGTGCCGCTATGCCTAGCAAGCGCAGGGCCTGCTCGGTCGCTTCCGAAAGGTCGGGAAAGCCACTGCCGACGAAGGCGAACCCCACCGGCGTTGACAGGCCGGACGCGAACGCGCGCAACTCGCGTGCCACCTCGGCGGCCGGTGGTTTCGAGATCAAGATGATCAGTTCAGTGGCAGTGTCCTCATCGAGCGCCGTAAGCGCGGCGCGCGCGGATCGACCGGCCACCGCGGCCGAAAGGTCCCGCCCGCCAACACCGAGCGCGGCGCTCACGCCGACGCCAGCGGCATCGAGCAGGCAGAGCACCTGCTGGGCGCCGGTCCCGGAGGCGGCGACCACGCCTACCCTGCCGGGAGCAAGGGTGTGGGAGAAGCCCAGTCCGATGCCGCCGACCACTGACGTACCACAGTCGGGACCCAGCACGAGCAGACCTCGTTGTGCCGCGACGTCCTTCAACACGATCTCGTGATCGACGCGAACGTTGTCGGAGAAAATCATCACGTCGCAGCCGGAGTCGAGCGCGTCCATCGCCTCGGTGAACGCATGCTCCCCGGGGACCGAGATCAGCGCCAGTGACCGCCCAGCCGAGCGGGCAGCTGATGAGATCGTGCGGGCAACCTGCTCGCCGTGCGATCCGGGAGTCAGGCTCGGGCGAGCGGTGAGCGCCTCGGAGAGCGCAGCCAGCGCTGCCCGCAGCGCGTCCTCGTGATCGGTTCGGATGGCAAGGATCAGATCGTTGGTGCCTGCGCCGTGCGGGCGAGCGAAACCCATACCCTCCAGCAGATCGAGATTGAGCGCGGTCCCCATCGCCACCAGCGCAGATTCGACACCCTGCATTGAGCCCGCCTGGCGGCTGAGCTGCATGAGAGTCACCGAATCCGCGTAGGCGCCCGCGCGCGCCTCGACGTGCTGGACGCTCACGCACTCACTCCGGCGGCGGTCCGTTCCCGGGTCGAGGTGGTGGCCGGATACCGGGCCGCCCCGAGCACTCCGAGCGCGAGCGCCGCACCCGAGGTGTGTCCGACGGCAAGCAGCCGTTCGACCGCACGGTGCACGGCGGCGCGACCGGTGAGGGCGTCGATGAACTCGACGACTTCCGGTATGGTCTGCCCGTTGGTTGCGTGCTGGAGCAGTTGTGCCGACAGTGCGCTCGTACCGAGTGGTGCAAGCTGACTCACCGCGGCCGCCGCGCCGGGGATCTGATGCCCGAATGCGCGGCACCCGAGCACGAAGCCCGCGAGCACGTCGTCTCCGCTGGGAGTAAGGCCCGGCCCACGTCCTAGTAAGGCTGCGGCCGCCCTGAAGCCGCCTTGACGATGGGGCCCCGCGCGAACCAGGGCCTCGATCGTTATG
>JALYIL010000056.1 GCA_030775825.1 Actinomycetota bacterium
CAGCCGCGAGATCGCGCGCTGGCGGAACGGCGCCCACGCCGGGGTGCGGCGGTGCCGGCGCCGCAGCGAGCGGGACAGCTTCGGCCGCTGAGGTCGTGCGGAACAGCTCGGCGGCGCCCGGCAGGCTGGCTCGACGGCTCATCCACGGCCTCGCTTCGTCATTGGGAGTTCGGTGAGTTCGGTCAATCGCGGGTGTCGGGTGGGTCCAGGACCGAGGAATGTCATGATCGCGAGATCACCTCGCGAGCGAGGTTGCGGTATGCCTGTGCCCCGGCCGACGTCGGAGCCCACGACGTGATCGGCTCTCCGGCCACCGTCGTTTCCGGGAACCGAACGGTCCTGGAGATGACGGTGTCGAACACCTGGTCACCGAACGCCTCGACGACCCGGGCGAAGACCTCCCTGCCATGCAGCGTGCGCCCGTCGTACATCGTGGCGAGAATCCCATCGAGCTTCAGCTGAGGGTTAAGGCGTTCCTGGACCTTCTCGACGGTGTCGATCAACAAGGCAACACCGCGGAGGCTGAAGAACTCGCACTCGAGCGGGATGATCACCCCGTGGGCGGCCGTCAAGGCATTGACGGTCAGCAGCCCCAGCGAGGGCTGGCAATCGATCAGTACGAAGTCGTAGTCCTCGACAATGGGTGCCAGCACGCGCGCCAGCGTCTGCTCCCGCGCTACCTCGCCTACCAGTTGAACCTCCGCCGCCGACAGGTCGATGTTGCTCGGCAACAGGTCCATGCCCGCGACACTCGTCTTGAGCAAGATGTCGTCGATGTTCGTGCCCCGCTCCATGAGCAGGTTGTATGCCGTGCGGTCGAGCTGATGCGGCTGGACTCCCAATCCGACCGACAACGCTCCCTGAGGGTCGAAGTCGACAAGCAGCACCCGCCGGCCGAGTTCGGCCAGGGCCGCGCCGAGATTGATCGTCGAGGTGGTCTTTCCCACGCCGCCCTTCTGGTTGCACAGGGCGATGATGCGCGCCGGTCCATGCCGGTCCAATGGTGCCGGCTCTGGGATCAACCGCTTGGGCCGCGCGATCGCCGGATCGGCCGACTTGCCCTGCTCGACGGTGAACAACTCGCCGGAATCGCCACCGCCGTCTGGACTTGTCGACATAGTCATGAAGCGCTAAGCCCTTCTGCCGGTTTGTTGGGTCACGCCGCCCGCGAGGCTACCGCAGCCTTGCGGCAGTGACGATGGGTCCTCGGCGTGCCGAGCTGCATGGTCAGCCGAGAGCCCGGGGGTGGGCGCTGGCGTACACCTCGCGCAGCCGGTCCACCGTGACCAATGTGTAGATCTGGGTGGTGGTCACCGAGGAATGTCCGAGAAGTTCCTGCACGACCCGCACATCGGCGCCGCCCTCCATCAGGTGAGTCGCGAAGGAATGGCGCAACGTGTGCGGCGAGATCCCGGCCGCCAGCCCGGCCCGTTCTGCCGCGGTACGCAGCACAGTCCAGGCCGACTGACGAGACAGCGGTCCGCCGCGAGCATTGAGCAGCAACGCCGCGGTGCCCCGGCCCGCCGCCGCGAGCGACGGTCGGACCTGAACGAGGTAGGCATCGATCGAAGTTGCCGCGAAGGATCCCAGCGGAACCCGGCGTTGCTTGCCACCCTTGCCGGCCAAGGTCACGGTCCGCCCAGCCAGGTCAACATCGTCGACGGCCAGCCCAACCGCTTCGGAGATGCGGGCGCCGGTTGCGTACAACAGCTCGAGCAAGGCCCTGTCGCGCAAGGCAAGCGGGGTACCGGTATAGCCCGCTGCGTCGAGAAGCCGCTCGACGTCTTCGACCGAGATCGCCTTGGGCAGGCGGCGCGGCGGAGCAGGCGGTCGTATCTCCCGCGCCACATCGACATCCACCAGTCCCTCCCGCAAGGCGAATCGGTGTAGCCCTCGAACCGCCACGACCGCGCGTGCAGCTGACGTGGCCGAAAGCGGCTGATGCTCGGCGTCACCCTCACGCAGGTGAGCCAGGAAGCCGCTGACGAGGGCGGCATCGACCGCGTCCATCCTCCGTCCCGCGCCGTGACACTCGCCCAGGTACGCGACGTAGCGGGCCAGGTCGCGGCGGTAGGACGACAGCGTGTTCGCCGCGACACCACGCTCGACGGCGAGGTGATCCAAGTAGCCGCGCACGACCGTCTCGGCAGCGGTGCGGCGGCCCGGCGCTGTAACCGTCACTGGCTTCAGTGCCCAGGTCGAGCTGGCCAGGGCGCATCGGCGGCGCGAAGTTCAGACCATCCGGTGGCCTGCCCGTGGGCGGCGGCGAGAATACCGGCCACGGCGGCCGCGTTGGTGATGACGCCCTGCAGCGCAGCGGACACGGCTTGCTCCAGCGGGACCCGCCGGACGGTCATTGTGATCTCTTCGTGTTCGCGTTCGAAACGGTCCGCCTCCGGAACCGGCGACAGTCCGCGGGCCAGGAAGATCCGGATCGCCTCGGTGGAGAAGCCGGGCGACGGGTAGAGATCGAGCAACACGTGCCAGATCGACGCCGAGACGTCTGCTTCTTCGGACAGCTCGCGCGCAGCGGCCGCCAGCGCGGGCTCGCCGTCCACGTCGAGCAGGCCGGCGGGCAGCTCGTCGAGTCGGGTGGCGACAGGATGTCGATATTGATTCACCAGCAGGATCCGGCCCTGGCCATCGAGGGCGGCCACGGCGACAGCGCCCAGGTGCTCCACAACCTCGCGCGCGGCCACGGTTCCGTCGCTCATTCGCACGCGGTCGCGGCGCAGCGACAGGATTCGGCCACGAAAGACCGTTTCGGAATCGATGACCGGGTACTCAGACCGGGTCGTCACGTCGTAGCCGAGGTCACGGTCACTGCGACACCGTTCGCCGAGGTGGTGTTCTCGTCGCGGCCGCCCGGTTGAGCCGCGGAGACCCGGTGATGAAACACCTCCGCATCGGCCGGCTCCGTTGGAATCTCGACCGGGAGACGTTCAGCGTCGCTGTAGTCCAGCGCGGCTGCCAGGAACGCGCGAAACAGCGGGTGCGCCCGGGTCGGTCGCGACTTGAGCTCGGGATGCGCCTGCGTCCCGGCGAAGAAGGGGTGGACCTCTCGCGGCAGCTCGATGAACTCGACGAGCCGCCCGTCCGGGGACGTCCCGGAGATCACCAGCCCAGCCGCTTCGAGCTGCGCGCGGTAGCCGTTGTTGACCTCGTAGCGATGGCGGTGCCGCTCGGAGACCGCTGTTGAGCCGTAAGCGTCCGCGACAACCGACCCCGGTGTGAGCACGGCCGGATATGCACCCAGCCGCATCGAAGCGCCCAGGTCGGCGTTGCCGGCCACGATGTCGACCTGCTCGGCCATGGTCGCGACCACGGGA
Organism: Actinomycetota bacterium; assembly: GCA_030775825.1. Classification (GTDB taxonomy): domain Bacteria; phylum Actinomycetota; class Actinomycetes; order Mycobacteriales; family Jatrophihabitantaceae; genus JALYIL01. Next base: position 3,330 of record JALYIL010000056.1, read on the forward strand.
TCCGGGGTGCTCGGGTCGAACTCGGCCGAATTGGCCGCGTCTATGCCGGCGAGGTGACGAGCTGTCTCGATCACCATGCATTGCAGGCCGAGGCACAGACCCAGGATCGGGACGCCGCGCTCGCGGGCATATCGAACGGCGCCGACCTTGCCCTCGATCCCGCGGATACCGAATCCGCCGGGTATCACGACGCCGTCGACGTTGGACAGCTCGGCCGACGCGCCGGCCGGGGTCTCGCATGAATCCGAAGGGACCCACTTGATCTTGACCTTTGCTCGGTGTGCGAATGCCGCGGCCCGCAGGGCCTCCGACACCGACAGGTATGCATCCGGCAGGTCGACGTATTTGCCGACCAAGGCGATGGTGACCTCGGATTTCGGATGATGAACCCGGTCGAGCAAGTCACCCCAGACCGTCCAGTCGACGTCCCGAAACGGCAGGCCGAGGCGACGAACGACGTACGCGTCGAGCCCCTCCGCGTGCAGCACCTTCGGAATCTCATAGATACTCGGGGCATCCGTGGCCGAGACGACGGCCTCGGGATCGACGTCACACATCAGCGAGATCTTGCGTTTGACGTTGTCCGGAATCTCCCGGTCGGAGCGGCAGACGACGGCATCGGGCGCGATGCCGATGCTGCGCAGCGCAGCGACGGAGTGCTGTGTCGGCTTGGTCTTCAGCTCACCTGAGGGCGCAAGGTAGGGCACCAACGACACGTGCAGGAAGAAGCAGTTGTCGCGACCGACATCATGTCGAACCTGACGGGCAGCCTCCAGGAACGGCAGGGATTCGATGTCGCCGACCGTGCCGCCGATCTCGGTGATGACCACGTGCGGTGTCTGACCGTCGGAGCCGGGCGCCGACATGGCTCGGATCCGGCTCTTGATCTCGTTGGTGATGTGCGGGATCACCTGCACGGTGTCGCCGAGATACTCGCCGCGCCGTTCCTTGGCGATCACCGTCGAATAGATCTGGCCGGTCGTGACGTTCGCCGAGCCGACCAGGTCGGTGTCCAGGAACCGCTCGTAGTGCCCGATGTCCAGGTCGGTTTCGGCGCCGTCGTCGGTGACGAAGACCTCGCCGTGCTGAAACGGATTCATCGTGCCGGGATCGACGTTGAGGTAAGGGTCCAGCTTCTGCATCGTCACCCGCAACCCGCGTGCCTTGAGCAGGGAACCCAGGCTGGAAGCCGTCAGGCCCTTGCCGAGCGAGGAGGCGACACCTCCGGTGACGAACAGATGTCTTGTGCCCTGCGGCGCGCGATCCACGGAAGTCCACGCTAACACGGACTCACCGCGCGCCGGGTACCGATCAGCCCGACGCGCCGAAAGCGTTGGCTCCCACGTCGTCCGAGCCGCCCGAGAATCTGGCGCCGGAGGTGGCCAGCCCCTGTACCGTGTGCTCGGCCTCCGGAGCACCGAGCAGACCGCTGGCATGCGCCTGTCGCAACAGCCGCGCCCGGGCATGGGAAGTCGGCGCGAACGGCGCCGCGGCGCCGACGATCACCATGGCGAAACGACGGGCAGGGCCCGCGGCATCGGGGTCGACGTTCGCGCCGGAAGGCAGAACTTCGCCGCCCTCGCGCCTGGCCCACAGTGGCGCGAGCGTTCCGCCGACCGCGGCCAGGCGCTCGCGCATGAATGTGGCGAATGCGGCCACCGCGTGCGACGGCGTCGGGATGTCCATCGGGCGCCTACTTCGTCGGGGTGGGGAACAGCGAGTCTGCCCCCTTGCCCGTACCGTAATGTCCGACGCTCGAATTGGTGATGTCAGCCAGCGCCAGCACGGTCGAGATCTGCCCGATCGCGCCGTCGGCGTTGTCGATCGTGGAGATCGTCGTCTTGTCGCCGGCAGCGCCCCGTACGCCGGCAACAATCCCGGCCAGCGTGGCCGAGGAGGGATCGCCCGCGACGACCACGTGACCGCCGCGTTGCTGCAACGCTGTGACGAACGCAAGCTCGGAGCGAGCCGCGTAGTCGCCCACCCGCATCGCGCCGGTACCCACTACGACGATGGTGGTAGATGCGACGAGGCTTGCGCTCGCCGAGACCATGTGCAGCTCGGAGAATCCCCCGATCACCTGGGTGAGGTCAGTCGGCAGCCCCTGACCTAGGAGCACGTAGGCAAGCAGCGCGCCGCCGATCTGACCGGGGTCCGCGGTGCCCTGAGGCAGCGTCAGTCCCGGCGGATGCACCGCGCCGGTGGCCAGCGCGATGATGTCGCTGCCTCGCCGCTGATCGACATAGGCGGCGGTCAGCTGCACCTGCCCGCTCACCTTCCCGCCCGCGGCCGCGATCTCCTTCGCGATGCCGTCCTGAACGCTGCCGATCGCGCCCGGCAGCCCGATCATCAACACGTTCTGTTTCGCCAGGCTGCCGTTCACGATCTGCGCGCCGAACGACGTCGCGAACTGGCCCGCGTCGCTGACTTGACCTTGCAGTGTCTTGACCTGCTGCGCGAGCGCGCCACGGTCGCTCTTGAGCGTGTTCACCTGGTTGCGCAGGTCAGTGGTGATGGGCCCGTTCAATGCGGTGGTGCCCACGACGATGCCCAGGGCCAGGGCGAGAAATACGGCAACGAGGGACACCAGGTGGTAGCGAAAGGAAATCACGAGAAGCGGTCCTGTACCCAGCCGACAAAGTGGTTCCAGCCGTGGTCGAAGTTGTGGAGGTAACTGCGGCCCGCCTGGGACACAGCGAGCGCCGCGACGATCGCGACGAGCGTGGCGATCACGAGCAACAGCAGCGCCGCCGCGGAGATGCGGTTGCGGTAGAGGCGAATCACGCCCTTGGCGTCGACGAGCTTTCCGCCCACCCGCAGGCGGGTCAGAAAGGTCGACGCCATGCCGGCGCGACCCTTGTCGAGAAACTCGCCGAGCGTTGCGTGTGTGCCGACAGCCACGATCAGCGCGGCGCCTTTCTCGTCGGCGAGCAGCATCGCGACGTCCTCGCTGGTACCCGACGTGGGGAAAGTGACCGCATCGATTCCGAGGTCCTGCACTCGGGCGAGTCCCGGTGCGCGCCCGTCCAGGTAGGCGTGTACGACGACTTCAGCGCCGGTCGCAAGCGCCGCGTCGGACACTGCGTCCATGTCACCGACGATCACATGTGGCCGATGCCCAGCCTCTAGCAGGGCGTCGGCACCGCCGTCCACTCCCACGAGCACCGGTTTGTATTCACGGATGTAGTGCTTTAGCGACTTGAGGTCAGCCGCGTGATCGAACCCACGCACTACGACCAGGACGTGCTTGCCGGAGAAGTCTGTCCGGACCTCCGGAACGCCTACGCCCTCGAGCAGAAGTTGTCGCTCGCGGCTCATGAACTCTGAGGTGTTCACCGCGAATGCCTCGAGCTGCGCGGAAAGCCCCGCCTTGGCCTCGCTCATCAAGGCAGCGACAGAATTCGCGTCCTGCGGGGTGCCGTGGGCCACCGGCGACTCGCCCACGTAGATCGTGTCGGCATCGACGCGGATCAAGGTGCCTTCCTTGAGCGCGGCGAAGATCTCGGCGCCGACGTTGTCTATCAGCGTAATGCCATTCGCGACGATCAAGTCGGGGCCAAGGTTGGGGTAGCGACCGGAGATACTGGGCTGAGCATTGATCACGGCGGACACCTTGGCCGCCACGAGCGCGGCAGCCGCCACCCTATCCAGGTCGACATGATCGATCACCGCAATGTCACCGGCGTTGAGCCGGCCGACCAGTCGGTTCGTCCGGCGGTCGAGCCGGGCCACGCCGCTGACGCCCGGAAGGGCACCGGAGCGGCGGCGCATCGCTGCAAGCTTCATGGCAGCCCATCGTGCCATCTGTACCTGTGTGCAGCGGATTGCGCCACGCGGTCAGCCCGGTGTTTTCGCCCCTCTTCTCGAAGCGGGGCGAGTCTGTCCGCTCGCCTGGGCGCGATGCTTGGCCGCGGTGCCCAGCAGCTCGGCAGCATGTTTGCGCGCGGTTGAGGAATCCGTTCCGGCGAGCATCCGAGCCAGCTCGGTGACGCGATCCTCGCCAGTCACGAGGCGCACGTCACTGGTGGTCACCCCGCCGCGGATGGCCTCATTCGCGCTGTCCGATTTGTCCAGCACGATGTGGCGGTCTGCGTAGGCGGCCACCTGTGCCAGGTGTGTCACGACGATGACCTGGTGAGCGCGGGCCAGCTGGGCGAGACGGCGCCCGACCTCGACGGCTGCGCGCCCACCGACCCCGGAATCAACCTCGTCGAACACCATCGTCGGGACCGGATCCGTGCCCGCCAGGCAGACCTCCAGGGCCAGCATCACGCGGGAAAGCTCACCGCCGGATGCGCCGCGGGCGATCGGAAGAGCGGGAGCCTGCGGATGGGGCGCAAGCAGGAACTCGACCTCGTCGGCACCGTCCGGGCTGAGAAACAGGCCATCCAGCCCGTGCGCACCCTGCCCCGAGGTACGCGCACGCACCTCAATGTGGAGGCTGGCACCTGGCATAGCCAGCCCTTCGAGTTCGGAGGTGACCGCAGCGGCGAGCTTGGCGGCCGCGGCCTTGCGCTCTGCGCTCAGCGTGAGAGCGGCCCTGTTCACCGCGGCGGCCGCGGCATCACGTCGCACGGTCAACTCGGCGATCGCCTCGTCGGACACGTCCAGATCGGCCAATCGTGCCCGGGCCTGTTCAGCCCAATCAAGGACGGCGGCGACGTCGGCCTGGGCATCGCCGTATTTACGGGTCAATCCGCGCAGCACCCCGCGGCGCTCCTCGATCTGGGCGAGGCGCTCGGGGTCCGCGTTGAGCTGGTCGGCGTAATCGCGCAGGTCCGCGGCGAGATCGGCGGCCAGAGCGCTCAGTTCCGAGGCCCGGCCGGCGAGGGTGTCGAGATCGGCGTCCGCGCGCGACTGCTGCACCAACGCCTGGCGCGCGCGGCCAAGCAG
>JALYIL010000057.1 GCA_030775825.1 Actinomycetota bacterium
CCTGCGCCCGGGCCGGTGAGGGGGCAACCGGCACGGGTGCTTCGGTACGGGCGGGCCGGGGTGCGGGCGGTGTGGCTGGTGGGCGTCCGGCGTCCGGGGTGATCGCGGCTGGCTCGGCTGCGCTGGCGGCGAGCATCGAGGGCAGTTCGAGGGCGACGTCGATGCCGTCGGCCGTCGCGGTGTCCAGCACGGTGGCGTACTGCGGCCAGTCCTCGCTCTGGGTCATGGCCGGGTTGATCGACGCGGCCAGGCCGCGCCACCGATCGACGGCGAGTTGCTCGGTAGTGGTGGCGCGCTGGTCGTGGATCTCTGTGTGCAGCTGCACGATCCCGATGCGGTCGCCCAGTTCCTCGAGCTGGCCGGCGATCGTCTGCTTCTGCTCGTCGGTGCCGAACACCGCTCCGGTTCGTGCCCACGCCTGGCCGTGCTGCAGCTTGTCCAGGTCGTCGAGTGCGGCGACCTCCCGGTCCACCCCGACGGTGCCGCCGGCAGCGACGGTGAGCAGTGCGCGCATCGGTTCGTAGTCACCGTTGGCCGCCGCGACCGCGACGTGCGCGTTGCGCTCAGGCGAACTGCGGGTCCAGTCCAGCTCGTGCCCGGCCTCGTGGGCGAGGTCCTCGATCCAGAGCCGGACGGTGCGGCCGTTGCCTTCACGGTAGGGGTGGGCGTGCAGCATGGCCGCCCAGTAGTAGGCGGCGCGGTCGGCCCATTGGCCGGGGTCGGTGCGGGTGGTGAGATTGTCCTCCAGCCGCAGCTGCTGGGTGACGGCGGCGGCGTAGGTGTCGATCCAGCGGTGGTGCAGGAACGGCTCGCCGGTCTGGCCAGGCTTGGCGGTGTCGACGTAGCGCAGCGCACCAGCGAAGGGGTACACATCGGCGAACAGGCGCTCGTGGAGGTTGTTGAGGTGCGCGAGGTCGAACGACTTGGGCCGGTCGGTGTCCTGCCGCAGCGCGGCCTCGGCGTCAGCGGAGACGATCCGCTCGAAGATCGCGACCGCTGTCGGGTCGGTGAGTTCGGCGATCGTGCGCAACACGTCGGTGCCGGGCATCAGATAGGAGCGCCACTGCGGCGTCTCGTTGGGGTCCTGGGTGGGCTCAGTCATCACTGCGCCGCGTCTTGTTCTCGGCGAGCGCCCGGGCGGCAGCCAGGAACTCGTCCTGGGTGAGTTCACCACGCTGGTGACGGCGGATCAGCTCCTGCTCGTCGGCCTCGACGTGAATGCCTTCCAGCGCGGCGTTCGCCACCGCGGCCGCGAGCGCGGCGTCGGTCGGGTCGTCGGCGTCCGTGTGCACGAAGATCAGGTTAGGCGAGGGTGGAGCGCGGTGGTGTCGAGTTGGCCGGGTAGACGATCTCCCACCGGTCGGTGAGGGCGGTGACGTCTTCGGACGTAATGTTGATCACCGCTGAGCGGTTGCGGAGCTGCAGGACGGCTTCGTGCTCGGGCCAGAACAGCCGGTCGAGGAAGGTGTTGAACTGTCGGCCGCTTGCCCGGGCGTAGGCCAGCAGGATGGCGGTGTGTTCGTCTCGGGTCACCGTCGAGGGGATACGGCTTCGGAAGGTGACTCCGAGGTCGAGGTCGCCGAGTCGTGTGATCGCAGGGTCGAGGTAGCTGCCGAACACGACCAGCTCAGCTATCTCGACCAGGTGCGTGCCGTCAGCGTTGAACGCTTCCGCGCGCTCGATCACGGCGGCCAGGTGCCGGGCCGCGGTGGCCCGGGTGATCGGCGTACCGAAGCTCGCTTGGGCTAGCGCGTTGCCTCTCGTGGTGGTCTCCCACCACGCCTCACCGTCGAGGTCCTCAACATTGATCTTCAGCCAGCCGTCGGCGGCGAGCGCCCGGGCGATCTCTGCGTCGCTACGCCCATCCGGGTCGATCCACTCGCTGATGATCCACTCGGGCTGCGCGCTGCGGAAGCGGCGCATCAGCTCCCGGGCAGCCTTTGCTGGCAGTCCGGCGATCCGGTCCTCGCGGCTCAGGCGCACCCGTCGTACCCGCCTACGACCAGGCGGGCGTGTCCGGCCGAGCACTGCGGTGGGCGGCACGTTGCCCCCAGTCGGAGTGGTCGACGGCCGGCCTGAAGCGCAGATTGCTTCGAGTGAAATAGCCCCCTGTCTGCAGATAGTCCTCGACCACCTGTTCCAGCACGTTCCTTCATCATCGACTCTCACCCAGGGGCCTCACTTTGGAACGGAGGTCCGATCCAGAGGGCGTGGTCACTTCGCGGGGCATCCGTCGACCTGACACGTGTGCCGGATGGTGGCGGTCTCCGTGTCCAGGTGGAGGAGGACAGCCATCTTGCAGCCCTCGGCCAGGTCCATGTTTTGGGCGACTGCCCGAAGACTGGACAACTGCGACGAGCTGGTCGCGCGCTTTACGGTCACCGTCCCTGGCTGCCCAGCGATTCCGAAGTACCTCGTGGAGGGTGCGGTCCGCAGGCCCAGATACCAGGTGAGCCAGCGGCTCACCGCGATGCCGCTGCCCCGGAGCAGCTCACTGTCGACGTTGAGCTCGACTCCCAGGACGTTGCCGTGAACCTGGATTGTCTTCGGTTGCTTAGGCTCGGGGTCCTCGATCGGCGTCGCTCCACGCTCCGCAAGGTCGTAGAGCCCTTCGGAGGTAAGGCCGATGACGTCGCTTGATAGGCATTGCGTGATGCGCCATGAACTGACCGGGTACCGGTGCTGGGTCTCGGTGCGCAGCTGTTCGTAGTCGAGCGGGCCGTGTTCGCGGAGTACGTCAACGACCACGTCAACGGCGTTGCTGTAGCGGTTGTCAGCGCCGGGGAGACGCCAATCCGCGAGGGCCCACGTGCCCTCTGGGCGTACCTGAGCAAAGTCGTCGTCGCGACGCATCGTTTCGCGGATCGCGTGTTCGGAGGTGCCGGTGACCGCCGCGATATCGGCGACGGCGCGCGGTTCGCCCTGGTCGCGCAGCCAGAGATAGGCGAGGTCTCGACCGGTTCTAGCCGTGCGTATCCAGCCGAGCCGATGATGCGTCAGTCTACTTTCGGGATTCCGGAGTAAGTCTTCAATGCCCACGTGCGCCGGTAGCCCGATGTCTTGGACGGCCTGTTGCGTCTCGGCATCGGTCATGGGTGCGAGCGCTACGAGTTTGCGGAGCAGCGTGTCGAGCGCAGCCGGGCGGCGGGTCCAGTGTCCGGGTAGGTCTCCGGACCACGTGCGTGGTCGCGACGCGCCGAGTTGACGGAAGAGGGCTTGGCGGGCGGTGCTTGCTCGCGAGGGCAGGAGCGCAGCGAGTTGATCTTCCGGTAGGGCTGCGTGATCCGCGAGCGCATCGGTGATCTCCTGCGGCAGATCGGGTGCGTTGTGACGCTGGGCGTCTACTAGCGCGGCCTCCGCCTTCTGCTGGAGCTGGCGGATGCGTTCGCGTGTGAGGTCGAATGCCTCCGCGATGCGATCGAGGGTGTCACCAGCTAGGCGCCGGTCGACAATCGTGTCCCAGCGATCAGGCATTGCTTGCCACGCGTCGTCGAGCCAGTTGCTACCGCCGAGCGGCTCGTTGCTGGGCGAAGGGTTCTCTTGGTAATTCACAGCGAGACATGAACGAGTCGGAGGCCGCACCGCTTGGCGAGTCGTTGATGAGCTTGCTTCTCATTCGCCGGAGTTGGCTTAGTGAAGGTCTCGACGACGCAGAGCACCCATTCGCGGGAGTCACCTTGCGCGCTGGCTGTGAGGGCAGCCCAGACGAGATGTTTCAGGCCGGTCGCCGGGGCCCAGGTCAGGATGGTCTCGTCTTCCTCGTTGCGTGCCGTCACACGCAACGGCTTAACTCGCAGGGTGTCGCTGTCGACCTCCCAGCCGTCCCCGAGAGCCTTCCGGGCCAGTCGTGCCGGAGTGTCGTCCGCGCCGTCGACGAGGTTGGCGTACTTGCCGACTCCGCTGAGGGATCGACTCCATTCCTTCATGGGACCGTCTTTGATCCAGACTCGGGCGTCGCTGGCCGACAAGTACTCGCGAAGACGACCACCGACTTCGGGGTCGTCAACCCATTTGGTGTACTGAGCTGAGTGTTGTTGCGGTGTGAGAGTTGCCCAATCGAGAGTCTTCGCGTCGCCGTAGAGACGGGTCACGACCTTGGTTTCGACGTCCTTGGGTATCCGCATCAGTCAATCCCCGCAGCGGTCGGGAACTGAAGCCGAACTTCGTCCGCGGCCGTTTCAAGATCCGCCGCGTCCTGGATCCAGTAGTCGAGTAGCGATCCAGCGGTTTCGTCGCTGAAGTTGATCTGTGAACCGCCAGCTAGGGGGAGGGCCAACTCCTCGATGTCGCCTCCTCGGATCGCGGCGAGCGAGCGCTTCAAGTCCAGCCCGGCAGCAACGCGGCGCACATCGGTGACGAAGTCGAGAACCTTGAGGCTGTCCTTTCCTTCGCGCAGGCGGAGCCCTCTGCCTAGTTGTTGGACGAAGATGCGGCGGCTGTGCGTGACTCGTAGGAAAGCGATCAGGTTGACATCCGGGACGTCGACGCCTTCGTTGAACACATCGACGCAGGTGATGATGGGTACTCGACCCAACCGGAACGCGTTGAGGAGTACTTGGCGTTGCTGTCGGCTGAGGCCGCTGTGCAGATAGGCTGCTCGTCTCCAACTCTGGTCTGAGCCGGCGAGCAGGGTGGCCATTCGTTCGGCGTGCTCGATCGTTTGGCAGAACACGATGGCTCTCGGGTCAGCGATGTCACGCCATGCTTCACGCAGTTGGTCAACGATCTCGTCGTCTCGTTGCGGTAGAAACAGCGCCTTGTTGAGCTCCTTGATCGAGTAACCGTGCTCGCTCATGGAGCGGACGAAGTCCCAGTCGAGATCATCGACGAACATGCGGTAGTCGACCTTGACCAGGTATCCCGCCGCCATGCCTTCCGCGATGCCGAGGCTGTAGGAGGGTTGGCCGAACCTGGCCGTGATGTCAAACTTGTCACCACGCCAGGGTGTGGCGGTGACTCCGAATTGCTGGGCGTCCTCGCAGAGGTCGAGCAACTGCGCGAACATTCCGGTCTCGCCGACGTGATGTGTCTCGTCGATCATGATGAGACTTGGCCGCCATCCGGTTCGGACGAGTCCGAGGACGGAGTCGACGGTGGCGACAGTGACGCCGGTGAACGAGCTGGGTTTGCTGTCACCGGAGAGCACCTGTGTCGGGATGTCCTTGTCCAGGTGGCGCCACAGCGCCTTTTCGAGTTGCTCCACTAGCTCCTTCATGTGGGCGACGACGAGGACTTGGGCGCCGGGCTGTGTTTCGAGATGTCGGCGGATAACCTCGCCTCCCACGACGGTCTTGCCCAGACCGGTGGCCAGTACCAGTAGTGCGCGCCCCTTCGCGGCTAGATCAAACTCGACCTTGCTGGCGGCGGCCGCTTGATAGTCGCGCAGCTTGTAGGTGGTCGGCACCTGAGCGGGCATCTGCTCATAGATCGCGGAGAGGGTGGGACCCGTCCAGGCATCGACCTTGATTCCGACGCTACCGAGCGACTTGCGACGCGCTTCAGCGGTCGCGTTGAGACTGGTGTTCGTGACGACAACGGCATGGTCGGCGCCGTAGCGCGATCTCGCCCGTTCGGCGTCATCGACGCCGGTGCGGTCAATGGCCCCCTTGCTGGAGAACTTGCACTGCACAACCCACTGCTCGCGGTCACGAACGGCGAGCAGATCGGCGCCGCCGTCACCGGCGCCATCGATCAACCGGACATCGGTGAAACCCAGATGCCACAGCGCTCGTTCGGTCGCGTGGCTAAGTCCGCGCGGCCCACCCTCGAGGAGAGCGGCCGGTGACAGGAAGCCGCTCACGTCTGGTCCGGAGCGAGCTCTTGCTGGAGGAGCTCCACGCTCAGGCGTGTCCGCCGCAACTGCGCGACGCTTGGGGGGACCTGGAAGGTGAGCAGCGTCGCGACGTCGTTGAGGTAGCCCACGACGCGCGCGAGGCTCAGTCGTTTGGAAGATTGGGAGGTGAGGCTGGCATAGAGACCGATAAAGACGTGTCCCTCCATGAACGCCTCCGGCCAGCTTTCGAGCAGCTTCACTAGATAGAGCGGCGGGACGTAGAGGAGGAAACGGCCGCTGCCGGCGAGGGTTGCCGTCATGCTGTCCCCGCCGTCGGCGATGAGCGCGTTTTCGGTGAAGGTCTGTTCGTCTGGGTCAAGGTAAGTGAGTGCGCGCTGCGGGTCGGCGGCGACGTTATCTGCCATGCGCTGGCGTATGTCGGCGAGGAGCTCTCCGGCTTGGGTTCGTATCACGACCGCGTCGACCGCCGTGTCGGGCAGGCACGATGCGCGAAGACGTGACGCAATCTGTGAGTGGGTCAGAGGGCTGTCGGCTTTCACCTTCAGTGCCGCGCTCAGTTCGGTGAGGAGAAGCTCAGCGGGTTCGAGCCCGAGCTTTGTGAAGGCGTTGTGGCTGAGGTCGACCAGCGCGGTCGCGGTTCCGCCGGCGCCTTGGGCGAGCCAGATCGGCGTCGCGTTACCGGCGGCGTCCTGGATGAGCCCGGTGAGCGCACGGGTTTCGACCTTGATCGAACCGAGGTCTGGGAGGCCGAAGTCGCGGCTTAGTTCCGGCAGCATCGAGCTGTCCCCGATATACCGGCTCAACCGCTCTTGAACGGTCTCCGGCTTCGGAGGAGAGGGGGCCGCGTCGGCGTCGGTCGGCGAATCGTCCAGGACGGCCGAATCCGCACGCGTCGTGACTGCGGTTCCGCCGCCGAGGGCGGCGAGAACGGCCGCTTCATCAGCCCCTCCGGAGGAATCGCCCGTCGCCTTGTCCAACTTGGCTTGCTTCTGTCGCTCGTCGTGGGCGACGACCTGGTCCCACCACTTTTGATCTGTCTGGTAGTCCTGGTCACCAGCCCAGAACTTGCGCGCCCACTGCCGAGTTTCTTCATGCAGAGGACGGGACCCATCTCCCGGGATGAGGCAGCGGGTTCCCGCATCGTTACGGCGGTAGCCCTTGAAGAGGCGTGCGAGGGGTGTGATGTTTTCGCTGTACCCGGCGGCCTTCGCCTTCTGCGGTTGCAGCGGCGCCTCTCCCCGGAGGTAGTCGATGGCTGCCTTCCATCCGCGGTCGCTGTACTCGAACGCGTTTTTGTCGTAGTGAACCGGGACATAGTCCAGATGGATCTCGCCGATGAGCCGACCGCCTTGGTTGGCAAGCTCAACGGGGTACTCGACGTCAACCCCCGCCGTGGGGTCATTCGGATTGGTCCAATTGAAGAGACGCTTGTCGTACTGCAAGATCTTGCGACCGTTGCGGAGGAAGTCAATCCCAAAGTCGCGCTTGTCGAGGTGCCGCTGGACGCCGAGCCAACCGTGGAGCCGCCTTTCCCGTTCACGTAGATGCTGGCTGCCGCACTGATCGCAAACCTCCTTGCCGACGTTCTGCCAGTTCCCGCAAATCTCGCACGCGTCGGCAGGCTCGAACTTCTCCTCGATCTCGATGTAGGCCGGGATCTTCTCCGCGTTGGCGCCACTGCCATAGATGACGAAGCGGTCATCACCCCACCGGCATGCGCGGCGTGGAGCAACCTTGACGCCTTGGACCCAGAGTTCGAACGGGCGGTTGTCGAGCAGCCATCCGTAGACGCGCCCGAGCGTGGTGCGGAGCCCTTCGGCGTTGCGTCGAAGCCATTCAGCTCGATCCTGGATCAGATGACTGATCTCGACCCGGGTACCGTGCTCGCTCGGGTCGTCCTTCGGCTCGGTGATATCGAGAGCTTCAAAGTCGGACCCGAGCGTGTCGAGGTCGATCTCCACGCCGATCCATTCGGGGTCGCCAGCGCGCGTGGTTAGGACGCGTGTACGTCTTCCAAGCCGTGCGGTACTCACGTTGAATCCCATACCGAACAGTCCGAGCTTGTCGAACCGGTCGTTGCTGGACCATCCCGCGCGGACGGCTTGCTCAAGGGTGTCCCGGGTCATGCCGCGGCCCGTGTCTCGCACGACCACCTCGGCTCCCGCGAGGTTGGCCGCGAGTCCCGGAAGCGTCACACTGACTTTGAAACCGCCGGGCCAACTCTGTCCGTCGCGAACGATCTCGGTGAAGTCGTCAAACGCGTTGTCGACGAGCTCCGCGACGCACTGCCACTCATCGAATTCGATCTCGCCGAGCATCCGCAGGATGCGAGGTGACGGGGTGATATCCATGAAGACCCTTCAGGTCCGTGCTGGCGTGTCGGTGGATTGGGGGGCATGTTCGCTATGGGCCGACCCTGCTTGTCGCCAGGCATCTCGGAGGGCTGTGGCGCGGTCTGGACAATCGCTGACGTCACCGATGTAGCGCTCAGCGGTGCCCCTGGATGACGCCGACCAGCGGAGGTAGGCATAGACCCTGCGACTGTTGGAGTAGCACCGCAGCGCGACGCTGGCCGACACGATCGTTCCGTCATCGCGAGTCACGAGGCGAGTCGTCCTACTACCGGCGGCTTCGTCTTGTTCTGCGGCTCGCTGATCGAGCGTGAGTCCGGCCGGCGGTCGATAGGCGGCGGGGTTAGGTCGTTGATCACGGTGTCGGCTCATGCTCGTTCCCTCAGCGCCGTCAGCACGACGCTTGCCGACGCGTCGGTGTCGGCTGTTATGTCACTGGCCCAGATCCGCAGCACTCGCCATCCGCGCTCGTGCAGCTCGCGGTTGACGTCCTGGTCTCGCTGCATGTTTCGTTCGATCTTCGCTACCCACCACGCGGTCCGGGTCGGGAACAGGTCGGCGAGGCTGGACCGACCACGCCGTTGCCACTCGGCGGGATTGCCGTGCCACAGGTCGCCGTCGACGAATACGGCGACCTTGCGGCTGCGCACAACCATGTCGGGCCGGCCGGGCACATCTCCAGCATGGAGGCGGAAACGGCCTCCACGAGCGTGAACGGCGCGACGCAGCGCAAGCTCGGGCTTGGTGTTCTTGGACCGCACTGACCGCATTATGCGGCTGGTGACGGCCGGGTCACGAGCGGTTGGGCTGGTCGCTGGCGCTTCGAGGGGTGCGGTGGTCATGGAGCCGTGAGGGTTTCCGCGATCGCTCGGCCCAGGACCGCGCCGAGCTCGACCGGCACAGCGTTGCCGAGTTGACGCATCTGTTCTCCTCGCGGCCCTTCTAGTCGCCAGTCGTCTGGGAACGTCATGATCCGCGCGACTTCGCGGACGGTGAGGTAGCGAATGCTGCCATCGTCGCGGCGCAGTACTGATTCGCCTCCCGGCACGCCATGGACCCCGGCCTTCACTGTTTTCGCGGGGCGGTCAAGCGCGTTGGGCGTGTGGCCGGGGTATTCGCGCGCTCCCGGCCAGCCGATGTGGTGAATGAGACCGGGTGTCTCCCGTCGTTCGACCGGTTCGGGGAGGTCCGCGATTACGTCTCGCACGGTGCGCCAAGGGCGCAGCCCATCCTCGGGGGGCGTCACCCCCGGGTGGTCCTTGATCGGGGCCAGCGGATGACGTGCGGAGTACTCGCCGGAGAGCTGCGCGCGAAGGAGGGCGCCGGCGCTGTGCGTTGCGCGCGGAAAGTTCCACGAAATGTTCAAGTCCTTGCGGAAACCGACGAGCAGCACGCGCCAGCGGCTTTGAGGAACGCCGTAGTCAGCGGCATTGACCAGTTGAAACGCGATGTCGTAGCGCTCGGTCGGATCGCCGCCGCTTCTCAATGCCTTGATGAGCCGGCGATCGTGATCCGTCCATGACTCGCCTTCGATGCGCTGCTCGAAGGGTGTCGCGAGTTCGCGCCGTATGTAGTCCCAGTAGGGCGTGAAGGAAGGACGTAGGAGACCCCGCACGTTTTCAGCCACGATGACGCGTGGTCGAGTTTCTCGGACGCACCGATTGAACTCCGGCCACAGGTTGCGCTCGTCGAGATGTCCTCTGTGAGCGCCACCAAGACTGAATGGTTGGCAAGGAACTCCGCCGGCGACAAGGTCGACGTCTCCGGCGAACGGAGTGAAGTCGACGTCGTGGATGCTGCCTTCGATCAGGGGCCATGGGTCGGTGAGCGTCGCGGGGGCGGCTTCGTCAGGTAGGAAGTCGATTGCGGAGTTCGCGCGAAGGCTCGCGCATGCGCGCTTGTTGGACTCATTCAGGAGCAGGTGTCGGAATCCTGCGGCATGTAGCGCCATAGCGAGGCCGCCGCCGCCGGAGAACAGCTCGATGGATGTGCCGACCTCATTCGTGTCGGGCGGCGTCGCGGGGACCATACCGCGGGAAGTTACCGCGGGCGGCCGACAGTTGCGCCATGGACACGCGTCAGATGCCGATCTTGGGTCCTACCGTCCGGCGGTCGTCCCGCTCTGGTCGGTGCCGTTGCGGCGGAACATAACGTCGGTGACCAGGGCGAGGAGTGCCTCGACTCCACTGTCGTCTACCTGGCCCCAGGCCATCGGGCCGTCGTTGTCTTCTCGATCGTCGTAGAGGCCCACCCACCAGCCATCGTGCTCGGCCCGTGCCCATGACAGCGTGTCCTCGCCGTCCGTGATCAGCAGGGTGTGGCCGGTCTCAAGCTGGACTTCGAGGGCCGCGCACATGCCGCCGGTCTGAGTGAAGGTGCTGCCCGGGCCGAGGGCCTTCAAGATGTCCGCGTATTGCGCGGCGCCCCATGCCATCGTCTCTTCGTAGGTCATCATGATTCGTTCACAGCCTGGTCGCGTAGCGCGGTGATCACGGTAGTGAGGTCGTCGCGGGCCTTCTCGAGGAGCGCGAGCAGGTCTGCAGGCCGCGTCGGAGGGTGGATCGCGACAACGAAGGCGCCAACGCCCTGCTGCGTCCTCAGCAGCCCTTCCTCGACCAACAACTGCTGCGCGGATCGGATCGTATTGAGCCCCGAAACGTCGTACTCCTTCTGGAGCGTGCTGATACCGGGGAGGCGGGCGCCTACCGGAAACTCGCCCGCCTGAATTCGCTCTCGAATTGCGTCAGCGATTTCCGCGTACCGTGTCATGCGCTTAGCTTATCAGCACCCCTACTAGGGAGCAATGCTAAGTAAGGCACCGAAATCAGCGACCGAACCCCGAGGCCCGGTTCGGCGACGTAGATCGCGCTGGTTCACAGCTCAGCTGGGTTGAGATGGGTGATCATCAGCTACACCCAGCAAGATTGGTTGCCGTGCTCGTCCTCGTAGTCGCAGAGCGGACCTGCTTCGCTCAGGGTGTCGATGTAGGCGGTGGCGCTCTCGGCGGTGGGGAAGGGGCCGGCCATCACTGGCCACCCATCCCGGTAGAGCTCGCGCAGCAGCCAACCGGGCGCCGTCGTTGCATCGCGCTCGATCAGAAACGAGCGGCCGCCTGTCTCGATGGTGAGGACGTGGTCGGCGTCGCGGTGCATCACTGCCTCCTGGCTATGGGGTTCGGCTCAGCGCGGGCGGTAGACGTCCGCTCGGTGGTCGATGTGAACGATGTAGACCCGTTGCGCTTCGTCGTCGATGCGGTAGAGCAGGCGGTAGGGACCGCGGCGAGCACCGAACAGGCCGCTGAGTTCGCGCTCGAGGGGCTTGCCGACGCGGTGTGGCTCGCGTGCCAGGTCGCCGAACGCGAACTCGATGATGGCCGGGACGATGCGAGGCGGGATGCTCTGCAGCGCGCGCCGGGCTGGTCCGGTGAACTGGACGTCGTAGGCCACGCCGGCGGCTCAGTTGTCGCGCTTGGGCACGCCGAACTCGGCCCGGATCTCGTCCTCGCCGTGGGTACGTCCGGCCGTGATGTCCGCTTCGGCTTCGGTGATGGTGTCACGGATGCCCGGCTGCGAGAGCCAGAACAGCGTCTCCTGGATCGACTCCCACTCGTCGGCGCCGATCAGAACCGCGGCGGGCGATCCGTTCTTGGTGATCGTGACCTGGTCGTGCGTGATGGCCACCGAGTCGACGTACTCGTTGAGCTTGTCCTTGACCTTCGAGATCGGTAACGTCTGCATAGCTCCATCATAGGCCCGAATATCGGCCTGGACAAGGCCGAAATTAAAGCCGATAACCTATAGTATGTCAACTAGCTGACTTGAGTCCCCTTGTTCACCTCTAGGGGCTTGATAGAGTGACACCATGGCACGGTACCGCGACATCGCGTCTGATCTCAAGCACCGCATCGTCGGCGGCGAGTTCCCAGTCGGCGGCCAGCTGCCCTCCATCTCTGACCTGATGGAGCACTACCGCGTGCCCGGCCTCAACACGATTCGCCAGGCCCAGCAGTTGCTCGTCGACGACGGCATGATCGAGACCAGGCAAGGTGTCGGCGCCTTCGTGCTGCGCACCGAGCCGCAACCGCGACCTGTGGATCTGCTCGCCGAACTACGAGCCGCCAGGGCAAGCTTGAACCGCGCTATCGCAGCACTAGAGAACGCCAGTGGGGCCAGCCCCGAGGACCGCGAATGAAATCGCCCGACCCACGCAACTTCGCATCGATCGTTGCCGCGCTGCGCCAGCACGGCTCCGTGCTCTGGCCCGCAGACGCCATCACTGGCGACTTCCTCGAGTGGCGCCGACGGATCCGGGCCGCGGCACGCACGGCTGAGCTGCGAATCAGCGTTCGTCGCGTTCACGGGCTGGTCCTGATCGACCACGTCGACCACGTCGTGACCGAAGACCAGATCACCGCCTTCGGCATGGTCGTCGCATCCACGATGCTCGGCGCGCAACCGATCACCTACGAGCAAGCGATGCACCAGGCAGCGCGGGAGCGGCTCAAACCTGTCCCCCGCGACGACACGCCATCCACTCAATAAGGTGGCCAGCTGATGGAGACACCGAAGCGACTCACACCAGTTCCAGATCCCGTCCGCGTACTCAAGAGCATCGCCGACTGCACTGCCACGCGGCTGCGGCAGCACGTCGAGGTCTTGGAGCATTTTGAGCTACTCCAGCGCGGCGACGAGCCCTTCGACGGTCCCGCGCTCTACATCGTCGGCAACCCCCACGCCGGGCATCGGTTGGGTCTCCTGCACGACATTCGCGACCTCGACGCCTCTGACCGCCCAGTCGTGCGCCGCGTCTTGTGCGACCTGGACTTCACCGCACTCGATCAAGATTGAGTCCGTTGATCGCACCGCCAGGGGGCGAAGGGCACCCGCCAAAACGGTCGCCGCCGGCCGATACGTTCCCGCTCGTGAGGGCTGCCACGCCCTCGCGCTCAAGAGTAGGCGCGGGCACCGACGTCGCGTTGGCGCCGCGAGAACAGCCGCCGTGGGCGACGAACCCAATGCCGCAAGGCACATTATCTCGCTGGGGGCGTAGGCAGCGCGGGTCGGTTCGCGTCGAGGTCGGTCAGCTCGCTCTGGAGCTGGGCCGCAAACGGCGCCACGGCTCCCCTGTAGTGGGCGAGCGCCAAGTCCAGCCGGAACTCGAACCATCCGCTCAGTGACGAGCCGTAGTGGACGACCGTCGGCTTCTGTCTGTTCGACACCGCGAGCGCGCACGTGCCGTCCGGGCTGAAGTTGGTGCTGAGCAGCTTGGCGTAGGCGCACTCGCGCGTCTGCTTCGAGCCGGTGAACACAACCCGCTGGTCGGTGACATAGACGGTGCCGGTGTCGATCGCCGTCGGGACCGGCGGCGCGGAAACGTAATGACCTCGAGTCGCTCCCACGCGGTACCGGATCGCGTGGCCGCCGAGCGACCCGATCGGGACGGAGACCCCGGCGTTGCGTGCCACGAAGTGGCCCTGACCGGCGCGCTCCTCCACCAGGCTCGCCTGGCTCACCGTCGCGTACAGCGATTCACCCAGCTTCAGCACCAGGCCGTCCGAGGTCTGCACCCCGGTGTAGGTCGTCGCCAGGCTGACAAGTTGGGCTTGGGCATCGCGCTGCGTCTGCCATTGGGCCATGGCCGCTTGCGCCTGCTCGAAGGCCTTCTTCTCGTTGTGGTGTTCGAACACAACGCCTCTCCCACCTGGGCTAGGGGGATGATCTAGATCCCGGGCTCCGCCAGCTGCCAAATGTACAGCCATGCACGCCAAATGTAAGCAAATGTAAGTCCAGGCAGTTACATTTGACGGGTGGTAGCTGATCTTGAGGCGACGGTACGCCGGCTTCGCGAGCATGGCGGGGACACGGCCAACATCGAGGTCAAGGCCGCCGGCGGTGGTTTGCCTGAGTCGATCACGTCGAGTCTGTGTGCACTGGCCAACCTGCCGGGTGGCGGTCTGGTGATCCTCGGGCTTGATGAGCGTCTCGACTTCGCCCCGGTCGCGCTCGGCGACATCCAGGCACTGAAACAGGGTCTGGTGGGCAAGGCTCGGGCGTGTGAGCCGCCGGTTGAGCTGGTCTTCGTGGATGCGAGTGAATCGGTCGTCGAAGGGTCACCGGTCGTCGCGGCGTATGTGGTCGAGTGTGACCCGTCGGCGAAACCCGTGCGTGTTGCGGCGACTAGGCGCGGGTATGTCCGGGGGTGGGACGGCGACTTCATGATGTCGCCGCTTGAGGAGCAGGCGTTCCTCGGGTTGCGGCGCCAGCCCAACTTCGACCGGCAGCCGGTGCCGGGTGCCGGCCGCGATGACCTCGACCCTGAGCTCGTGGCGCTCTGGTCAACCACCGCGCGGGAGTTGGATTCTCACGGACTCGGCCGCTTCGAGGGCGAGGAGCTGCTGGTGCGCGCGGGCGTGATCAGCGGCGAGGCGGGGACGCCGACCGTGGCCGGCCTCTTGGCGCTTGGACGCCATCCGCAGCAGTTCCTCCCCCGGTTCGTCGTCAACCTAAGCGCGGAGCCGGTCGACACAGCGCGCAGCGCGCGCGCCCGCAACCTGACCACGGCCTCGGGCCCGATCCCCGTGATGCTGGAAGCCGCGCTGGACTGGGCGAGGCGCACTTTCGACCGCTCCATCGTGTCCACCGACGACGGGTCCGTGCGGGACCGGTATCAGTACCCGCTGGAGGCATTCCGCGAGTTGATCGGCAACGCCCTTGTCCACCGAGATCTGGCTCCTTGGTCGCAAGGTGACGCCGTGGAGGTTCGTCTGCTGTCTGACCGGCTCGTGATCACTAACCCCGGGGGTTTGTACGGGATCACCGTCGACAGACTGGGGCGCGAAGGCACGACGTCGGCGCGCAACGCCCGTCTGCTCGAGATCCTCAAGTACACGCGAGCCGCAGACGGCGCGCGGGTTGTCGAGACCTTGGCCTCTGGGATTCCTCGAGTGCTTGCGGCGGTCGAGGCCGATCACCTTCCGCCGCCGGAGTTTCAGAATGCCGATATCCGGTTCACGGTGTTGCTGCGCGAATCCAGCGCGGCGGGTCGTGCTTGGCCGGCGGCGGTCCGCCTGCACGGGAGCGAGCGGGCGATCGCGGGTGCTCTGTCCGTCGCCGCGAAGACCGTTGTGGAACTCGAATCGGAGCTGGGAATGAAGGGTCCAAACATCCGGAGAGTGCTCCGTGCGCTCGTTGAGAAGGGTGTAGTGGTGCAAGAAGGCGGCAAAGGGCGCACGACCACGTACCGGCTGCAGGATGACCCGCGGCCGTCGGCTCGCTGAGCGGTGCATCGGGAAATGCGACCGAATGTAAGCGGCCCGAATTGCATTTCGTCTCGGCTCGAGGTGAAATCGTCGGCGCCCGGTAAGTGCAGAAGGATCAGCAGCAACACGGCCAGTCGGTCCTTTCGCGAGTGCTCAGGCAGTCACCACCTGTCGGTGTAAATGGTGTTGATCGTGACCCCGCCTGGTTCGTGGGTGCAACCGCGGCGCGGCGTCGTGGAGTTCGGGCGGATGCCGCCCTTGACAATGAAGATGCCGGCGGTCTCGCTGGCTTTCAGTGCGGTCTCGAGCGCGTCGTTGGTCATCGCGGTCTGCTCGATCTCGTAGTAGCCGTCGACGTCTTCGTCGATTTCTGCTTCCATCCGCATCTCGCTCGTGATCGCGATGCCGCAGTGTCCGCAGCTGATCATCAGGAGCGGCTCGTCGCCGATCATCGTGGTGACGGGGCGGCCGATGCAGTTGTGGGCGCGGGCGGCGGCGCTGAGTGCGCCGTCGGCGGCAGCCAGGCTCGGGCCGCAGCCGGAAAGGACGACACAGTTGGGGTCCCAGCCGGGCAGCCCAGTGGGCACGAAGCACTCGTGGACGGTGATCCGGCCGGCGCAGCGTTCGCAGGTCATTTGGAAGCCGTACAGGGTGACCGTTGTGCGTCCGGGGCCGAGTGCGGGTAAGGCTCGTGGGCCGAATTCGCCGGGGACTGTGATCATCGTGAGGTTTCCTCCGGGTCGAGCATGACTACGAGAATTTTCGGCACGATGGAAGGGCCAGGAATATGGCCGTGGTTGAGGAAGCTGCCGGCGCCGTCGAGAGCAGCGCGTAGCCAGGGGTCGGGGACGCCTGCTCGGCCGAGGTTGACTAGGCCGTCGAGCTCGTCACGGCGTACTTCGTCGGCGAGGTCGTCGCCGGTGATGGTGGTCTCGCAGTGGAAGCAGGCGTTGGTGAGCACCGGGGGTTGGTTGCCGTCGTAGGCGGGCCGGCCGACGGCGTTGACGATGCGGGCGATCTCGGGCAGCGCGGTGTCGGCGACGGCCAGCGACGCCTCGGTGTTGCAGAGCACGACCCAGTGTTGGTCCCATGCTGGGTCTCCGTTGGGGACGAAGGCGAGCAAAGCGGTGGTGGGTTTGCGGCAGCCTTGGCAGTCCAGGACGAGCCCGTACAGCGTGACGGCGACCATGCCGCCGACCTCATCGCCGAAGTGATGGGTGCTGATCAGGATTGAAGGGTCGAGCGCGGCGCCGCTGGCTGGCACCGACCGGAGTGTCATGGCGGGTGGTTCCTCTCGGCTCATTTGCAGGTCCGCAGGACGGCGGTCATGGCGGTCTTGTCTGCGGCGATGACCGGGAGGCGGTACTTGGCCAGGATGGTGACGAATCGGGCGTCGTGGGCCCGGCTCGGCGGCATCCAGGCCTCGGCCCGGAGTCGACTCCTGCCGCGGTCGCGTTTGTTCGCGGACTCCGCAATGTCTGCACGTCGAACCCGCATGGCCGAACGTTATGGCGCCCTGCTGCCATGAGAGTGGATGGCGAGATGGGCTCCGATACGCGCGATCGTTCCAGCACACCTAACAGCAACGCTGTTAGGTTCGACGTTCCTAACAACTCAGAGTCGCGGCAGAAACCGGAAGTAGCAGACCTAAGGTCGACCGGCTGCAGGTGCTGGATCTCACCGACCCCGCAGTGCGTGCCACGGTCGGGCTCGAGGAGGCCGACCTGATCGGCGACGACTACACGAAGACTCAGGCGGTCGCAGCTGCAGCCGCGGCAGCGGAATTCGCCGGGTTGCTCGGCCCATCGGGTCGCGTTCTCGGGCCGCCGCACACTTGTCGTGTTCGCGGCTGGCGCGTCGGCGATCACTGCGGAGTGGTCTGCGGTGCGCCAGCCCCTGCCGCGACTGGCCGGCCTGCTAAACGTCATGCGCGTGCGTGCCGATGTGCCGCTCTCCGGGTGTAACTTGCTCGCTCGCCTGGCGGTCGCGGGTAGTGACGCGGTCCGCCGGCGCCGTCGTTGAGCGGCCAACTGGACTCGAAGCGGCGAGTCAGCTGCCACGCCGCGTACCGCGGATGCTGCTCAGCGCGGACAAGGCTGTGTCGTCGGCGCCGCTGAGGGTGTGCAGGTATTGCTCAGTGGTGGTGATGGTGCCGTGGCCGAGCCGTTCTTTGACGATTTGGAGGTCGGCACCCCCGGCGAGGAGCCAGGAGGCGTGGGCGTGTCGTAGGTCGTGCGGGCGTACCTGCAGCGGTAAGTCGGCGGCGGTGAGGGTGGGTTGCCAGATGTGGTGGCGGAACCAGGATCGGGGGATGTGCCCGGCGGGATCGCCGGCGCTGCGGGGGGTGCGGGGGTTGTCCTTGCCTGCGGCCCGGCGGGTGGCGCGGTAGACGGCGTAGGCCGTTTTGCAGTGTTCGCAGCGGCACGGGGCCATGCTGTAGGCGGTGATCGTGCCGTGCCGGTACACACGGCCGACGCCGTTAGGTTCGGTGAGCCCGAGGTCCAGCGTCTCTGAGGTCGCGTCGGCTGCGGCCGCGGCTCGGTCGAGCAGGCCGAGCGGGAACAGCAGATCTTTGCGGCCGATCTTGTTCGTCTTGATGTGGGCGGTGATCGCGTTCGTGACGTGCGAGTTGAGTTTGAGCCGGCGGTGTTCGCGGTCTTTGGGATATTGCTTGATCAGGAACCGGCCGCCCTCGGGGTGGAACTTCGGAACCAACTCCAAGACGACCCGCGAGACAGTGAGTACGCGGGTGGAGGTGTCGATGTCGACCGGGCGAAGCTCGGTGAGTTCGCCCCAGCGCAGCCCGGTCTCGATGTCGGTCTCCACCAGCAGCCGCGCGGTCTCGTTGGGCAGCCGGGCGTGGATCTCGTCGAACTGCGACGGCGTCACGATGGCGCGCATCTTCTTGGGCACAGGCGGAGTCTTCACTCCGCGGCAGGGGTGCAAGGCGGTGAGTTGGTCGTTGAACGCGGTGGTGAAAACCGCCGACAGGATCGCGAAACAGGACCGGATGACGGTGGGGGAGACCCCAGCGTTCTTCAGGTCGGTGACCCATTCCCGCACATCGACGGGCAAGATTTCGACCAGGCGCATGGTGCCGAACACGGGCAGGATGTGTTTGTCGAGATAGTAGGTGTAGTTCTCCCTCGTGCGGGCTTCCATCTGGTGGTGCGGGAGCCACTGCTCCTCGACGTAGCGCCGGAATTTCTGTCGGCCGCGGCGGGCGTCGCCGAGTCGGCCTTCGCTGATCTTGTCCTCGGCCTTCTGCCACGCCCGCATCGCCTGTGCGTCGGTGGCGTAGGTGCCGGCGGAGCGTTGCCGGCCCTTAACGTCCGCGTATAGCGCGATGTAGCGGGTCTGGCCGTCGCCGCTGACCCGGGTCCGAACGAACCCCATCGCGGTCACCTCCGTCGCTGTCGACCGCGGCGTCCGCGTCACCCCTGTCGGGACTGGCGCGGACACTGACGGCCATGTCCTCGTGTCGCCGCATCCTGCGCCCGGGTACTGACACCACGGCTGTCACCGCTTCGACGAGCGGAGGAGAACGAGGACGCATGCGTCGCCGACCTTGCTCAAGCCTGAATCTCGTCCCCACGAGTTTTTCAAGATCTGCGTCATGTCAGTCAGTTGTCAGTCAGTACCGCGCGACATCGCCGGTCACGCGGCGATACGGAAAGGCATGAAACCCAATGATTACCGGGATGTGGCGACGTCAGACAGCACGAACCGGCATGAAATTTGACTGATCACCCGCGCTGGCAGTGTGGGGGTCAGGGGTTCGAGTCCCCTCAGCTCCACCCACGAACCCCTGTGTTTATGGGGCTTTCGCGTGTCACGGGGCGGGTGGCTGCTCGGCATGTCACTCATTTGTCAGCCAAAATCAGAGGTCGCGAAGCACGCGAGCGTCTGCTGCGATACGGGGTGATCTTGGCCGGCACGGTGCGACACGACGTGACATGGCACCACGGCAACGCTGTGGGGGCGCCTGGTTCAAGTCAGCAAAGGCCAACGTCGCTTTCACCCAGGGTCCGATGAGTACGACGACGTTTTCGGCACTCACGGGGTCAATGCCAGGGCTCAGCGGGCGAGCCAGCGGTGCGGGCTGGTCAGTTGAAAATCATTTCGGCGAGGTGGGCGAGTGAATTGGTCAGGTGCCCCGGAGAGAACGGCGGGAATCCGATGCGCTCCCGTGTCGAGTCCGAGACCGCTGACCAGTCATAGGTGAGAGTGACGGTCGTCTTCGTGGGGCCAACGGGCGTGAGGTCGTAGCGCCAGCTCCAGCCACCGAAGCCGAGGGTGCCGCCGCCGGCGTCATAGCCTGGCTGCCAGCAAATGCTGTGCGGTGCGTCGAAGACCTGGATCCGATTGAACATCTGGTAGTTACCGTCGGGGTGGTTCGGGTGGTACATGGACATCCGGAAGATCTGGCCGGCAGCGGCCAATGGCACACTGTCGGGGCTTTCGCGGACCCAGCCGGTGCCGTCGATCGCGGCGTGTCTTGCCGGATCGGCAAGGACTGCGAAGACGGCCTCTGCTGGGGCGTTGATGACCCTGGTCGCACTGACGCTGTCGTCGTCCATGTCGCTACCTCCAAATCAATCGAGCTGGTCGGCTGTCGTGATGTTCACGAGGCCAGGAACTGACTAGCCCCTGACGATCTCGTACGTGAGGTGTGGCGCCCGCGGTGACCCGGTGACATCCCGCTGGACTAGCGTCGTCGGACCGACGAGCTCGAACAGCCGTGTGCCGTCGCCGAGCAGCAGCGGTGACAGGTAGATTCGGAGCTCGTCGACCAGACTCGCCGCCAGGCTCTGGTCGATGACGTTCGCGCCGCCCATCACGACGACGTCTTTGTCGCCCGCGGCCGCGGCCGCCCGAGCCTGGTCGATGGCGGCCGCTACTCCGTCGGTTGCGAACCGGAACCTGTGGGCGAGTCGTACCTGGGCGGGCGGTTCGTGGGTAACGACGAAGCGCGGTGGTGCTGCCGACTGGTTTTGGTCGTGTCCATAGCCGACGTCCTCGTTCCAGCCGTTCGGTCCGTCGACGATGTCGAACAGCCTGCGTCCCATCACCACAGCGCCGGTCTTCTCGAAGCTGCGTGCCAGCACCCCTTCGTCGGCGGGGGAGCGGGGCTCCTCGAGCACCCATGCGTGGATCGCCTCGCCACCGATACCGAGGCTGTGCTTCACGTCCGCGCCGGGTGCGGTGACGTACCCGTCCAGCGACATTGAGATGTCGGCGATCACCTTGCTCATGCTCACTCCTCTACGGTCAGTCGGCCCGGGTGCACGATGTCGAGGTTCGCTATGCGCTTGCCGTGGGCGGCAGCGTGTACAGGTGCAGGAACAACTCCGCCGAGGCTGCGTTGCCGGTGACGACCAGCTCTCCCGCGTCGATGGCGTCGGCGAGGAGACGCCCGCCATACGTCACCGCAGCGAAGGCACGTGGATCGCCGGCGATCGTAGCGTCGGCCTTAGTTGGCTCGCCTGCTTCGATGGTCAACTTCTTGCGTGCGACGCGTGCGACGTAGGTTTCGTCGTTGGGCCGCAACGCGACGACCAGGTGCACTCCGTCAGCCAGCGACGGGTCGAAGTTGGTGCGCAGCGACAGGACCAGCGACGTGGTGCCGAAGTGCAGATCCTTTCGGTGTTGAGGGTCGCGGGCCGCCCACCGTCCGAACGTCTGCATGATCGGTTCCAGGTCGCGCGCCCACGGCGTGAGGTCATACACCCACACCGCGGCAGGCTTCGGAAGCTTGCGGCGAGTGACCAGGCCGGCCCGCTCCAACTCGTCGAGTCGATGCGAGAGCACGTTGGCGCTGATGCCCGGCAGTCCATCCTTGATGTCGCCGAAGCGCTTAGCGCTCAGCATCAATTCCCGGACCACCAGCATCGCCCAGCGTTCGCCGACCAGTTCGAGGGCGTGCGCCACGCCGCACGAGTCTCCGTACGTCCTACTGAGGGCCATACCGAAACGATACCATAGAGTCATTAATTAGGAGTAACAACTTGTGAACAATGACCGCGTGCGTTAACGTCTCGGATATGAAGACTTCGACAGCAGCCCAAACCGACCCTTCCCGTTGGCTGGCGCTCTACGTCTTGTGCGGCAGCATGCTGATGATCGTGTTGGACGCGACGATCGTGAACGTCGCCCTTCCGGCAATCAAGACCGATCTGCACTTCACGCCGGCCACTCTGGCGTGGGTGGTGAACGCCTACCTGATCGCGTTCGGTGGACTGCTGCTACTGGCGGGCCGGTTGGGTGATTTGATCGGTCGGCGCCGGATCTTCTTGATCGGACTGGCCGTGTTCACCACGGCATCGACGGCGTGTGGGTTGGCCGTCAACCAGGAGATGCTGGTGGTCGCGCGGTTCGTCCAGGGTGCCGGCGGCGCGCTGACCTCCGCGGTCGTGCTCGGCATGATCGTGACCATGTTCCCCGCACCGCAGGAGCAGGCCAAGGCGATCGGAGTCTTCGCATTCGTCGCGTCGGCAGGTGGCGCAGTGGGGCTGCTCGCGGGCGGCGTCATCGCACAGGCGATCAACTGGCACTGGATCTTCTTCGTCAACGTTCCGATCGGCATCGCGGTCGCGTTCGCTTCGCTGCGGCTCGTTCCGACCGACAAGGGCCAGGGCTTCGGGGCGGGAGCGGACGTCCTCGGCGCCGGCCTGGTCACGGGAGCGCTCATGCTCGCGGTGTACACGATCGTCAAGCCCGCTGCCGATAAGGGCTGGCTGGCCTCGCAGACGCTCACCCTCGGCGCCGCCAGCCTCGCGCTGCTCATCGGATTCGTCGCGCGGCAACGATACGCACGCAACCCACTCATCAGCGTAAGTCGTTTTGTGTCAAGGGTTTCTGGATCGGTGCCTCGTCCGTCGTCTGTCCCTGCATAGCTGAATGGGGTTGGTCCCGGCAGCGTGGAATTGGGTTGTGTAGACGACGGGCGGGGCTGCCCATGATGAGCGTCGAGATCACCGGGGTGTCTCAATGCCGCGTGGGGCTCGCCCCGACCCTGCTCGAGAGCCGCCGTGTCGTTAGGCGGCGATGGGCACCTCGTGGTGGGTGCCGTGGGTGGCGATGATCGGGTCCCAGGCTTGACCGGTGGTGACGACGGCGTGCAGATGTCGCAGGATCGCGGCGGCGATCACGGCGTGGGCCTGTGGCACTTTCAGTTTGTTCGTCTCCCGTTTCGTCAGATGTGCGAACCGGGCGGCATAGACAGGGTTGGCGCGCTGGGCGCCCCAGACTGCTCGCCACGCGGCAAGTCGTAGTCCGGGTCGGCCTTGGCCGGTGAGTTTGGTGCGGCCCTTGAAGGTGCCCGACAGTTTCTCTCGTGGCGCGAGGCCGGAGTGTTTGACCAACGCGCGGGCGGTAGCGAACCGGTTCGGGTCGCCGGTCTCGGCCAGGATCGCCGCGGCGCCGATCGCGGACAGGCCGGTGATGGAGGTGACCAGCTCGGTCAGCTTCAACTCATCGAGCACGGCGAGCATCCGGGTCTCGGCATCGACCTGGCGTCGCTGGGTCTCGCGCCAGTCGCTCAGCAGCAGCCCGACACGTTCCAGCGCGCCGGGTCGGTGAGTGATCACACCGGCGAGATCGGACAACGCCGCGAACACGCTGCGCAGGATGCGGCGGCAAGGTTTCTGCTTATCGGATCGGATGATCTCGCGCCGCACCGCCGTCTCGAACCGGTCCGCACCCAAGCGGCGAGTGCGGGCCAGTTCGCCCCCGTCACGCTCGAGGACCACGGTCATCGCCGCCACCCAGGTACTCGACTTGAACGGCTGCTGCGCGGTGTCCAACGCTGCCGGCCACACACACTCCAACAA
>JALYIL010000058.1 GCA_030775825.1 Actinomycetota bacterium
CCGCACGTCCGGTGTTGATCACCAGCCTGACGGCCTCGTCCTTGTACTCAGGACTGAACTCTCTACGTTGTCTTCCCATGATGAACATCCTCGCTTACGAGGTGTCCACCGCACGGGGTCAAGGCCACCTGCTCGATCTGGACGCGCGTCGGCCATGGGTGAGCGCCGGCCCACGCGGTGATGGCGTTCGCGGGAATCATTGGTGTGAACCTATCCGGGGACTACGACGCTTCTTCGTCGATCTCGTGGTTGACCCGCAGTTGCCAGCGCCTCGCCAGCGAGCCGATGCGCGGCCCGCTCGGGTCCAACCAGGACGGCTCGATGACCCGGCCCACCACTGCGGCATTGACGGCGTCCAGCGGATCGTGACCCGCGCGTTCCTCGAGCAGCCAGCCGATCCGGCGTCCCGCTGCGGCGGGGAAGTCGCTGGTCAGATTCGCGAGCTCGGCCTCATAGACGCGGTCTTCTGCCAACTCGATGACGACGGTCGCCGCGTTGCCGATGCCTCCGGCGATGTCTAGATCAGCGGCAACATCCAGCATGGTGACCTCGCGCGATGAGACCTGAGCTGTTCCCGAGCGGGTGGGGTGGGCGATCGTCGCAACCGTGGCCGTCGCGCGGCGCATCAGGAACTGGAACCGCGTGCGGCCGACCTGGCGGTCGCGGACGTGCCTGCTCGTGGCGACCTGGAACACCTGGGGCGCTTGGTGGGAGGCGCCGTGGATCGCTGCGGCAGATAGCCCGCCGACGTAGTAGTCCAGGTCGAGGTGGCGCATCAGGAGATCGACCAGCTCGATGCCTTCGGGCGCTCCCACAGTCGATATTCTGGTGGTACCGGGATCCACAATCCTTGTGCCGGGGTGACCCACTCGCCTCGGCGGGCTGGCGCGTGCAGGCGCCGGCGGACCTGGTCCGCTGGGATGTCGAGCATCTCGGCCAATTCGCTCGTCGTCGCAGACGCGATCCCGCGCGCCAGCAGCGCGTCCGCAAGCTCGGGCGCCCGCACCCGCGGTGTATTCACATCGCATAGCGTCACACTCTTCGTGACTTAATTCTGATACATGCATTGCGAGGGCGGCAGTGGCCACGGACCGCTTCGGGATGAGGTCGTTCGCGTACCATCTCGTGACATCGCTAAAGAACTTTCTCGTAGCATCTTGAGGGGAATGAGGACGTCGTGACGGCTCCTGCTGCAGGCATGCGCGACAGGCGGACCCCGCTGCGCGAACGTCACCGCATCCTCCGTTCCCGCAACCGATTCTGGCGGCTGGAGGAGATCGCGGGCGCGCGGTCAACCACGAAGCATTTTCTGGCGGATCTCGTGGCGAACGGCGAGCTGCGCCGCGTCCGGCGTGGCTTGTATTGGCGTGGAACCAGGTCGCCGCTGGGCCTGGGCTTTCCTCCGACCCATGCCCTCATCCGCGAGCTTGCACCCGGGCCGGGGGTTGGGCCGGCTGGGCTCTACGCGGCGAACCTGCTCCGCCTGTCCACTCAGGTGCCGCGGCAGGCTCAGATCGCTGTCCCGGCCCGGGCTCCGCAGAGCACCGGCAGCGTTCGGTTCGTGGCGCGCGCAGCTCGTACTGGGCGGAGGAAGGCCGGACTGACCCCGACCGAAGTGGCCCTGCTGGAAGTCCTCGGTTCGTGGGAACGCTCGATCGAGGTGCCGCCAGCCGAAGCGTGGACGCGTCTACAAGACCTGTTGACCTCCGGACGGGCTCGTTCGGAGCGGATCACGCGCGCCGCGAAAACTGAATCGGGCACCGTGCGCGCGCGACTGTGTGAGTTGCTCCGAGCTGTCGGACGATCAGACCTCGCCGCCATGGTTCCCGAGCCTGATGCGCGCACGACAGTCGACGCCCTGCGCGTACTTCGGATCGCGTTATGACCGACCTTGCCGACGCGGTTCTGCCGCTGATCCGTACTCGTGCGGACCTGTGGCGATGGGGCGCCGCCAACGAGCACGGGCGACAGATGCACGAAGCGGTGGCGATGCTCGAGAAGGCAGCCGAGACCGCGGATCCGGTCGTCGTCTTCGCGGTGACGCAGAAGGCGATTGCCTCGGCATTGAAGGTGATCATGCGCGCCGAGCGCTACTGGACCTGCATCCCGAACTCGCGGCGCGGGCGAAGCCGCCGTTCGCGAAGTTGGCCGACTGGATGATGGCGTTCCAGTTCGACAACGAGTGCGACTACTTCCACCTCGATCCCGTCGTGTATGCTCCCGCGCTCGGCGACAAGGGCATGGCCGCCTACCGAGCCAAGCTCGCCGAGGTCAAAGCCAGCCTCGGCATCCGGCCTTCGGACGATGAGCGGTGGACGACGTCGCACACCACGAGTGGTTCACGCTGGACTGGAACGCACGGCGGCTGGCGGTGTTGGACCGCGATGTGGAGGCGATCATCCGCACGCACGGCCGGGACCGGAAGGTGGCCGCGTGGCTGCAGGACACCGCCGAGGCGCTAGCCGAGATCGGTGAGTTCGACCTTGCGATCGATTGGGCCACGCGGGCGCTCGACGTCGGCCCGGGTCACCAGTCACTGAAGGCCGGCGAGTACTGGTGCGAGTTGCTCACCGAGCACCGTCCGGCCGAGCTGCTCGCGGCACGGCTGGAGCTGTTCCGACGCTGGCCCTCCTCCAGCACCGCCGCGCATGTGTATCGCGATGCGGGCCAAGCGTGGCCGCAGCACCGCGATGAGGTCATGGAGCGGCTCGCGGCCAGCCCGCGTGATGCGGTGTTGTTCGCGTTGCTGTCGCTCAAGGATGTGCAGCATGCGTGGGAGCTGGCCCACTCGCTGACGTTAGACGACGATCGCACGTGGAGTGATCTGGTCAAGGTGTACGAGAAGGTCGACCCGATCGCCGTGCTGCCGGTCCTGAATCGCCTCGTCCTGCGCGAGCTTGTTGAGACCGGAGCGCAGCACTATCAGATCGCCGCACGCAGGCTGAAGAGGATGCGCAAGCTCGCTGCTGGATCAGAACACGAAGCTGAGGTCGACTGGTTCATCGCCGAGCTGCGTGAGACCAATCGCCGTCGGCCGCGGCTACAACAGGAGTTCGACCGCACCGGCCTACCCTGATGAACGTGATCACATGTCGCAGCCGGCGACGGCGTTGGCCTCGACGAACGCGTCGACGTCGGGCGGACGGAAGTGCAACTGGCGAGCGATGCGGATCGCCAGCAGCCGACCGTCTCGTACCTGGTCGTAGATGAAGTCCTTCGAGACGCCGAGGTAGGCGCACAGGTCCTCGACCGTCATCAGCCGGTCAGCGGTCTGGACGGTGAAGGGGTGGTACTCGGTGGCCGGAGGACATCCGAAGGGCTTGGCCTTGACACCGGTGAGGACGCCACGACTATTGGGGGCGGGGAGCTGTCTGGCACTCATGCCGCGGTGGGGTCCTTGCTCCGGCTCGTCGCCGGCTCGCAGGTGGAGCGTTCGTTGTCGATCGGCGAGCGCATCCCGAGCGCCGAGTGCCGGCGGGTGCTGTTGTAATCCTCGATCCAGGCCGCGA
>JALYIL010000059.1 GCA_030775825.1 Actinomycetota bacterium
TGTTCGCGCTCCAGGACGCCGCTGACGACCTGGTCCGCCCGCTGCAGGACCGACCGGTGCAAGTCGATCGCGAAACGCTCACGCTCGGCTATGCCGGGGTCTACTCAAGTTTCCTGCGCCACGCCGAGCGCGCCGCGGTGGCCTACAACCTCGACACCCGCGACATCCTCATCGAGGTCGGACGCCGAGGCCTCGTGGGCGGTCAGGAAGACATGATCGTCGACGTCGCGCTCGACCTCGCCAACGCGCGATGACCGAGACTCAGACGGCAAGGAGCGAGACCGCCGAGAAGCCGTCCGACCACGCTGACAGCTCGGTTCCGGCCTGGATCGGACGGCTGGCGTGAACCCCGCCGGTCATCACCACGTCGCCGACGTTGAGTGCTACCCCGAAGACGCTCAGACGGCGGGCCAGCCACACCACCGCCTCGATGGGATCGCCGAGCACGGCGGACCCGGGCCCGCCGTCGACAACCTCGCCGTCCTCGGCATAGACCAGTTGAGCGTGGGGCAGACCGAGCAACAGCTCCGGTATCGCCGCGGCCGGGGAGCCCAGGACGACGCGCGCCGACGAGGCGTTGTCGGCAATCGTATCGGCCAGCCCGATTCGCCAGTCGACGATGCGCGAGTCGATGATTTCGAGGGCGAGCATGACCTCGGCGACGGCGTCCCGAGCCTGGGCCAGGGTCACCCTTGGCCCGGACAGGTCTCGGCCCATCCGCACGGCGAACTCGGCCTCGACCCTCGGCGCGATCAGGGTGTCCATGGCCAGGCGGGCGCCCGACGGGATCACCATTGACTCGAACAGCACGCCGAAATCGGGCTCCGCTACACCCAACTGGGCCTGCATCGCCGTCGAGGTCAGACCGACCTTGCGGCCCACGACCCGCTCTCCGCCGTCGACGCGACGCGCGGCGATGCGGGTCTGGATCGCGTACGCATCGGCCATGCTCAGCGTCGGGACGGTGGCGGTCAAAGGCTCAATCGGCCGGCGACTCCCCTCGGCGTGCACAAGGGACTCGACGAGGCGATCGAGGACATCGGCATCGACAGCGGGGATGTGAGGGTTCATCGAGTGAGTGAAGCGCGCGGCCGTCTTCTCCGGTACTACGACGTGCTGTCCAGCAGAACGGCCTGAGTACTAGTGGTCATGCCCGTTAGTTCGTCGGGGGTCATGCTGCTTGTGCTTCGTGGGCGGCGAGTCGTTCCAGGAGCTGGTCGAGGTGCTTTCGGGTGTAGCGCCACTTGAAGGGTTCGGCGCTGAGGTTGTAGCGGTCTTGGAAGGCCAGTAGCCGCTGGGCGAGGACTTCCAGATTCGGGAAGTTCTGCGGTTTGACGATCTTGCGCTGCACGATGCTGAAGAAGATCTCGACCGGGTTGAGCCAGCTCGCGTGGATGGGTAGGTGCACGAGCTGGGCGGTGGGCCAGGCGTTGTGCATCCGGGTGATCGAGATGGCGCCGTTGTGGCTGCTGCCGTTGTCGACGACCCAGAACACCCTGCGGGCGCTGGCGTAGGGCTCGCAGGTCATGACGTTCTCGACGAGCTCGGCGAAGGGCACGATCCCGGTCTTGGGGGCTGTGATGCCCATGACGTTGCCTCGGTGCACGTCGTAAGCGGCGAGGTAGGCCAGCGTGCCTTCGCGGTGGTACTCGAACTCTTGCCGCCGGACCCTGCCGGGGGCCGGTGGCAGGTCGGGGTGGCGACGCCGGAGGGCTTGGAGCTGGGACTTCTCGTCGGCGCTGATGACGTACTCGTCGTCGCGGAGGCGCCGGCCGTTCCAGCGGCGCTCGAACAGGTCCAGGACCCGACCGGCTTTGGGACCGAAGTCGGGGTCGCGGGGGAAGATCCACGATCGGCACTGCCACGGCTTGATCGCATCGCCATGTAGCCAGCGACTGATGGTGCTGGCAGACGGTGCCTGGGCGTCTGCGTTCACGATGTTGCGCGCTGCGGCTTCGGTGGCGAGTTCCGTTGCGCTCCAACGGGACAGCGGCACGTCCCGCTCGGTCGGCAGAGCACAGGCGAGGGCTTTGATCTCGGCCTCAACGGCGTCACCGAACACCCGCGGGCGGCCACTGCGCGCAGGTCCTTGAGCCCGTCGAGGCGGTGGGTGGCGAACCGGCCCCGCCACTTACGGACCGTGTCCTGAGTGATCGCCAGATCGGTGGCGATCTGACCGTTCGAGGTCCGCGCGGCCGCGGGGGCGTGTCAGAACTTCTGTGTAAGGGCGTGACCTCAACGATGAGTCGCAGGAGCGACTCGGAGAGGACACGTCATGACGGAATTGTTGGATGCGGTCGACACTGCCGAGGTGGGCAGGCCGCGT
>JALYIL010000060.1 GCA_030775825.1 Actinomycetota bacterium
GGATCCCGCAGATCTCACAGTGGACATCGACCGTGTCAAGCGAGCGGGGCGATGACCCGACAGCACCTCGGGCGCATCGGCAACCCATCCGAGGCCACCGACACAAGGATGGTGCACCAGTGAGCGAACGTCTGCGGACAACTTTCGCCAGAGCGACGGTGACCATTGGTCCCGCCATCGTCGAAGGCGTCCTGGATCGATCCATCCCCTGTAGCCATGAAGCTGCGGGCCGAAAGTTCCCGTCTCGATGAAATCGTTACCTACCATCCCGCCGATCGGATTGAACTGACCGCGCTGGACGACGGCGGTACCCAGGAACAGGGCCGCAAGCGCCCGATGCACCTAGGTCGACGACGCCGTTTCGCCCACACCCTGGACCCCCACGACTGCTCGGCATCCTCTGGACAATCCCTCCCCCGGGTGTTCCTTCTTAACGTTAGACACTTGGACTAAACAGGGAGCCGGGTGCATGATCGTGTGATGACAGTCATGATTACGGATGATCGTGCAAATCATCCACCATTGTCGGTGCTCGGCCGGGCGATGTCGATCTTGCACTGCTTCGACGCGACGGCTCGCCAGGAACTGAGTTTGGGCGAGGTAACAGCCATCTCCGGGCTGCCGAAGGCGACGGTCCACCGGCTCCTGGGGACGCTCAGTGAGTGGCAGATGATCGAACGGACCAGCACTGGGTTCCGACTCGGGATTCAGCTCTTCGAGCTAGGGATGCGGGTGCCCAGACAGTTCAGCCTCCGGGATGCCGCGCTGCCGTATCTGCTTGACCTGCATCAGGCGACGAAGGAGACCGTTCAGCTTGCCGTGCTCGATGGCACCGACATGATCTTCTTGGCGAAGATAGTGAGACGGTGTAGCCCGCGTTCATTGTCGCGGGTGGGCGGTCGCGTGCCGGCCCACTGCACCGGAGTGGGCAAGGCCTTCCTCGCGTTCGCAGATCCCGCCGTGGTCCAGGCTGTTTTCGCGCGCCCGCTGCGACGATGCACTCCATACACGCTCACGGCGCCGGGTCTCTTCGTCCGACAGCTGGAGGCGGTGCGCGACACCGGACTTGCCCAAACGTGCGACGAGTCTGTGATTGGTACGGCGTGCGTTGCCTCCCCAGTATTCGCGGCATACGGAAAGGTCGTCGCCGCAATCTCGGTCACCGGTTCGACAGGTAACTTCGACCCGTCCAAAATGGGTCCTGCCGTCCGCACAGCCGCGCTCGCGATATCCCGTGACCTTTCGAAAGCCGACAATGTCCTGGCGCAGCGTCAGGTTTCTTAGTTCTCCGATGGTTCATCCTGGCGGGGCGGAATTGAGCACGAACGACGTGCTGGAGCCTACCAATGGGCTCCCGAGCCTTCGCGGCTCACGCGCGGCATGGCGCAGCGTGCGCCTGCTCCTACTTGGATAGAGTCGCGACATGGTCGACAACAAGGCGCCTCGGAAGAGCGTCGCGATGCAGACCCTGACGCAGGACCTTTACCGCCGAGTTCGAGAAGACATTCTCGCAGGTCGGCTTAGGCCTGGGCAGCGTCTCAAGATCGACGAGATCCGGGCGCAGAGTGGCGTGGGGCTCAACGTCGCTCGGGAGGCTTTCAGCCGCCTTACCGGCGAAGGTCTCCTTCGATCGGTGCCGCAGCACGGCTTCTTCGTGATGGACCTGTCGTCAGTGGATCATTTGCATTTGACTGAGGCTCGGGCGGCGGTCGAATCCATAGGCCTCCAGTGGGCGGTAGAGCGCGGCGACTTGGCGTGGGAAGGGCAGGTGTTGGCCGCTCATCACGTCCTAGAGAGCACACCGATCGTGCCGGCCGGGGGCGACGGCCGCTTTTCCCAGAAATGGGTTGAAGCCCATACAGCGTTTCACTCAGCACTCGTGGCGGGTTGCGGCAATGATCGCCTGCTTGGGGTCATCGCGTCGCTGCGAGACTCCGCCGAACTCTACCGGCGCTGGTCCCAGCCCTACCAACCGGGAGGGGGACGAGATCTTCGAGCCGAGCATGCAACCCTCGCGCGCCTGACCGTCGCACGCAACAGTACAGCCGCGATCGAGCAGCTCACCCGCCACCTGCAGCCGAGCCCTGGGACATTACACTCGGACACGCAATAGGACTCTCATGAACTGGCACCGTTTCAGGCTGGATGCGCCTTCGAGGTCTGGTGTTCGGCCTGAGTATCAGTGGTTTGCCGATTCCGATACGGAACCCGGTTCGAGTGCGCTCTCCGGCTCGCCTATCAGTTCTTCGATGGCCGGATTGCTCGTGACAATCGTACGCTTGTGGCCCCATATGCTCGGACTCCGGAACCACGCCGGCACCCAGGTGTTCTCGACGATGCGACCGCCCACGCCGTATTCGATGTCGAATTCGGACGGCGTCCGGATGTAGAACGAGGTCATATGATCGTTCGAACGCTTACCGAGGGTGACAGTGACCGGCACACCCTTTTCAGCCAACCGGTCCAAAGCGCAGCCGACGACCTCCATGTCTTCGACCTCCAGCATGATGTGGTTGAAGCCCTGGACCATTGGGCCCATGGCGGGGCCGAAGGCAAGG
Source organism: Actinomycetota bacterium (assembly GCA_030775825.1). Classification (GTDB taxonomy): domain Bacteria; phylum Actinomycetota; class Actinomycetes; order Mycobacteriales; family Jatrophihabitantaceae; genus JALYIL01. The sequence goes on from JALYIL010000060.1 coordinate 2,559, forward strand.
CTGTGATGGCGAGGGTTGATGTGCGCGAACGTTGCGCGCATTGCGCCGTGCATGATCGAATCTGACGGAGCGAACTCCAGCAACGTCATGTAGAAGTCCGACGTCGCCTGCAAGTCGTTGACGAACATGACAACGTGTCCCAGCCCGAGTGTGCGCCCGTTATGGCTGGTAACGAAACTGGCGCCGCGAGGAGAGACGAACGGAGTACTGCTGACTTCGGCTCCATAGAAGAACTCCAGCTCGAAACCCGCCGGATCTCGGCACGTGAGGAGACTCAACACGCCGCGAACCTTGGCGAGATGGGATCGGCCTCGACCGCGAACCCGGCTCCGGTAAGCCTGACCCTGAGTCGTTCAAGTGCGGACAGACTGGCAACCTCCCAGCCGATATAGCCGATGCCCGGCTCGCCGTCTTCAACCGATATACCCCATGCACGGTCGTCCATCCGGAACCGGACTGCTAAAGCACGCGATGTCGGTTCAGGAACCGTCAAAACATGGTAGTTAGGTTGCGTGCCAAGAGGATCGACTGGTCCAGCAGGACGCGCCGCTTGGCGATTACGAACGAGCCTTGCTCGCGACGGAGGACATCCTGTCGGGAGCCGACCCAAGAGTCGACTTCGGACTTCAGGCGAGTCCGATATACGTGGAAGTTCGCTTCAGTGTGCAGTTCATGGCCGTCGTCAGACGTCACCCTGACGTTCGTGATCAGATGACGTGTTCGCGACGGCGGATCCTCCGCCCAGGACTTGCCGCTTGCGAACTTCATGCCCCGAGCCGTCAACATGCGCTTGTCGTCGTCGAAATATGCCATCTCACCAGGCTGCGTGAACTCCTTCGACAGCTCGCGGCGCAGGCGAGTTCGCCGGATCGGCATGAAGTAGT
>JALYIL010000061.1 GCA_030775825.1 Actinomycetota bacterium
TTGGGTAGGAGTTGCCGCTCGGGGCCTTGATCGCGACCTCGTGGAGCTCCAGGGTGCCCACCTTCGCGGCGGCGCCATCGATGGCGGGACTCACCTCGGCCGTCTGCGCCCGCTGTCCGGCCGCGCATGAGGTCAGGAGCGCCGCGCAGACGGCGAGGAGCCCGATGCCGAAATGCCGCCGCATGGCCGGCTGTGCTTTCACTTCAACTCCCTGGAAAATCCGAGGTCATCGGGCACCCCGCGGCAACCGCACGACAGCCTATCGAGCGCGCTGTGAGCGCTTCGCTCCGGCTGACCAAACGGGGTGAATCAGCGCCCGGACAGCGCAAATGGCGAGCTCATTACCATGACGAACAGGGGCCGATTCGAAAACACGCCCGGATTCCGCACTGTGCTCCGTGTTACCCTTGAGGTAGTGGAAAGGGGCTCGAACACATGACTTTCAAGGTCGGCGAGACCGTTGTTTACCCGCATCACGGGGCCGCGCTGATCGAGGCCATCGAAGAACGGCTCCTCCAGGGCGTCAAGAAAACCTACCTGCGACTCAAGGTTGCGCAGGGCGATCTCACGGTTCTCGTTCCTGCTGAGAACGCAGATGTCGTAGGGGTTCGCGACGTGGTTGGGCAGGAAGGTCTCGACAAGGTCTTCGAGGTGTTGCGGGCTCCGCACACCGAGGAGCCCACCAACTGGTCGCGCCGGTACAAGGCCAACGGGGAGAAGCTCGCCTCCGGCGATGTGAACAAGGTGGCCGAGGTAGTGCGCGACCTGTGGCGCCGCGACCGCGACCGTGGCCTGTCCGCGGGCGAGAAACGAATGCTTGCCAAGGCGCGCCAGATCCTCGTCAGCGAACTCGCCCTAGCCGAGGGCACCAACGAAGACAAGGCCGAGATCGTGCTCGATGAGGTGCTCGCCGAGGCCGTGGCCTGAGACACGAAGCGTCGGCAATGGCGGCGAACGGTCACCCGACCGTCGCCGCCATTCTTGTTGCGGCCGGAGAAGGTCAGCGACTGGGCGCCTCGGTACCCAAGGCGTTCTGTGTCGTCGCCGGCCGGACCCTGCTCGACTATGCGTATCTGCGTTTCCGCGAGCATGACGCGGTTCGCGACCTGATCGTCGTGGCGCCGGCGTCGCACGTCGACGCGGCCCGGACCATCGCACCGACGGCGGTCGTCGTCGAGGGCGGACAGACGCGGCGTGAGTCGGTCTGGCGCGGTCTCGCGAAACTCGGCGCGGACGTGGATCTCGTGCTCGTGCATGACGTGGCGCGGCCCTTCGTCCCGGCCGGCGTGATCTCGCGAGTCGTGGACGCGCTCGCCGCCGGCGCGGATGCAGTGATTCCGGTCCTCCCGGTCTCGGACACGATCAAACGGGTCAGGGGATCCGCGGTGATCGCGACCGTTGACCGGTCGACGCTGCGGGCAGTACAGACGCCACAGGGATTCCGGCGCAGCGTGCTGGCCGCCGCGCACGCCAGCAGCGCCAGCACTGCTAACGGTGCCGACGGTGCGCCCGATGACGCCGCGTTGGTGGAGGCGCTGGGGGTTGCGGTGAGTGTCGTGGCCGGCGCCGACGAATCCTTCAAGATCACTCGGCCCTGGGACCTCCTGGTGGCCGAGATGGTGGTCCGGCACTGATGGCCACGGTGCGGACAGGGATCGGCGTCGACGTCCACCCCATCGAAGCGGGACGGCCGTGCTGGGTGGCGGGACTGCTCTGGCCGGGCGTGGACGGCTGCGGCGGTCACTCCGACGGAGATGTCGCCGCGCACGCCGCGTGCGACGCCTTACTCTCGGCAGCCGGCCTGGGGGATCTGGGCGAGGTGTTCGGCACCTCCGACCCGGCCTGGGCGCACGCCTCCGGCGTGACCCTGCTGAGCGAGGTCACTCGGCTCGTGACAGAGGCGGGCTGGACGATCGCCAACGTCTCGGTACAGGTGATCGGCAACACGCCCCGGCTCGGCCCGCGCCGCGGGCAGGCCCAGGCGGTCCTCACCGCCGCGGTAGGGGCGCCCGTGTCCGTGGCCGCGACGACGACCGACGGGCTCGGATTGACGGGTCGGGGCGAAGGATTGGCGGCGATGGCGACCGCGCTGCTGTCACGCTGACGCTGCGCTGCCGAGCGCCTGGGCGAGGTCAGCCCAGAGATCCTCGACGTGCTCGATCCCAACGGAGAGCCGGAGCAGGTTCGGTGGCGTGCCGTGCGCCGCGTCGATGGGATGACGAGCCCGGCGTTCGATGAGCGATTCGACGCCACCGAGACTCGTGGCGTGCGTGATCAGCTGCACGCGGCGGCATACCTGCTCGGCGTCCTCGGCTGATCCGGCGACCTCGAAGGCAATCATCGCGCCGTAGCCGTTGTGCAGTCGGCTGGCCCGCTCGTGCCCGGGGTCGCTCGCCAGCCCCGGAAAGCGCACTCGGGTCACTGCTGGGTGGGCCGCCAGCCGGTTGGCCAGCTCCATGGCGTTCTCCTGCGCCCGTTGCATGCGGATCGCGAGCGTTCGCAAACCCCGAAGGGCGAGGTAGGTCTCGAGGGCGCCCGCGATCGCTCCGGTGAGACCGCGGCGCAGACGCAGCGCGCCGGCCGTCGACGCGGACCGGGCCACCAGCACGCCGATCTGCAGATCCGAGTGGCCGGACAGGTACTTCGTCGCCGAGTGCACGACGATGTCGGCGTGCAGCTCGAGGGGCCGGACGAGCAGCGGGGTCGAGAACGTCGAGTCGACGACAGTGAGGACACCCACGCGCCGCGCGGCGTCGATGAGGACGGGCAGATCAACCACCTGCATGAGCGGATTGGTGACGGTTTCCAGCCACAGCAGGTTCGCCCCCGGCAGCGCCTGTAGGACGGCGTCCGTGTCGGCGATGTCCACGGGGCGCGTCGTCATCCGGCCAAGCCGCTGCTGCTCGGCGAAGATCGCCACGGTCCCGGAGTACGCCGCGGCCGGCACCACGGCAACGGTGTCACGCGGCTGCCCCTCGGCGATCGCCGCGGTCGCCGCCATGCCAGAGCTGAACGCAACCACCTGCTCGCCCGGCGCGCCCTCCAGCGCGCCGATGGCCGCCTCGAAGGCACGCCCCGTGTCGGTGCCGTCGTGACGCAGGTAACGATTGGTGTCATCGGCGTCGGCGTGATGAAACGGCGCGGCCAGCACGATGGGCACGCTCAGCGGGGCAGCGTCCGCGCGTGGCGGCCGGCCGGCGGCTACCACGGTCGACTCGGGGTGCAATCCGGCGGAGCTCACCCCGAGCACGCTATCTGCTGACGGCGGCATGCAGGCAGACGCGGGGCAAGGAACAACCTCCTGGCCCGGTCGGTTGAACGGTCATGAGTCCTCAGCTACCCGACCTGGCCAAGAAGCTCCTCGAGGCGGACACGTTCGTCACCCTCACGACCCTGGCAAAAGACGGCACGCCCCATTCCACCGTGATGTGGGCCGACCACGATGGCGACGACATAATCTTCGCCACGGTCGTCGGGCGGGTGAAGGAGCGCCACATCAGCCGTGACCCACGGGTCAGCGTCTCGCTGTTCGACCCCGCCAACCCGTACGCCTACGTCACCGTGAACGGCACGGCTGCCTTGATCCCAGAAGGCGGCCCGGAGCTCATCCAGCGGCTGTCGCAGAAATACACCGGCGGCCGGTACACGCTCGACGAAGGCACGGACAACGTCCGGGTCGTCGTTCGGGTGTCGCCGGAGCGTATCTACCCGAGCTGAGCACCGCTCGATCATCCGTAGGATGAGTCGGTGACGCTGCACATCTACGACACCGCTGCCCGGTCGCAGCGCGAGTTCCTCCCGCTCGAGCCAGGCAAGGCGTCGATCTACCTGTGCGGCGCGACCGTCCAGGCCCCCCCGCACATCGGGCATGTCCGCAGTGCGGTGAACTTCGACATCCTGCGACGTTGGCTGGCGCACAGCGGCTACGCCGTGACGTTCATCCGCAACGTCACCGATATCGACGACAAGATCCTCTCCAAGTCGGCCGAGGCGGGCGAGCCGTGGTGGGCTTGGGCGGCGCTGCAGGAGCGGAACTTCAGTGCCGCCTACGAAGTGCTCGGGTGCCTGGCGCCCACCTATGAGCCCAGGGCGACCGGGCACGTCACCGAGATGGTCGAGTTGATGCAGCGCCTGATCGAGTCCGGGCACGCCTATGCCATCGACGGTGACGTCTACTTCGACGTGCGCTCGTTCGCCTCCTACGGCAGCCTCTCCGGTCAGCGGCTGGAGGCCATGCACCCCGCCGGCGACACGGAGGGGGAGTTGCGCAAGCGTGACCCGCGCGACTTTGCCCTCTGGAAACGTCACAAGGACGGCGAGCCGCTGACAGCATCCTGGCCGACACCGTGGGGACGCGGTCGTCCCGGCTGGCACTTGGAGTGCTCGGCGATGGCCACGAAATACCTGGGCCCCGCCTTCGACATTCACGGCGGCGGCCTCGATCTCGTCTTCCCGCACCACGAGAACGAGATCGCGCAGTCGGTGGCCGCCGGCGACGGCTTCGCCCGGTACTGGATGCACAATGCGTGGCTCACGACCGGCGGGGAGAAGATGTCCAAGTCACTGGGCAACTCGCTGTTCGTGACCGAGGTGACCAAGCAGTGGCGCCCGGTCGAGGTCCGGTACTACCTCGGCGCCGCGCACTATCGAAGCAACGTCGAATTCTCGCCGGAGGCCCTCGACGAGTCAGCCGCGGCCTATCGCCGCATCGAGAACTTCGTCCAGCGCAGTGCGGAGCTCCTGGCCGTGGGAGGTGGGGCCAGCGGCGATGTTTCGGCCGCCTTGTCCAACGGCGTGGCGTGCGCCGGGTTCACCGAGGCGATGGACGACGACCTGGGCGTTCCGCTGGCCCTCGCGGCGATCCACAACGTGGTGCGCGAAGGCAACAGCGCGCTGGCGGCCGGCAACCGGGACGCGATCCGCGAGGCGCTCGGCTCCGTGCTAGTGATGACCGGCGTGCTCGGCATCAACCCGCTGCAGTGGGCGGCCAAATCCTCGCCTGGTTTGGCGCCGGTGGTGCAGCGCCTGGTGGCGGTCGCCCTCGAACAGCGGGCGGCTGCGCGCGAACGCAGGGACTTCGCCGCCGCCGATGCGCTTCGCGATCAACTCGCCGCGGCCGGCATCCTCATCGAAGACACCCCCAGCGGTCCCCGATGGACCATCGAGGAAGAGGTCTAGTGGCCGGCAACTCGCAACGAAAGGGCGCGATCCGCAAGTCGAAGAAGGGCGCCCAGGTCGGCTCGGGAGGCCAGGTAAAGCGGGCACTCCGGGGAAAGGGCCCCACGCCGGCGGCCACTGACCGCAAGGGTCATCCGGCGGCCAGGCGGGCGGCCGCGGCGACCCGGCGCGAAGGCGGGGGTCGCGCGGGAGCGAGGCCGGCTGAGGCCGCCGAGTTGCTCGTTGGGCGCAATCCCGTCGCCGAAGCGCTCAAGGCGAAGGTCCCGGCGACGGCGCTCTATCTCGCGCTGGGCATCGAATCGGATGAACGCGTCACCGAGGCGGTGCGGATCGCGAGCAATCGTGGCATTTCGCTGCTCGAGGTCAGCCGCGCCGAGCTTGACCGTCGCACGGGCGGATTGGTCCATCAAGGCATCGCGCTGCAGGTTCCCCCCTTCGGGTACCGCGAACTGCCGGACCTGCTGGCCATCGCCGCTGAGTCGCCCGCCGCGCCGTTGATCGTGGCGCTCGACGGGGTCACTGACCCGCGAAACCTCGGTGCCGTCGTGCGCTCGGCCCTCGCCTTCGGCGCGGACGGGGTGATCATTCCGGAACGCCGCTCGGCGGGCGTCACGGCCACGGCGTGGCGGACGTCGGCGGGGGCCGCCGCGCGAGTTCCGATCGCCAAAGTCACCAATCTCGTGCGTGCGCTCAAAGATTGCCAGCAGGCGGGGATGTTCGTCGTCGGCCTGGACGCGGACGGATCGACCACCCTCGACGAGCTGCACATGGCGATCGAACCCATCGTGGTGGTGGTGGGCTCGGAAGGCCGCGGCCTCTCGCGCCTGGTGGGCCAGACGTGTGACCTCACGCTGTCCATACCGATGGCCGAGGCGGCCGAGTCGCTGAACGCCTCGGTTGCCGCCGCTGTGACGCTGGCCGAGATCGCCCGGCGGCGCCGGGCATCGTGAGGTCAGACCCGGTCGACGTAGGTCTTCGTCGGCTTGAAGAATTCGGTCGGCGGTGTCTGCTCGCGCAGCACGGCCACCTGGTCGCGCACCGCGCCCATGATGACGTCGGTGATCTCGCGGAGCGTCTCGGCGGTCGGCTCGCCGTCCTGGTAGCCGCTCAGGTCCAATGGCTCGCCGACGCTCGCCTGTGCGGTGCGGCGAGTGAGGCGCCGCCACCACGGCAGTCCCATTCGCGCCTGCGCCCCCCACTGGCCTACCGGCACCACCGGAGTGTGCGGAGACAGCAGCACCAGGCGCGCGATCCCGGTCTTACCCTGCATCGGCCACCGTGCCGGGTCTTTCGAGATCGTCCCCTCGGGATAGATCACTATCGCCTCACCCCGATCGAGCGCGGTAACGGCCTCGCGCAACGAGCTAGCCGCGTCGGAGGTGCCCCGGTAGACGGGTATCTGCTTGGCGCCCCTCATGATCTGGCCGAGGACCGGCTTGGTGAAAACGCCAGCCTTGATCATGAACCGCGGTACCCGGCCTGACTGCCACACCAGCCGCGCCATGAGAACGGTGTCCACGTAGGAGATGTGGTTCAGCGCGATGATGACGCCGCCCTGCGCGGGGGCGGGAACCCGGTCGAGGTGGTGCCACCTGATCCGGAACAGGAGCGCATCGAATGGGTAGAGGATCGCGACACAGAGTCGGATCCAGAAGCCGGCTTTCGGCTTGTGCAGACGGCTCACCGGTGGACGCCCTTCGTGGCTACGGAAACGTAAGTAGTGTGCCCGTTGCTTCGAGGGAATGGACGCAGAGGGTTTCACGGCCGGCGCGCTGAGGGTTTACGGCAGGACAGGTAGCCTCGTCGGGGTTGCCGCCTTAGCTCAGATGGCCAGAGCGATCGCCTTGTAAGCGATAGGTCGTCGGTTCGATCCCGACAGGCGGCTCAAACTCGTGGGGTAGGGCCGGATCGCGGCGAGGAGGTCACGGTGGATGCCGATGTGATCGTGGTAGGCGCCGGTCTCGCCGGGCTGGTCGCCACCTGCGAGCTGACCGACGCGGGACGCCGGGTTATCCTCGTCGACCAGGAGCCGAGCCAGTGCCTTGGCGGCCAGGCGTTCTGGTCGTTCGGCGGGTTGTTCTTCGTCGATTCGCCCGAGCAGCGCCGGATGCGGATCAAGGATTCCTACGAGCTGGCCTGGCAGGATTGGCTGGGTAGCGCCGCCTTCGACCGCCTCGATGACGAGGACGTGTGGCCGCTGCGATGGGCGCAGGCCTACGTCGACTTCGCGGCCGGGGAGAAGCGCGCCTGGCTGCACCAGCGCGGCGTCCGATTCTTCCCGATCGTGGGATGGGCCGAGCGCGGCGGCTACACGGCCAACGGCCATGGCAACTCGGTGCCGCGCTTTCACATCACCTGGGGGACCGGGCCGGGATTGCTCGCTCCGTTCCTGGCACGGGCCGAGCAAGCCGCCGAGAATGGGCTGCTGCGCTTCGCCTTTCGTCATCGCGTCGACGAGGTGACCATGAGCGGATCGGCCGTCACGGGTGTCCGCGGCCACGTCCTCGAGCCGTCCAGCGTCGCGCGCGCCGCGCCGAGCTCGCGCGTAGAGGTGGCCGACTTCGAACTGCACGCCCAAGCGGTGATCGTCACCTCGGGGGGAATCGGCGGCAACTTCGACCTGGTCCGGGCGAACTGGCCGGCGCGCATGGGGCCGGCGCCCCGGCACATGATCGCGGGCGTCCCCGACTTCGTGGACGGGCGCATGATCGCGATCACCGAGGCCGCCGGCGGGCGCGTCGTCAACCGCGACCGGATGTGGCACTACGTCGAGGGAATCCGGAATTACGACCCGATCTGGACCAATCACGGGATCCGCATCCTGCCCGGACCGTCCTCGGTGTGGCTGGACGCCCGGGGAAATCGGCTGCCGGTTCCGCTGTTTCCGGGCTTCGACACACTCGGCACGCTCGAGCACATCATGACCACGGGCTACGACCACACCTGGTACGTGCTCACGAAGAAGATCATCGGCAAAGAGTTCGGCCTGTCCGGGCAGGAGCAGAATCCCGACCTCACCGGCAAGAGCATCCGCGGGGTGATCGAGCGCGCGCGTGCGCCGATGCCCGAGCCGGTGCAAGCCTTCCTCGACAAGGGCGTTGACT
>JALYIL010000062.1 GCA_030775825.1 Actinomycetota bacterium
TCGGCGGCGGTTGGCGGCAGGTAGCTCCGGATGGCCTGCTCGTACTGAGTCTCGGTCGCATCGGTCCAATGCCACGTGTCGTCGAACGCCTGCATCTGTGCCGTGAAATCTGATGTTGCCGACGCGCGGTCGAAGATCACGTTGTATGAGCGGTTGGAGTTGAACGGTGGATCGAGATACACAAGGTCAACCGAGTTCGCTGCAACACTCTCACGGAGGACATCGAGGTTGTCGCCGTAGAACAGATGGCTCGATTCCACAGGTGGATGCTAGCGGCGCAACGATCATCGTGCGCGCTGCGACGCGATCTGCGTTTGTCAACCCGCATAACGCCGATGGAACAGGCGGTCTGTGGATTGTCAGCGCGTTCGCGACCCCTGCCGGACTGGCTGGCTACCGTAGCGAGGTGACTGTTCAGGTGGAGGTTCGCCGGAGCGCCCGTCGTCGTCGTACGGTCGCTGCCTACCGAGAGGGCGAGCGGATCATCGTGATGATTCCCGGGCGGTTCACCAGAGCCGAGGAGGCCGAGTGGGTCGCCCGGATGGTGGCGCGCCTGGACTCCGGGACCCGGCCAACCACTCGGCGTCGTGGTACCGACGCGGCTCTGTCCCGCCGCGCCGCAGAGCTTTCGGCAACGTACCTCGACGGGCGCGCGAGACCGGCCAGCGTGCGTTGGGTGCCCACTATGCGCACCCGCTGGGCCTCCTGTACCCCTGCCGACGCCACCATTCGCATGTCCGAGCGGCTTCGGGAAATGCCGACGTGGGTGCAGGACTACGTCCTTGTCCACGAGCTCGCCCACCTGATCGTGCCAGCGCACAGCCGGGAGTTCTGGGCGCTCGTCGCCTCGTACCCGCGTACCGAACGCGCCCGGGGCTATCTCGACGGGATCAGCGCGGCCGCACAGCTGCCGATCGCCGACGACCTCGCCGCGGATCTCGCCGGCCCGGACGATCCGGTCGTGGAATGACGATCGCCTGCGCCTGGACGTGGTGCGACCGGTGGGCGTACCGGGCACCCGACGCCGCCGCGACGCCAGTGCGGTCCTCGGCGCGCGCCCGGCTGTCCGCAAGCAACCGACGTGAGGTGCCCGGCACCCCGATGACCGGCCTCGTGCTCGCCGGGGACAGTTTCATGGCCAGCGTTGGCGTCGTCGCGTGGGTCAGCGGTTAAATTTCGTCGGGTTCGGGTCGCTCGCTGGCCTTCGCCTCAGTCTCGGCGGCCTTAGCGGGATCGGCGGGCTCGGCGGGCTCAGCGGAATCGACGGCCTCGACCTCCTGCGCGGTGAGCTGATCGCGGTACATGGTGTCGGCGAAGCCGAGGGGATCATCGAGGTCATCCGCACTTGGCATCAGGTCCGGGTGTGCCCAGACTGAGTCGCGCCCGGAGACGCCATGCTTCTCCGTTACACCCCACCACAGCGCGGCGGCCTCACGCAGCCGTCGCGGGCGTAACTCCAGCCCGACCAGCGTTGCGAAGGTCTGTTCCGCGGGGCCGCCAGTGGCGCGTCTGCGCCGCGACGCCTCGCGCAGCGCGTCTGCTCCTGGCATCCGCTCCCCGGCGGCAGCGGCTACGACGGCGTCGACCCATCCCTCGACGAGGGCGAGGAGCGTCTCGAGGCGGCGCAACGTCGCGACCTGTTCCGGCGTTTCCTCGGGAGCGAACAGCCCACCGGTCAGGGCATTCTGAATACTCTCCGGATTGTTCGGATCGATGTCACCCATGGCCCGTTCGATGGCCGACATGTCCACGGTGATACCGCGTGAATAGGCCTCCACGGTGTCGAGCAGACGCTGGCGCAACCAGGGTACGTGCGCAAACAGGCGCTGATGTGCAGCCTCGCGCAATGCGAGGTAGAGGCGTACCTCGTCGGCGGGGCGCTCCAGGCCGTCGCCGAACGACGCGACGTTCTCCGGCACGAGGGCGGCAACCCCGGCCGGCCCCAGCGCGATGCCGACATCGGTGGAGGAGACGACTTCCTGCGCGAGCCCGCCCAGTCCCTGACCGACCTGGGCGCCGAACATGAGGCCGCCGACTTGACTCATGATCGCGGCCAGCGGGTTGCCGGTCCCCATCGCGGCCAGTTGCTCAGCCGGGATGGCGTTCGACATCGCCGCTACGACACGCGCCGCGACCGGATCGCAGAGGGCTGACCAGACGGGAAGCGTCTTCTCGATCCACTCCAGTCGGGTCCAGGCCTCGACGGTACTCCCTCCGCTGGGCAGGTCGGTGACCTCATCCAGCCACAGATCGGCCAGACGCAGCGCCTCGGTGATGGCAGCAACCTCTTCAGGCGGAACCGGGCGCTGCGCTCCGCCCAGGGTGGAGACCGCGAGCTGACGGGCTAGATCCCAGTTGACCGGGCCACCACTCCACGCCAGGAGCTTCTGCAGTTCGGCGAACAGCGGCATCGAGCCGGTGATGTCGTCCGAAGCGCCGGGTTCTCGTTCGCCGCTGCCGAAGCCGAACGGCACGTTGCTTCCCATACCTGTCACGGTAGTAGCACGATCGGCACCAAGGGTTTGTTCCGCTCCCTGTTCCTCACCCACGCCTTGCGCGTTGCGCCCACGGCGAACGCCGGCCCGCCGGTAGCGTCGCGAGCATGGCGTGGGCGTTGTGGCTGTCGGGACCAGCAGCGGCGACAGCGCTCGTCGCCGTCTGGGTGTGGTGGCGCGCCCGGCCGCGGCGAAGGCCGAGCTTCACACGCGGGATGCGCCAGCACGACGAGTACCTGGCGGCGCTGACGGTGCCGGTCCGAGGCACCGCGCGGACGCCGCCCGCACCGGTTCGGGACTGAGTGACCCCTCGGGTTGGCCAGATAAGGTGCCGGGATGAGTCGACGCGTCTGCACCCTTTCCGTTGCGGGCGCCCTGTTCGTCGTTCTGTTCGCGCTAGCGCTGATCCTGCCGGTGCCTTACGTGATCTTGTCGCCCGGCCCCACGTTCAACACGCTGGGCACCGACTCGCAGGGCGGCGTCATCATCGTGATCAACGGCAAGACGCCGAATCACACGACCGGCAACCTGAACATGACGACGGTCAATGTGTCGACGCAGCGGCTGTCGGCTTTTGAGGCGCTCTACGGATGGCTGCGACACGACGAGGTCGTCGTACCGCGCTCGGCGGTCTACCCGCCCGGACAGAGCCAGCAGCAGGTGAACACGCAAAACACCGCCGACTTCGCGCAATCGCAGGACGATGCGATCGCTGCCGCATTCTGCGAGCTCGGTTACCCGCCCAAATTCGGCGTGATCGTGGTCGAGGGCGGCACCCCGGCGCAGGGCAAGCTACTGCCCGACGACGTCGTCCAGTCGATCGACGGCCACCCGGTCGCTTCCGCGGCGGCTCTCACCGCCCTGTTGTCGAAAGATCCTGCGGGAAAGAGCGTGGCTGTCGGGGTGATCCGCGCGGGCAAGTCGATCAGTGTGACCCTCACGCTCGCGCCGCCGGCCGCAGGCCACATTGGGGGGCGCATCGGCATCGAGGTCGGCCCTGTCTGCGCCGCGCCGTTCACGGTCGATCTCGGCCTGGGCAACCAGATCGGCGGACCATCCGCGGGGTTGATGTTCGCCCTCGGGATCATGGACAAGGTCGGCACCGTCGATCTGACCAAGGGGCTGTTCATCGCGGGCACGGGGACCATCGACCCCACTGGCAAGGTCGGACCGATTGGCGGCATTGCCCTGAAGATGAACGCCGCGCGCCGCAAGGGCGCGACGGTCTTCCTGGCGCCGGCCGGCAACTGCGCCGACGTGTCTGGGGCTATTCCCAAAGGCCTCGAGGTCGTCAAGGTCGATACGTTGCACAACGCGGTCCAGGACCTGCTGGCGATCCAGGCGCACACCCCGGTTCCGCACTGCTGAGTCATAGCCGCATTCACGGCTGAGCCGAAGTGTCACGGCTGGACCGAAGTGTCACGGCTGGGCCGACGTGTCACGGCTGGGCCGAAGTGCCACGACTGAGCGGCGCTGGTCACCGCAGGGTCGCGAGGAGCGCGGCGACGAGATTCGGCGCCAGATCCGCTCCGGTGAGCAGCTCATCCACAGCTTCGGTGCCGTCGCTGGTGCCGGCTGCCCGGAGCCGCAGCACTGCCGCACTCGTGCCGTCGCGCAAGACGGCAACGACAAGGCGAGCCTCACGTCGCGCGGGGTGTGACAGTGCAGCGCTGAGCGACCGATGCACTGACGCTGCCGAAATTTCGTCCTCCGCCGACGGCGGCAACAAGACTATTTCCTGGCTCAGGCCGCAACCGGCGACCGAGTCTGGCCACGCGATCTGGGCGAGGACCTCATCGAGATCGCCCGCAGGGAGCTCTTCCTGTTCTATCGGGGTGAGCGCCTCCGGCCTTGTGCCACTCGGGTCGTCGAGCCCGAGGCGAGCAGCGGTCTCAGGTTCGTCGGCCGCGAATTGCGCTGTCCGCACGAGCGCGAACAGAATGGGGGACCGGTCCCAACCGGACCGTCCGACGTGATTCTCGATCTCGGCCGCTACCGTTTCGAGGGCAGGCGAGGACACGGGCCAACGGGCTGAGGAGGAACCGGTCACTCTGCCATCGTGCCGCACGCTGGCGCGCCGACTGGAACTCGCGTCAGGTTGAGTACGTTGTCCCAAGAGCGCGTTCACCTGCCAAGGAGCTGCCCGTGGCCATGCGGCCGCCAATTCCGAACCTGACATTGTCGCGACGGTGGAAGATCGCGCTGTCAGTTGTCGCAATCCTCATCGTGTTGCTCATCGTCGCGTCGTCGCTGACGGGCGTCTACGTGAACTGGCTCTGGTTCGGGCAGGTCGGCTATAGAAAGGTCTATAG
>JALYIL010000063.1 GCA_030775825.1 Actinomycetota bacterium
GGCTTGTGCCGACTCCCGTCCTCGCCTTCGCCGTGCAGTATCTGCAGGCGGCGGCGGGCGTGATGGTCACAGCCTCGCACAATCCACCGCAGGACAACGGATACAAGGTCTACGGCGGCGACGGAGCGCAGATCGCCCCGCCGTCGGACGTGCAGATCGAGACGGCGATTCGTGGCCTCGGTGCGACACGCGAGATCGCGCTCGACCCGCTCCGGGTCACCCTCCTGGACGAGACGGTGGTCTCCGCCTACGTCGCAGCCGTCGCTGGCCTGCTGCGTCCCGGGCCGCGCGAGCTGCGCATCGTGCACACGGCCATGCACGGGGTCGGGACCGGGGTCCTGCGCAGCGTCTTCACCGCCGCCGGGTTCGCACCGCCGATCGCCGTAGCCGAGCAGGAAGCACCCGATCCTGACTTCCCGACGGTCGCGTTCCCGAACCCCGAGGAGCCGGGCGCCCTCGACCTGGCGATGGTCCTGGCTCGCTCGCGCGACGCCGACATCATCATCGCCAACGATCCGGACGCCGATCGGTGCGCGGTCGCGGTGCCGAACGACGAAGGTGAGTGGCTCGGGTTGCGCGGGGACGAGGTGGGCATATTGCTCGCCGATTGCCTGCTGCGCAAAGGGATTCGCGGGACGTACGCAACCACGATCGTGTCCTCGTCGATGTTGGGGGTTATGGCTGCGCGAAACGGCGTGCCCTACGCCGAGACGCTGACCGGGTTCAAGTGGCTCGCCAGGGCAGCACCGGATCTCGTGTACGGCTATGAGGAGGCGCTGGGCTATGCGGTTGCCCCGGAACTGGTCCGGGACAAGGACGGCATCAGCGCGGCCCTACTCGTCGCCGAACTCGCCGCCGATCTCAAGGCGCGGGGTACCTCGATCCCCGAGCGCCTCGAGGAACTCGCCGCTGAATACGGACGCCACCTCACCGATCAGCTCTCGGTTCGGGTGGACGACCTGGCCATCATCGACGACGCGATGGCGCGGCTTCGGGCCCATCCTCCGGCGAGCCTGCTCGCCCACGCTGTCACGGTCACGGATCTGCAGCCCCGCACGGACGCGGTGCGCCTGAGCTGGGACGGTGGGCGCGTCGTGGTCCGGCCGTCCGGGACCGAACCGAAGCTGAAGGCCTACCTCGAGGTGGTCCCGGCCGACGGGTCGCCGGAGACTGCCGCGCAACAGATTGCCCAGCTGCGCGCGGAGATGACCTATGCACTGGACCTATGACGGTGGGGCCTTCGAACGTCGCGCCAGTGCTGCCCGGCGCTCAGCGCGTGGCGACCGCTCCGCCGGTCAACCAGGTCGACCACGCCACGTTCCAGTCGCCATAGCCGGCGGCAAGCTTCATCGCCGGTCCGTTGGCGTTCGGGTAGTTGACGAGATCGCCGATCTCGAGCAGGCGGTATAGCACCGCCGCGTCGGCCGGGCTCAGGTTGGTGCAACCGTTCGAGGTGTCGGTGTTACCGAGGTTGGCCAGATTCCAGGGAGCGGCGTGCAGGTACTCGCCGCCGTAGGTCAAGCGCTGCGTGTACTTGACGCCGCACTCGTAGTAGCCGGGCCCGCGCATGCAGATGCTGACACCCTTCTCCATGATCACCTTCGTGCCGCGGGCGGTAGGCGTACTCCGCGCTCCCAGGGACACGGGGTAGCTGCCGACCGTCGTTCCATCGCTCACCAGCGTCAGCGTGTGCTTCAGGTCGTCAACGGTCGCGACGTTGGCCGCACCGGTCGAGAAATCCAGCGTGAGGCTGTCGTCGAACGCCAGCCCCGCACCAGCCGAGAGGCCCTTGACCGGAAGCTTCACGGAGACCTTGGCGTGAGCCGGCCAGTAGTCACGCAGCCGGTAATGCGCCTCGAGCGGGTACCCCGCCACCGCTGCGGACGTCTCGAAGTACCAGGCGCCGGCGACCGGTGAGCCGTTGACGGTGACTGTGGTGGCCCTCGCGAAGGGGCGCGCGTCGGTGATCTTCCGCGACAGGTAGGCGATCACGGGGACGCCCACCCCGAATTGCGATCCGTCGCTCCACTTCAGCATGACGTGCACGGTAGTGATCGGTAGCGACGGCTTGGACGCGGCGGCCGTCGGGTGCGGGGCGAAGGCACCGTGGGAGGACCCGACGGTCGCCGGCTGCCCGTCAGTGGTGGTCGATGTTCGGATCGCGAGCACCAGGCCGACGGCGAGGACCACAGCCACCGCCGCAGCGAGTGGAGCGAGCGACCGGATCGGCTTGCGCGCCGGGGCGGCCACGTTTCGAGGGCGCACCGACCGCACGCCCAAGCCGGGCGCGACGCGATCGTCGTCGACAGCGGAGCGGGCCTTGGCCTCGAACGCGTCGCGCAGGATTCGATCCAGGTCGCCGTCGGTGCTCATGACCGCACTCCCAGGACAAGCTGCAGCGCTGCCATGCCACGGCTGGCCGAAGACTTGACCGCTCCGGTCGAGATTCCGAGCGCTTCGGCGATCTCGCGTTCGGACAGACCGGACCAGTACCGCAGCACGAGGACCTCCCGCTGCCGCCGGGGCAGTCGGCGGACCGCAGCCAGCGCCGCTCGGTGCTCGTCGGCCAACAGGATGTCGTGGTCAGCAGCTTCGGTTGCCTCGGGTTCGGACGCCCGCAGGTGCTTGCGGGCGGTCTGCCGCCGGCGGATGACCGATCGGGAGAGGTTGACCACCGACGCCCGCACATAGGCCATAGCCGCACTCGGGTCCCGCAGCGCGTCACGGTGGCGGTGCAAGGCGATGAACGCATCCTGGGCGACGTCCTCGGCGCTGGCCACATCGTCGACGAGCAGCACCGCCAGCCGCACCATCTCCCGCCAATGCTGGTCGTACAGCGCCGGAACGTCGACTTGGTGGGAGGGCGCCGCGAGGTCGGACATATCGGGGCGGTCGTCCCTCCACGCTCGGGTCTGGCTCATCACCGGCGTCACCTAGGTAGTCGCGGTGCCGGGCATCCAGGTTGTCACGTCCCCCGATCAATCCGCCGTTCACCCCTCGACGGCGGTCGTAAGCGTGGTCGCAGACTCAGCCCCACCACGCGGTGGTCACGCGGACCTCGGCGAGCGCCGTACCATCCTCGGCGCCGTATCCGACGCCCATAGTGGTGCCGTCGCTCTCGACTATCCCGGCCGCCATCCCTGCGCCGCACAGGTAGTTGAGCGCAACCCCGGCGACGCTGGCGACCGTGCCCGTGACGGCGACGCAGCGCGCACCGTTGGCAAGTTCCAGAGCCCATGGATTGCGGGCAGAGGTCGCCGATTGGGCGGGCAGCGGTGCGGTCAGCGTGAGGATGTGCGCCGGGCTCCACGGATCGGCGACGCATGCCACGCTCCCCGTGGCCACCTCGTTGATCGGGGCGAAGCAAGGGTCATAGATCTGGTTGCCGGACAGGCATCGGTACGCACCGGGCAGGGGGACCGCGATCGAGCCGGTCCAGCACGAACCCGAGATATGGTCCG
>JALYIL010000064.1 GCA_030775825.1 Actinomycetota bacterium
GGGCAGACATCCCGGTGGGAGCCAGCGCACACGCGGCGGCCATCTCGGTGCCTCGGCGCGCCGCGAATGCGACCGCGTCGGCCGGACTAAGCGCTCCGGCCACGGCCGCGGCGGTGAGCTCGCCGACGCTGTGACCGGCGACAACCCGCTCGCCTGCTGTGTCGAGTGCCAGTTGACCTGCGACGATCAGGCCCAGCGCCACGATGAGCGGCTGCGTGACGGCGGTGTCTTTGATCTGGTCGCTTGACGCACTGGTCCCCAGCCGCGCGAGGTCGAGCCGGCTCACCTCGGAGAACTCGGCGAGCTGCTCGGCGACGCCGGGGAGCTCGAGCCAGGCGGCGAGCATCCCGGGTGCCTGCGACCCCTGGCCGGGCGCGAGTATGGCGATCACACGTTCCACGATCCCTGACTTGGCCCAGCGCGGCGAGCACGACGCAGACAGCAATGACCACCCAGATTTGTAGGCCTACTACATATGTTAACGACAGATGTCCGATTCTGGGGGCTCCGATTTGTCGGTTATCCCAATCCGTCAAGGCGCCCCAGAACCAGGGCGATGCGTAGCGCGAATGCTCCGCGGGCCTCGGAGGGAGACTGCCCGCACACCTCGGCGACGCGGCGCAAGCGATATCGCACGGTGTTCGCGTGGACGAACAGAATGCGAGCTGTGGATTCCAGAGCGCCGCCGGTCTCCAGGAAAGTGCTGACGGTCTCGATCAGCACGTCACCGGATTGCATCAATGGCTCGTATATCGAGCGGACAAGTTCTTCGCGCGCCTCGAGGTCACCGGCGAGCGCCCGTTCGGGTAGCAGCGCGTCCGCGCTGACCGGACGGGGCGCGCCGGGCCACGCAGGTGCCGCCCGAAGCCCGCTGAGCGCGGCCCGGGTGATGGCACTGGCGTCGGCTTCGTCCTTGGCGGCCGGGCCGATGACTACGGCGCCCTGTCCGAATACCGGCAGGAGCTTCTGTGCGGCTGACAGCGGGTCGGCGGCGCCGCCGAACACGATCACCAGTCGTGATCCATGGACGCCGGCCATGGCGTCGAGCCCGAGGCGGCGCGTGACTCGATGAACCTCGGCGAGCGTGTCCGCGGTCGGCAGGTCCGGCGCCGCGCCGACGACCGCACCGAGCGGTACGGACGCCTGCCACCCGAGAGCCGCGAGCTGGCTGGGCAACGGGTCATCGACCGCCGAGCCCCGGACCAGGCCGTCGATGACCATCGCTTCGAGCCGCTCGTCCCATGAGCCACGAGTCTCGGCGGCCTGCGCGTAGACGCGGGCAGCGGCGAAGGCAATCTCGCGACTGAAACGCAGCAGCTCCTCGCGGACGACATCCGCGTCGTGCTCTCCGGCCAGCAGCGGGAGGTTCTGCTCAGCGACGGCGATCGTCTGGCGCACCAGCTCGACGGTCTGCTGCAGCGTCACCGAGCGTGCCATGGCCTGCGGAGCGGCCGCAAACACCTCGCCGGTCAGGCGCAGCACGTCATCGGGCGAGCGGAGCCAGTCGACGTAGGACTGCAGGCCCGCCTGGGCAACCAGGGTGATCCAGGAGCGCTGGTCTGCCGGGAGCTCCCGGAACCACGGCAGCTGCTCGTCCATGCGGGCAACGCTTTGGGTAGCCAAGCGTCCCGCGGCCTGCTCGATGCGGCGGATCGTGTCATCGTCCAACACGCCGCTCATCCGCTCTCCTTCGGTTGCCACTCGGCTGCCACGCGTGCAGCCTGCCACGTGGGTCCTGACTACGGTGAAAGACGTGCCCCCGCGTGACCCGATCGCCGACCTCGGTCGTATCGCATTCCTGCTCGAGCGCGCGCATGAGCCGTCCTTTCGCGTCAAAGCGTTTCGAACCGCCGCGCGAGTCCTCGAAGCCCTGGCGGCCGAAGAGATTGCCGAACGCGCGCGCGCAGGGACACTCACTGCGCTGTCCGGCGTCGGTGACGTCACTTCTCGCTGCGTGACCGAGTCTCTCGCGGGCGAAGTGCCGGTGTACCTACGGCGCCTGGAGGCCACCGAGCAACAGCCGCTGGATGAGGCGACGGCGGCGTTGCGTCAGGCGCTTCGGGGTGACTGTCATACGCACTCAGACTGGTCTGACGGGGGCTCACCGATCGCCCAGATGGCCGAGACGGCGCGTGAACTAGGGCACGAGTATCTCGTCCTGACCGACCACTCGCCCCGATTGACGGTGGCCCGCGGTCTGAGCGCCGAGCGCCTTGAACAGCAGTTGGACGTGGTAGCCGAGCTGAACGAGACGTTGGCCGCCGAAGCTGCCGCCGGCGCGGCGCCCCTGCGCATTCTGACCGGTATCGAGGTCGACATCCTCGAGGACGGATCGCTCGACCAGAAGCCTTCGTTGCTCAAGCGGCTCGACCTGGTCGTCGCTAGCCTGCACAGCAAGCTCAAGATGCCCTCGGAGCAGATGACAGCGCGAATGGTCGCCGCGGTCTCCAATCCCCACGCCGACGTTCTCGGACATTGCACCGGTCGGCTGCTGACCGGTGAGCGAGGCAAGCGAGCAGAGTCGCAGTTCGACGCTGAGGTCGTCTTCGCCGCGTGTGCCCGGTTCGGGGTTGCGGTGGAGATCAACTCGCGCCCCGAGCGCCTCGACCCGCCCAAGAGACTTATGCGCCTGGCGGTCGAGGCCGGCTGCCTGCTGTCGATAGACACCGACGCCCACGCACCCGGCCAGCTGGACTGGCAGCACTTCGGATGCGAGCGGGCGGCTCGCTGTGGCGTTGAGGTCGACAACGTCGTGAACGCGTGGCCGGTCGACCAACTGCTCTCGTGGACCGCCGATCACACGAGCAGGCCGTGATCGAGGTTCACCTCGCCGTCGACCGGTACGAGAGCGTCCAGGAGGGCATCACGACCCGCCACTGCTTCGCTGCGGGCGCCAATTACGACCCGCACAACCTCAATTTCGGCCCGATCGTGGCCAGCGACGAACACCGCGTCGGACCGGGGGCGGGATTCGGGCGGCACCCGCATCGCGGGGTGGACATCCTTAGCTGGGTTCTGGACGGGCGGCTCGTGCACGAGGATGCCGCGGGCGCGAGGACGATCGTCAGTGCCGGCGAGGTGCTGGTGCAGGTGAGCGGGCCCGGGATCGAGCACGCCGAGCGCAATGCCTCGGACACTTCCCCACTTCACTTCGTCCAGATGGCAATGCGCGCAGATTCGCGACCGGCGTCGGGCGGCGATCCGCCATCTGCGTCCTACGGTGTCGGCGTACCCCCAGTGCCGATTGCCGGGGGGTCCTTCGCTGTCGTGCACCCACACCCATGGGCCTACCTGCCCGCCGCGGCCTACGTGCACGTCTACCTGGCCCGAGGCCGCGCGCTGGTAGATGGCAGGCAGGTGAGCGAGGGCGACAGCGTGCGACTGCGCGATGAGAGTGTCCTCGTCGAAGGCGACGCCGATCTGCTCGTGCTGAGCCTGCCCGCGCCTACTGTCGAGGGGTGATCAGCGACGTGCGACTCGGTGAACTGACGGTCTCGGCTCAGGGCTTGGGTTGTATGGGCATGAGCGAGTTCTAGGGCAACACCGACTGGGACCAGTCGATCGCGACGATCCACCGCGCGATCGAACTCGAGGTCAGCTTCATCGACACCGCCGACGTCTATGGCTCGGGCCACAACGAGGTGCTGGTCGGCAGGGCGATCCACAATCGACGAGACCGGGTGCAGCTCGCAACCAAGTTCGGTATCGACAGCTCAGCTGGCGTTGATCACCGGGTTATCCGCGGCGAAGCGGCCTACGTCAGGCGCTCTTGGAGTCATCGCTTCTGAGGCTGGGCGTTGATCATATAGACCTCTATTGCCTCCACCGGCCGCCCCAGACTGCCGAAATCGAAGAGACCGTCGCGGCGATGGCCGAGTTGGTAGCTCAGGGAAAGGTTCGAGAACTCGGACTCTCCGTGGTTGACGACGGCGTGCTTCGCCGCGCTCATGCCGTGCACCCGATCGCTGCGGTCCAGAGCGAGTACTCGCTCTGGACCCGGGATCCGGAGACGACGGTGCTCGCCGCCCTGCGCAACCGGATGCCCCGATTCGTCGGCGAAGCAGCCGAGCAGAACGAGGCGATTGCACGGACCGTCCAGGCGGTGGCGGCGCGCCGGGGGGTCACCGCGGCACAGGTCGCGCTCGCCTGGGTCACTGGGCGCTCGCAACGGCTGGGCGTGCCGTCGTGCCAATACCTGGGACGAAGCGAGTCAAGTGGATCGAGCAGAATGCCGCCGCACTCGCCGTCACCCTCACCGACGAAGATCGCGCCGAACTCGACCCGCTCGGCGAGCAGGTCGTCCGCGCCCGCTACTGACTCAGCTGTCGCCGCCTATGGTCCCGTGCCCCGCTGCGTTGACGCTGTGCAGTTCGTACTTCGTAATCGCCAGACCAGGCGTCTCGGCCTTGACCTCGCCGCGCCTGGCAAGCTGTTCCAGCACGGCGACCACGATCGATTCGGCGTCGACATGAAAGAACCGCCGCGCCGCGCCGCGGGTGTCCGCGAACCCGAAGCCGTCCGTCCCCAGTGACGTGTAGTCGCCGGGCACCCATCGGGCAATCTGATCGGGCACGGCCCGCATGTAGTCCGATACAGCGACGAACGGGCCGTCCGCGGCGCCCATCTGCGCGGTCACGAAGGGAACGCGACGCTCCTCGCCCGGGTTCATCAGGGCGTGCTGCTCGCAGTCGATCGCGTCGCGGCGCAACTCGTTCCAGGAGGTGACCGACCAGACGTCGGCGTCCACACCCCAGTCCTCGCCGAGCATCCGTTGCGCGCCCAGTGCCCACGGCACGGCAACTCCGGAAGCGAGTACCTGGGCTCGTGGGCGGCCGTTCACCCTCAGTCCGGGGGAGTAGCGGTAGATGCCGCGGAGCAACCCGACAACGTCTAGCCCGGCCGGCTCGGCCGGCTGGGTGATCGGCTCGTTGTAGATCGTGAGGTAATAGAAGACATCATGTTCGGACAGCGGGGCCCCGTACGTCCCTACGCCGTACATCCGCTCGAGGCCCGCTCGCACTATGTGCGCGATCTCGAAGGAGAACGCCGGGTCGTAGCTGACACAGGCGGGATTGGTGGAGGCGAGCAGCGGGGAGTGACCGTCGGCATGCTGGAGTCCCTCGCCGGTAAGGGTCGTGCGCCCCGCGGTGGCGCCGAGGACGAACCCCCGCCCGAGTTGATCAGCCAGGGCCCAGAACTGGTCGCCGGTGCGCTGGAAGCCGAACATCGAGTAGAAGATGTAGAAGGGGATCATCGGCACGCCGTGGGAGGCGTAGGCGGTTGCTGCCGCGGTCAGCGAGGCCATCGAGCCCGCCTCGCTGATCCCCTCGTGCAGGATCTGGCCGGTGGTCGACTCCTTGTAGGACAGCAGGAGGTCGCGGTCCACCGCCTCGTACTCCTGGCCGTGGGGGGAGTAGATCTTGGCAGTCGGGAAGATCGCATCCAGGCCGAACGTGCGGGCCTCGTCGGGGATGATCGGTACGAAGCGGGGACCGATCTCCTTGTCCTTCATCAGGTCCTTGAACAGGCGGACCGCTGCCATCGTCGTGGCGACCTGTTGCTTGCCTGAGCCGGCGCGAAGCTCGGCGTAGGCGCTCTCGCCAGGCAGCGTCAGCGGTTTGGACCGCACCACCCGCTTGGGCAGCGCACCGCCCAGTGCAGCCCGGCGCTCGTTCATGTACTGGATCTCGTCGGACTTCTCCCCCGGGTGGTAGTACGGCGGTAGGTCGGCGTCGAGGGCCTCATCGGAGATTGGCAGGTAAAGGCGGTCCCGAAAGGCCTTAAGGTCGGCCTTGGTGAGCTTTTTCATCTGGTGGGTGGCGTTGCGGCCTTCGAAGGACTCGAGCGTCCAACCCTTGACGGTCTTCGCCAAGATGACGGTCGGCTGGCCGACGTGTGCTCGGGCGGCCTGGAACGCGGCGTACACCTTGCGGTAGTCATGACCGCCCCTGGAAAGCTTGCGCAGGTCATCGTCGGAGAGGTTTTCGACCATCTTGCGCAGGCGCGGATCACCGCCGAAGAAATGCTCGCGAATGTACGCACCGGATTCGACGGTGTAGGTCTGGTACTGGCCGTCGGGAGTCAGGTTCATCTGGTTCACCAGGACGCCGTCGCTGTCTCGGGCCAGTAGTTGATCCCAGTCGCGGCCCCATACGACCTTGATGACGTTCCAACCTGCCCCCCGGAAATACGCCTCGAGTTCTTGGATGATCTTGCCGTTACCCCGGACCGGCCCATCCAGTCGCTGCAGGTTGCAGTTGATGACGAACGTGAGGTTGTCGAGCTCTTCGCGGGCCGCGACACCGATCGCACCGAGCGATTCCACCTCGTCCATCTCCCCGTCGCCGAGGAAGGCCCACACATGGGAATTCGACGTATCCGCCAGGTCCCGGGCATGCAGGTAGCGGTTGAAGCGCGCCTGGTAGATCGCGCTGATCGGGCCCAGGCCCATCGAGACGGTGGGGAATTCCCAGAACTCGGGCATGAGCCGCGGGTGCGGGTAGGACGACAGGCCGTAGGGCGCCTTCGACTGCTCCTGGCGAAACCCGTCCAGGTGCCGCTCCGTGAGGCGCCCTTCGAGGTAGGCCCGGGCGTAGATGCCCGGGGCAGCGTGACCCTGGAAGTAGATCTGGTCCCCGGTCCCGCTCGCCAGGTCCTTTCCGCGGAAGAAATGGTTGTAGCCGACCTCGTACAGCGACGCCGCGCTGGCGTAGGTCGCGATGTGACCGCCCACGCCTACTGACTTGTTCGCCCGCGACACCATGATCGCGGCATTCCAGCGGATGTAGGCCCGAATGCGGCGCTCGATGTCCTCGTCGCCGGGAAACCAGGGTTCGCGCTCTGGGGGGATCGTGTTGATGTAATCGGTGCTCCGCAGCGCCGGCACACCGACCTGGCGCTCTCGAGCGCGCTCCAGGAGCTTGAGCATGAGGAACCGGGCGCGCTGGCGCCCTTCGGAGTCGACTGCCGCGTCGAAGGACTCGATCCACTCACGTGTCTCACCCGGGTCGATATCGGGTAGTTGATTGGGCAGGCCATCGGTGATGATGCTGAATCGGTCGCGTGTCACCCGTCCAGTGTCCACCCTGGAAAGCCGCTAGGGTCGAGCGGAGAGGTACCACGCCCTGAAAGCAAAGTGTCAGCAGACCGACAGCGCCGACGGTCCTGTTGACCAGACAGTCAGGAGAATGTCGCCGTGAGCACGAGCTCCCCCGCCTCGGGCGGGCACGGTATCGCCGAGCGGATGGGTCTGAAACGCACGATGATCGTCATGGAGATCGGCTATGACGACGATGTGGACGATGAACTGCGCGGGCTCATCGAGGATCAGACCGGCGAGGAGCTGGTCACGGAAGACTCGGACGAGGTCGTCGATGTAGTACTCGTGTGGTACCGCGAGGGTGAGGGAGATCTCACCGATCTGCTCGTCGACGCCATCGCTCCGCTGGCCGAGACCGGCGTGATCTGGCTACTCACGCCCAAGCGAGGACGGGCCGGCTACGTCGAGCCGTCCGACATCGCAGAAGCCGCCGCAGTCGCTGGGCTGTCGCAGACATCGATCACCGCGGTGAGTCCCGAATGGTCAGGTGCCCGGTTGGTGGGTCGCAAGTCAGGATCGAAGCGATGATCGCAGTCGGCGACCAGGCCCCGGACTTCACCCTGAAGGACCAGAACAACGAGGACTTCACACTGTCCTCATTTCGTGGCACCCGCGCGGTGTTATTGATCTTCTACCCGCTCGCGTTCACCGGAATCTGCACCGGAGAACTGTGCGCAGTGCGCGACGACTTATCGACATTTCAGAACGACGACGTACAAGTCGTCACCATCAGCGTTGACTCTCCGTACTCGCACAAGATCTTCAGTGAGCGCGAAGGGTACGAATTTCCGCTGCTGTCGGACTTCTGGCCACACGGCGGGGTGGCCAAGGCCTACGGCGTGTTCAACGATGATGTCGGTTTCGCCAACCGGGGCACGTTCCTCATCGACAGGACGGGCACGGTGAGGTTCGCCGAGATGAATTCTCCCGGCGACGGGCGTGACGCGCAGGCGTGGCGCGACGCGATCAAGTCGCTCTAACGCGGGCTCGACGCGAGCTAACGCGGGCTCGACGCGATCAAGTCGCTCTAACGCGGGCTCGGTGATCAATGCGCCGCGCGGCCGTAGCGATCGGCAAGTTTGGCTGCTCGCAGATGTTCTTCGGCTGGTTCCGGCAGGTTTCCGTCTGGTTTCGGCGGTGCATCGATCTCTCGTGTGTCGTGGTGGCGGGTCTCGGCTCGCACCATGGCGATCGGAGCGGCCAGCGCAAGCAGCGCGAATAGGTACCACTGGATGATGTACGCGAGGTGTTGCGGTTCGACGGCGCCGCCAGCCGGATTTGAGAGATCCGGGCTGGGAATGGGGGTCATGCCGTCAGCACCGGGCTGGCCGACAAGCAATTCCGCATATCCGTAGAACACCGGCATGCCCAGCCGTGCGGCTTGTTCCGCGGCGTTGATTGACTCAACTTGATGGGGCGGCAGACCAGCTGCACGGTCGTCGCGCGTTTCCGAGGGCTGCACGCGGGCAAGCACGGTGACTTGACCGGTCGGCGGTGCCGGTGGCACTGGCGCGCGATCCGAGGTCGTGCCCGAGATGAATCCCCGCACGACCAGCAGGGCACCGCCCTCAGTGCGCAGGGGTGTGAAGATGAGATATCCGGTATCGCCGTTGACCGTGCGCTGCCGAACCAGGGACGTATCGGCGGCGTCGAAGGTTCCGGTCGCGGCAACCGGTCGGAATTGCACGGCGTGGTCGGACGGCTTCGCGCCTCGCCCGACAACGGGCAGAACGGCTTGTGGGGGACTGACGGCCGCGCGCGCGTTTCGGCGCAACTCGGCATTCCACTGGGACTTCTGGGCCAACCGGGCGATCTGCCACGTGCCGGCTCCGACGCAGATCGCGGCAACGAGCACCATCAGTACCGACAGTGCCGCGTACCGCGGTTCACGCAGGGCCTTGAGCACGAGAACACGGTACGGCGAGCTCCTGAGTGGTGCGGCCGGTACCCTGATCCGGGCCGTCATGGGGCCCGGAGGGGCGCTTAGCTCAGCGGGAGAGCACTCGGTTTACACCCGAGCGGTCACTGGTTCGATCCCAGTAGCGCCCACCCCCTGCAGAGCCCATTTCTACTAGGCTATAGGTCCTGCGGCCGTGGTCGATAGGTTCGCGATCCTGCGTTCA
>JALYIL010000065.1 GCA_030775825.1 Actinomycetota bacterium
GTGCTGGTGGGCCCCGCGGCGCGCATCACTCTCGTCGGGCCGAGCGGCGAACGTGCCACGGCCGCCGCGCTGCTGTGCGCCATGGGCTACCTGCTGGAGAGTGCCGACGGGTTGGTGACCCGCGCGGGTGCTGTTCTCCCCGCGCCTGTGTCGCGCGGTTGTCAGGTGTCCGAGCTAGTACTCGGCCCAACCCACGAACTGGGCGTATTCGATAATGGTTCGGCGCCGGCTCAGCTCACCACCGCGCAGGTTCACGGTGTGCTCTGTGCGGCGGCACAGCCTTTGTGCCAGCCGGCCGGGCAACTCATCCGCAATCTCACTGCGATGCTTCAGGCGACTTCGGGCATTGGACTCTCTCCGTGCCCTCAGCTGCCGTGCCGGTGGTACGGTCGCTTGCACGATTGACAAGCCCACGAGGGGGAACGGTGACCGGTCATTCGTCCGAGGCAGACAACAGCAGCGGCATCGACCGGCGTCGCTTCCTCACCCGGATGGGGCTCATCGGCGCGTTCGCCGTCCCCGCGATTGCCACCATTTCGATGAGCAACGTGGGTGAGGCCTTCGGGTCGAGCCCCGACCGCTTCGGCAACCACGGTAACCAGGGCAACCACGGTAACCAGGGCAACCAGGGCAACCAGCGCGACCATCAACGCGATGATGCCGATGACGATGACTGGCGTCATCACCGTCGTTACGGCGGCCATGGCAACCAGGGCTGGCACGGCAACCAGAGACGCCCGTAGTTCGGCGGGTCCAGTCTCGGTCCTTGCGCTGTGACGCGATGTTGATCGGCGCTGCGCTCATCGTTCGTGACGAACAGCGTTGCCTGGCGCGCTGTCTGGCCTCGCTCCAGCCCTTCATCGACGAGATCGTCGTCGTCGACACAGGTTCGCTCGACAGTAGTGTCGCGATCGCCGAAAGCTTCGGTGCAGTGGTGCTGCACAGGACGTGGGACGGCGACTTCGCGGCGGCGCGCAATCTCGGCCTCGACCACCTCAGCAGTGAGATCGTGCTTTACATCGACGCCGACGAGTGGGCTGCGCCGACAACCCGCGAGCAGGTCGAGGCCTCGGTACGCGACCGGGCTGAGCATGTCGCGTACCGGGTGAAGCTGCGGCACCGCCCCGGATTTAGTCCGTACCAGGAATACCGGATGTGGGTGAACCGACCCGATCTGCGGTTCACCGGCGTCATCCACGAGAGCATCGTCCCGGCGATCACCGCTGTCGCCGACGCAGAAAATCTCGCCATTGGCGCGATCGACCTGCTGCTGGAGCACGACGGGTACGAACAGAACCAGGCGGCGAAGCACGCGCGCAACCTGCCGCTGCTCGAGGACCAGTTGCGCAATGACCCGAACCGTACCTACCTCTGGGACCACATCGGACGCATCTACGGCGAGCTCGGCCGCGACGCCGACTCTCGGGCAGCGTTCGGCCGGGGAGTCGAACTCGTCCGCGCAAACGGTGTGCTCGACGTCGCCGACGCACAGGTCTACGCAGACCTGATCTTCACCAACGCCACGCACGAGACCCCGGACGCCGCACTGGTCACCGAGGCCGTTGACCTCTTCGAGGAGCACGCTCTGGTCCGGTGGTCCTGCGCACTCGACAGCCTTGCCCGGAAGGCCTACTACGAGGTCACCGCCCACATCGACCGGCTGCTGTCCATCTCGGAGGAACAGATGGCCGACTACGCCCTCGGAATCAACCTACGCATCCAGCACGAATGGGCATTTCACGTGCGCGGGATGGCACGCTTCGAGTTGGGTGACTATGCCGGCGCCGCGGCTGACTTCGGCCGCGCGGAGCTTGCTGATCCGCAAAACCTCGCCTATCGCACGAAGCGGATCCTCGCCCAAGCACGGTCGAGGCGGCCGTCGACCTGAGCTGATTGGCAACCATCACTGAGGTCGGCGTCAGCGCGCGTGGGGTGCGCCTCTCGCGGCCAACAGGGCACCGTTGCCGGGCGATCTGGTAGCTAGTCGTGCCGCCGCTCGGTACCGATCCATTGATCGACTTGGGCCCACTGGTCATCGAGCCAAGAATTGATCGCCGACTCCGCGCGGGGCACCTCGACCGCCGGATGTAGCCACGCGCGGATTCGCATCGGGCGCTCATGCAGCGGGAGAGCCTTCCACATCTGGCCGGGATTGACGAGAGTGTCCAGGCCCGCGTGGGCGATCACAACGACGTCGGTATCGTCCCGGGCCGTCAAGGCGGCGACAGTGCCCTTTGGACGCGGCGGAAGCACATGGGTGCGCGCGTTTGCCTCTCGGGCCTTGCGCGCATAGCCCGCTCTGCGCAGCGCGATCACGGAGCGACGGTGACGACGCGGAGTCCAGTTGCCGCCTTCGGGAAACAGCAACAGAGCATCCCCGGGGACCAGTTGGCGCACGATCGCGGCGATGGCTGCTGCCCGGTCTTCGCCGGCACCCGACTTCGACGGCAGGAAGTGACAGTCAAGACGGGTCAGCACAACGTCGAGGCCGGGGTCCCACTGCAGCGCTTGTTTCAGGACGACGCGAGGCACCCGGTGATAGGTGGTCACCAGGAGATGGACGAGCGTGAAGGAGTCGCCCGGGCCGGCGTGCCGAGCCAGCACCACCAGAGGATGCCGGGGGTCGATACGTAGCTCTTGACCGACGACATCCACCTCGTAGTTGAACAACCGCCGCGCTGCCGACATGAGCTGGTCCAGCGCTCGACCAAGCATCTCGGCGTGCCGCTCGGTCCAGGCCGCGTCGCGGTTCTCCCGGAGCGGATGACGCAGCCACGAGCCGAACGCGAGAACCATCAGCCGAACGTCCATGAAGAGGTAGACGCACGCTAGGCAGGCGGCACGAAGTACCCGTCTCTTAGGGGTGATCGGGGCCAGGAACACCGAGATGATGACGACGGCCGCCAGCAGCACGCCGACCGCGAACGAGACGGGTAGCCACAGCGGGTCGATCACTGCCCGCCGGACGAGGCGCGGCGGTACCCAGCTCACGCGGCGTCGGCCAGGTAGCGCGCGCTGGCCTCGTAGGCTAGCTCGATACGCGAACTCGCTCCGGTCGCGTCTCGGTAGCGCGCGCTGATCAGCGGCGTGTCCCGGTCGCCGCTAGGCAGGACGTGGACCTCGACGTCGGGGTCTATTCGTTCCATCTCCTCGATGAACCGGTGCCGCCGGGCAATCTCGAAGGCGACGAGTCCGACCTCCCACGGCCAGCGTGGTGGCCGTAGCGGCCGTTCGATGCGTCCAACGTGCAACACGAACACACGCCGGGCGCCGAGCGCCAGGGCGCGTCCTACTGGAATTGAGTGCACGAGGCCACCATCGAAAAAATGCTCGTCCCCGACCCGGGCCGGCGGAAACAGCCCAGGCACGGCGCACGACGCCACCACGGCCTCAGCGATCGGCCCGTCGGTGAACCAATGCGCGCCTGCCTTCTCGATACTCGCGGCTACGCACTCGAAACGGGTGCGGAGTTGCTCGATGCGAGTCACAGGCAGGTGTTGTTCGAGTAACACCCGCAGCGGCTCGGAGGAATGCAGGTGAGTCCGATACTTGGCCAATCGCGCCGCCCGCGAGAACAAAGAATCCGAGAAGATGCCCGCCCCCGCCAGATCTGACCACAGGTCAGTCAATGTCTGAACCGACGCGACGGAAGGCTCGGCGGCGATCACGGCCCCGTTTAGTGCACCAACGCTGGCACCTACGACCAAGTCAGGCGAGATGCCGCGTTCGACGAGCGCGCGGAGCATGCCGATCTGAGTAGCGCCCAGCACGCCGCCTCCGCCAAGGACGAACGCGTTGTCGATGGCCATGCTCTTGAGGCTAACGACCTCAATTCACCTGGCGGAATGTCTCCCGGACGTGTCAAGGCGCGGCTGAGGGTCGTCATCGCCTGGTTGGCGTGCATCGGCAGACACCTCGGCCGGCGCAGCTTCGCCAAAGCCGACGCCGATGCGCTGGTCGCCGCGGCGACGTTCCTGATGCACGATGTCGTGCCACACCTGCTCGTCGGCTTCGGTGGGCTCGCCGACAAGAAACTGCCGCGGGTATAGGCGGCGATCCAGGACCGGGTTGAGCTCGGCGGCGTAGACGCTGAGCTTGGCCAATAATCCGAGGAACGCGACGATTCCAATGACGCTGCCGAACGCGCCGTAGGTATTCGACTTGTTGCTCAGCGTGTGTTCCACCAGACCCGTCCCCAGCGTGATCAGCGCGGTGAAGGCGACTCCGCCCACGACGGCTCCCGGCCGCAGTGCCCGGGTGCGGACCTGCTTCGGGGTGAGGACGCGGAACGCCAACAGGTAGGCCAGAACATTGAGGGCGAGCAGCACGGCGATAATTGGCACCCGAAGCGCCCACGACCGTCCACTTCCGGTCGCGTAGCCCGTGACGAAGGCATTGAGCAAGAAAGTTGCGGCAATGACGAGCAGACCGCTCACGCTGCGACCGAGGCGAGGCAGGAAACCAGGCCGCTCGACCTGCGGGATGTTCCAGACCGTCGACATGGTTTGCTCGGCCGTCTGGGTTACCCCCTGCGCACCGTAGAACATGCCCACGACACCCACCGCCAGCCCCAGCACGCTGCCGTGCAAGGAGGACGGGCCGGCACCCACATGCAGGTCGGAACCAATAATCGGGAAATGGCGCAACGTCGCGAGCAGTCCCGAGCCTAGCGACGCCGCACCGACGAAACCGAACACGGTCACGACGACCAACAGCAGGGGAAAGATAGCGGTGAAGCCGTACCAGCTCAGCGCGACCACCCACAAGTTCGCGTTGTCCTCGCCGACCTTCTTTTGAACAGCCCAGGCAGCGCCGGGGACCTTGTGTCCTCGCTGCCAACGGTCCACGGAGGCCAGCAGGCGCTTCAATCGATCCACGCCGCGAGCCTTCCCCATTCCGCGCGCTGCGAACCAAGATAAGGGAGTTCGCGCCCTCGGCTTCGTAGGCAGCTTGCACCGCTTAGCCGCTGACCACGCTTGACCCGGCGATCTTGAGGATCCCGCCGTCGGGGACGAGCTGGAACGACCTCGTCTCGGTGGACACACTGCCGCTGGTCGACGTGTACCGCAGATCGGCCAACACCTGTCCGCCTTGCGCGCGTTCGTTGCTGACCTCGACCGACCGGAAAGAGTTCCAGAAGCTGTCGTAGCTGCCGCGACCGCCCGTTTGGGCCTGATAGCCCGACGTCAACCGGTTCCACGCCGCAGTGGTGTTGCCGGGCAGCAGGCCGTAGTAGGCGGCGACGGCTTGGATTTGATCGCTCGTAGTGCCCGGGACGCCCCCGTTACCCCCGGTCGTCGGATTGCCGTTCGTCTTCTGGCCGGCCGGGACCGCAGAGGTCTGCGGTACGGATGAGGCGACGTGCGAAGTACTGCGTACTGGCTGCGTCGCCGGATGCGGCACTGGATTCGACGCGGCCGGGGGGTTGCTCCTGCGGGCCTGGTTGCCCGACCCTCCGCCCAGCTGGGTGGCGAGCGCGACACCGACGCCGATCAATAGCAGCAGCGCGATCGCGGCGATGCGTCCGGGGCGTGACGCCCACGGCCGCCCAGCCTCGGGCGGTACCCGTATGGGCGGCAGGTTCGCTGTCGTCGAAGGCGGTGGTGCAACCGGCGACGGCGCGTCCATGCGCTGCGTCGGGGCCATCGCGGCCGGATCGGTGGCGGCCGCATGCACCGCGGCGAGGGCTAGGGCTGCCTCCGCCATCGAGGGGCGGAGCGTGGGGTCGGCGGCCAGCATCGCCAGAAGGACGGGGGTGAGCTGGCGACTGCGCTGCGGTGGGTTCATCTGTCCTGACGCCACCCGGTGCAGCACCGCCATCGCGTTCTCGCCTGGTCCGAAGGGGGGCGTGCCCTCAGTGGCGGCATACAGGGTCGCCCCCAAGGAGAAGACGTCCGATGCGAAGCCCGAGTCGCTTCCGCGGGCAATCTCGGGCGCCAGGAAGGCGGGGGTCCCGGTGACCATTCCGGTTGAGGTGAGCGTGACGTCACCCAGCGCGTGCGAGATGCCGAAGTCGGTCAGCTTGGCCGAACCCGTCGAGTCGATGAGGACGTTTGCCGGCTTGACGTCGCGGTGCACGATGCCGACCTCGTGCGCCGCGGCGAGGGCGGCGGCTACCTCGCTGCCGATCCGGGCAACCTCGGCGACGCTCAAGGTGCCGCGTTCCGCGAGCACATTCTGCAGGCTCTTCGAAGGCAGGTACTGCATGATCAGGCACGGCATGCCGTCGTGGTCGACCACGTCGTACACCGGTACGGCATGGGCATGATGAAGCCGCGCGGTGATGCGGGCCTCTCGCATTGCCCGGTTACTCGCGAGGTGTGCCTCAGCGGGGCTCAGCCCTGGCTGCGGATGCAATTGCTTGAGCGCGACCCGTCGTCGCAGGCGCTCGTCCCAGGCCTCCCAGACGCTGCCCATCCCGCCCGCCGCGATCTGCTCCACAAGGCGGTAACGGCCACCGATGAGCACTTCCGGGCGGGTCACAGGCAGGTTCCTTTCGAGTGGGCCGAGAACCGATCCCCATGTTCCTACCCAGCTTCCCTGCTCGCGACTCCGGATGAGCTCGCCCTGATGCTCAGCGGCGACGCAGCATTAGTACGACCAAGACGATGACGATGATCACCACGACGGTGCCGATGCCGATATACATCGCTGTCTCCTTCTGATGCGGCGGTGGGATTAGGCGGTGGATTAGCTGACGGCCAGGCTGGTGACGGCAGCGGCCGCCATGAGGGCGGTGGTGGCCCAGCCGAGGGTGGAGGCGAGGCGCCGGTTGACGTGCTCGCCCATAATTCGCCGGTTGTTGGCGATGAGCATGATCAGCACGAGGAATGGCGCCGCGGCAATGCCGTTGATGTAGGCGCTGATCACCAGAAGTTGAACTGGGTCGACGTGGGTCAGGGTGAGCACGGTACCGCCGAGGGTTCCGAACATGACCAGGCCGTAGAAGATTGGAGCCTTGCGGATGGAACGG
Source organism: Actinomycetota bacterium (assembly GCA_030775825.1). Classification (GTDB taxonomy): domain Bacteria; phylum Actinomycetota; class Actinomycetes; order Mycobacteriales; family Jatrophihabitantaceae; genus JALYIL01. The sequence continues at coordinate 6,974 of JALYIL010000065.1, forward strand.
GAGAAGCCGAACTTCTTGCCCATCAGGCCCGCCATCCCGACGGCGCCTGCCCCGGCGAGCACGGGGATCGCGAGCATCCCGGATCCAATGAACCCGAGGGCGAACAGGGCGCCGGCCCAGTGCCCAGCGAGGGGTTCCAAGGCTTTGGCGGCATCCGAGGCGCTATTGAGGTTCTTCTGGCCATGAGCATTGAGCGTCGCCGCCGTCGAGACGATGATCGCGAACATCACCAGGTTGGAGAATGTCATGCCGGTGAGTACATCCACGCGAGAGGCGAGCAGCTTGCGGCTGGCGTGCTTTACGTGACGTTCCCCCAGCGGCACCGGCTTGCGGCCTTGCTCGGGTTCGTCGCGCATGTCTTCCAGGCGATGCGCTGACTGCCAGAAGAAGAGGTACGGGCTGATGGTGGTGCCCAGCACCGCTACGAGCAGCGTCAGGTCAGTGGAGTTGAAACGGATTTGCGGCACGAGCAGCCCGTGCAGGACCTTGCCCGCCGGTGGGTGGAGCATGATCGCGACAGCGAAATAGACCAGGAGCGCGGCGCATAGGAGTTTGAACACCAGCGCAATGCGATTGAACGACCCGAACATCACCAGCGATGTGATTCCGAGCCCGGCCAGCAGCGCCCATAACCAGGTGGGTCCTGCGTGCAATAGCGTCATCCCGGAGCCGACCGCGACGAGGTCGGCCGCGATGTTGAGCGCGTTGGCGAGCAGGAGGCCGACGAGCAGCACTCCCACCACTACATGCGACGGTCGGCTACGCCATCGCACGGTGACCAGCTCGCCCAGACTCTTACCAGTGGCCAGCGCGGTTCGGTCACAGATTTCTTGGATCGCGCTCATCAGCGGCAACGTGATCAGGCTGACCCACAACAACCCGTAGCCCTGCGCGGCTCCGGCTTGGCTGTAGGTGGCGATACCGGAGGGATCGTCATCACTCGCGCCGGTGACGAGCCCAGGCCCGATTGCCTTCAGGTAGTAACGCCAACCTGCCGGCTGGGCCGACTCCGTAAGGTCCACTCGGCTGTGGTCTGCGGGTTCCTCGTTCTGCGCGGCCAGGAGATCGTCTGCGATGTTGACCATGTCACCTCCTCCGCGCGATGAGTTACTCCCTGCTGATTTAGCCCAATCTAAATACCCCTAGGGCTGCTGTACTACACCCCTAGGGAGGTTTAGGATCGTTTGAGTGACACCTCGCGCACGGCCAGCTCCGATCACGGTGGCGCTCGTCGACGATTACGACATCGTCTTGCTCGGACTGGCCCGCATGCTCGATCCGTACAAGGGGCGGGTACTCGTCACCGAAATCGACACCAACGAACCCGTTGACGAACCGGTCGACATCGCGCTCTACGATTCCTTCGCCCAGCCGGAGTCCGATCACGATGAGATCAGCGTGCTGATCGACAACCCTCGGGCCCGCCGGGTGGTCGTCTACACCTGGAACTTTCATCCCGACCTCGTCGACCGTGCCCGCGAGAAGGGCGTCCGAGGGTATCTGTCGAAAACGTTGCCTGCTCGCGAACTCGTGGCCGCGCTGGAAGCGGTCCACGCCGGCGACGTCGTCATCAGCGAGGCCCCCCGCCGCGGCCAAACACCGGCCGGAGTCGGGCTCGACTGGCCCGGCCGCGGCGAGGGTCTCAACGACCGCGAGTCGGAGATTCTCGCACTGATAACTCAAGGCAAGAGCAACGCGGAAGTCGCCACCCTCACCTTCCTCAGCCCCAACACGGTGAAGTCCTACATCCGCCTGCTCTACCGCAAGATCGGGGTCGCGAGCCGCACGCAAGCTGTCCTCTGGGGCGTAACGCACGGCTTCACTCCCGACCACGACCGTATCGAGCATTGGCGGGGCTACCGTTAGCGGTCACATGAACTCCCGCGGGACGCAGTGCCCGAGACGGACAGATGCCACCAACGTGGTTCTAGTGTCATAGCGAACTCAGCGCGCGACCAAGTGGACGCAATGAGTGACACGGATCTGGGGCTTTCTTGTGTCTGATCGGCGCATCCCCAACCGAGGCAAGATATGCCACACTCCCCATTCGTGGGGATGAAACGAGCACCATGGCCTTTGCGTCGCCCGAAAGACCCGGACTCAGGCGGCGGCCCGCGAGTGCCGCCCGTTTCGCTGAGAGCACGACTGGGCTATCAGTTCGACACGCGGTTGTCCCGCGGGCCTGCGGTCGTGATCAGCTGGCTGGGGATCGTGACCGTGATGATCGTGCTGATCGCGGCGTTGGTCCTGACGGCCTTTCGCGTCGCCGGCGTCGCCGGGCACAGCAACCTAGATCTGCCGCAGGCGTTCTGGGAGTCCATGATCCGCGTTCTGGACACGGCCGCATTGGCGAGCGACAGCTCCTGGCCGGCGCGCTTCGTCGGGCTGGTGGTAACCCTGTCCGGGATCTTCATCGCGGGCAGCTTGATCGGCCTGATCGCCAATGCGGTGGACCAGCGAATCGAGCAGTTGCACAAGGGTCGTAGCCGGGTGCTCGAGAGCGACCACACCCTCGTTCTCGGCTGGTCTGCCCGCGTGCCCGCGATCGTGAAGGAGCTGGTGGTCGCGAACGAAAGCCGGCGCCACGCGGCGATCGTCGTCCTGGCCGACAAAGACAAGGGCGAGATGGAGCAGATGCTGCGCGAATATGTGGGCGACTCGAAGACGACACGAATCGTGTGCCGAAGCGGCGCGCCCTGGTTGCCGCAGAACCTGGCGCTGGCCAATGTCGAGAGGGCCCGCTCGATCATCGTCATCAGCGACGGACGCGACGCAAATACCACAATGTGCCTGCTCGCGGCCCAGGAAACGATCGCTGCCTCCTCAGGTGAGTTGTGCGTGGTCGCGGAGGTCAACGAGGAGCACACTCACAGGTCGCTGTCGACGCTGCTCGGCGAGTCGGTCGCTCTGGTCAGTTCCGCAAACGTTGTTGCCGAAATGACGGCACAGGCGTGCCGGCAGCGTGGGTTGAGCACCGTGTTTCGCGGGCTGCTCGAATTCGACGGCGACGAGATCTATTTCGCGCGCTTCGCCGAGCTCGCCGGGCGTACCTACGTAGAGTGCCAGCTCGCATTCGACAAGTGCTCGCCAATAGGGATCCTGGACGAGAACGACGTTGTTCACTTGAATCCGCCCGCCTCGACGACTTTTGGCGCGCACCATAAGCTGATCGGGATTGCGGAAGACGATTCCACCTTCCTGCCTTCCCGCGCTTCGGCCGAGGGCCACCAGCTCGCCGTCGAGGACGTAGCGGGGGCGCCGCGGGCGCGCCGGATCGTGATCACCGGCTGGAGCGACCTTGGCCCCCGGGTGATCGCCGCTCTCGACGAATTCTTCGATAAAGACACCACGCTGCATGTCATCGTGGATCCGAGGCATGTCGATGCCTCACGGCTACGGACTGCTACGTCAGCCGAGCGGGTCAGCCTGGAGATCGACGAGTTCGCCGGAGGCCCGGAATTGGTAGCCGAATTCGCCACGCAAGCGGCACCGTTCGATGAGCTCATCGTCCTCGGCTACCGGGACAGTCTCGACCTGCAGGAGGCCGACGCACGCACGCTGCTGACGCTGCTCGCGTTTCGTCGCCGACTTGGTGACCAAGCCGACTCGGTGCGCATGGTGGCTGAACTGCTCGATCAGCGAAACGTCCCGCTTGCCCAAGCGACCGGCGCACACGACTTCATCGTCAGCGACGAGATGACCAGCCTCATGCTCGCCCAGCTCAGTGAACGCACCGAACTGCAACAGGTCTTCAACCTGCTGTTCCACCCCAGTGGATGCTCGATCGAGTTTCGACCCGGACTGCGATATGGCGCCACACAGGCCAGCACGTTTGCCGACATCGTGGTTACCGCGTCTGCGCGGGGCGACACTGCCATCGGGTATCGGCGCGCGCGTACCGGCGAGGTGGTGGTCAATCCGTCCAAAGCCGAGCCGATGAGTCTGCAAGATGGGGACGACGTGCTGGTCATCGCGCCACCCACAGGTACCGCCCCCGAGCAGGCCGTTGCGGCTGCGTCGCAGCTGTCCCCCGCGTAGTCGCCACGATAGCCCCGGCTCAGTACAACTACCTGCGCTGTCAAGCTGACCACCGCCGATATCGGCCCTTCCTGGAGGCAGCCAGTGCCCGCCCAAGCTCGGACCGCGCTGGTCACGGGAGCTGCATCCGCATCGGACAGGCTTTCGCGCCCGGTGACGGCCAACGAGTCTTGCGAACCGTCCGCGCTCGCTGCGTGGGCGTGGGCGCTCGCCGGCGACGACGCGCTCCCCTACGCCACCGGTGAGACGATCGTTGTCAGCGGTGGCTCCTTCATGCACTGAACGGGCGTCGGTGTGCCGCCTGAGACGTCGGTCGACCGGAAGGCGCGGTTGCACCCTGGGCGTTATGAAGTAGCCGCTCGGTACACCAGGTACAGCACCCCCGTTGTCATAGGCCGCACTGTGAGCCAGCGACCAGTTGGTTATCCGGTTGTCGGGAAACAGGCGCCGGCCGCCACCTCGGGTGACGGGGTATATGAACAGGTGCAGCTCGTCGAGCAGTCCGTCAGCGATGAGGGCGCGTACGACGGTCGAACTGCCGCTTAGGTAGATACCTCCGTCGACTTCGGCCTTGACGTGACGATGGCCTCGGCGCTGTACGGGCCGATGATCTTGGAGTTGTGCCACTCCCCTTCCTTCAAGGTGGAGGAGACGACGTACTTGATCGAATCATTCATGAACGGTGCACCGGGGTCTTCCTCGGCCGTGCGGGCAGACCACGCTGACTCGAACATCTCGTAGGTGTTGCGGCCTAGCAGGATCGCGTCGCAGCCGGACATGAGTTCACCGATGTCCTGCCCATGCCGTAGAGCTGGTCATAGAGGACGACGATCTGTACCCAGTCGGTGGATTCAGCGGTAGGCGCGTCGGCGTGAACGGCGCCTGTCTCCGCCCGAGCAGCGCACCACGGTGGCCGATGATGCGGGCCGCAGCCCCGCCGCGAACACCCAGGCGCCAGCTTGTGGCAGCTGCTCGTTGAACGCTCCCACCTGGGCCACACGGCGCTGAGCGTCCGGATCGGCACAGACAATGATCGCCGCGACCTCGCGCCGGATGACCGCTTGGCTGCACCCTCGCTGGTTTCGCATGCTCGCGGTTAGTATTCGGCAATACAACGCAGGCCAGGCAGTCGAGATCCGTCGCGGGGCGAGCCGGTCCTCGAGATCAAACAATGCGTAAGGAGTGTCGGGGATGACATCAATGACGCCGCGCGAGCAGTGGCAGGTGGTGAAGCAGACCCTCGAAGCGGAGGCCGTCAAGGGCGACTCGAAGGTCAAGCAGCTGCTCAAGTCCTTCAACCAAGGCCTCGGACCGAAGATCGACAAGCTAGTGTTGGCCGTGAAGGCGGAGGAACGCTCGACCAAGCACGACGCATCGGAAGCGCTCGTCAGGGACGTCGTGAAGGTCGTCCGAGACTACAAGAAGAAGCTCGCGGGGGTCCCTGCCAGTTCCTGGGCGGCCGACCACGCCGGTAACGCGCGCGATTCTGCCCTCCAGCACCTCGACCTGCTCGACAGCCAGCTACAGGCGGGGGCGAAAAGGCGTAATCCCTCGTTCAAGCTGTAATCAGCGCGGCACACGACCAGCGCTGCGTCCACTGGCGCCTCCTGCGACCGCGTCGTTGCTGTGCAGGCAGTCGGGCGGCGACTGGTGCTGCAGAGATACGTGCTCACGCGTCGGGCGTGGCGAGATTCACGTATCGAGTTCGGCGAGAATGCGGGGTAGCTCGTCGAGGACTTCGCGCGCGAGGAAACCGAGCCTCCCGATTCGCGCCGCGAGCCGGTCCCCTGCCGCGGCATGCAGGTACGACGTCGCCCAGCAGGTGGCCTGGTGCGGCTCCGCGCCACGGGCCAGGATTCCCGCGATGGCTCCGGCGAGGACGTCGCCGCTGCCCGACGTGCCGAGGCCTCCGTGTCCGGTCGCGACGGTGCGCGGAGTCTGCCCGGGTGTCGCGACGATACCTTGGTAGGACACGGTGGCCGCCCAGATCTCAGCGATCTGCGCCGCCACCGATTCGTCATCGCGCGAATGGACCGCGTCGACGTCCGCACCCAGCAGTCGGGCGGCTTCAGCGTGATTCGGGCTCAGCACCAGGCGGCCCTCGAGCAAGTTGACCCGCGAGCGCAGCTGGGGAAGAACGCCGAGGGCGTAGGCGTCCAGCGCCACCGGGCAGTCCTGCGGGAGGAACTCCAGCGTCGCTTCCAGAACTCGGCGGGCGACGTGCGCATCGTCGAGGCCGGGACCGACCAGCACGGCGCTGCTCGCCGCGACACGTGGCTGCAATGCCGACAGGTCACCGTCGCCGCCCGTGGCAGGGTCCTCGTCCCACGAACTGACGCCGGCCTCGGGTACGGAGACGGCGAGCGGGATGGCGACCGAGCGGGGAACGGCGATGGTGAGGACACCGACGCCTACGCGCAAAGCTGCGAGGCCGGCGAGGGCGACCGCGCCCGGCGTGCCGGCCGACCCGCCGATGACCAGGACTGTTCCCCGACTCGCCTTGGAATCGCCTGGTTCGGGGAGGGGACGCTCGCGTAGAAAGGCAGGCGTGATGGCCTGCAGCGGCGTGTTCATCGCGCCTCGGAATGAAAGTGCTCATCGGCCGGATGCAGGGTGCGCAGGTCCTGTCCGTCTACCAACAAATGATCTTGTGCGTTGAATTCGCGAACCTGCCACCGGTCTGCGCTGCGGATTAAGCAGGTCAGGGCGGTATTGCCGATCGGGTTGGACCGGGCAAGGTCGAGCACCGCGGTCTCGTCGAGCTGTTCGCAGACGTAACGAATCAGCATGATCACAGCGTCATGGGTGACAACGAGGACCCTTCCCGTGTGCAGCCGCTCGATATCGGCGAGTACGGACCTCGCCCGCAGGGCCACGTCGGCCCACGATTCACCGCCTGGCGGGCGGTAGTAGAACTTCCCCAGCCGACGACGTCTCATATCCTCTTGCGGGAACCGGTTGCGCACTCCCCGCGCCGTGAGCGTGTCGAGGATTCCCAGTTCCTTGTCGCGCAATCGCTCGTCCACCCGCAGCGGAATCGCACGCTCCGCCGCACTCAGCAGGGCGGCGGCAGTCTCACGCGCCCTGGCGTAGGGCGAGCACCACACAGCCTGAGGCCAGAGGTCCGGATGGGTGCCGAGCCAATGCCCGAGCGCTGCGCTTTGGCGCCGGCCCAGGTCGCTCAGCGAAACATCGGCGTCCCTTGCCTCCACTGCGATGACGTCCGAACCATCCAACTCTGCTTGCTCGCGAGCAACGTTGGCAGTGCTCTCCCCGTGGCGCACCAGCAGTAGCTCCATACCGCAGCAATACCCCGGAAGCCGCCGTATACAACCAGATCGGACCTACCCGCCGATCAACAAAGGGCCGGCGGTAGTACACCGCGAAATCGGCGGCAAGCAGCCTCGCGCAGCTCGCTAGCCGGGTTCGACGTGCGCGGTAGAAATTTCGACCTCCGCGGTAGAGATGTCGACCTCCGCGGTAGAGATGTCGAACACGCTGGCAAGCCCACTGATCTCCAGGACCCGGGCTACCTGCGGACTCGGGCAATGAAGGGTGACGCCGCGACCTTCGGCCTGGGCAGCGTTGCGGATGGTGACGAGAGCACCGAGCCCAGTCGAATCCATGAACGTTACCTGGGTCAGATCGATGATCAATCCTTCGCCGTTGCCGTTGAGGGAGGTGAGTGTCAGCAGTCCCACGGCGGCCAGGTCCTCGGCGTGCTCGATGTCGACCTCGCCCACGACCGTCAGCACACTAGCTGTGGCGTTGCAGAGCACATCAACCGAGAAGTCAGCCATAGGACACGTCCGGTTCGCACGGCTGACGAGCGCTGCTGGTTCAGCGAGCCAGGCAACTGAACTCTACAACCGAACAAACCTCGGGCAACACCTTTGCAGTCGTTGGCCTCCGTTACACCGCAACAGCCCAAGTTCTCTACCGCGAACTTCGTGCCCCAGCAGAGCTCGGGCACTGTCTAGGGCACTGTCTAGAGGTGATATCGGGGCTACTAGCTACTTTGCCCTGAAAGGGTCGGCGCGTGTGGCGGTCCCTGAGCGGGGGTGGCCGGGGCGCGAAGATGGCCTTGAACCCTTGGGCTAGAAGGGATCGAGGCCATCGTGCTCCGTACTCTGAATGACCAGCCGACGCTGTGGGATTCGATGTTGCCGGCTGAGGCGCTGGTGATGTCGAGCGAGCTGACGCGGGTGGATGCGCTGCTGGACGACCCGGTGTTCTTCGAGCCGTTCATGTGGTTCTTCGATGCTCGGCAGGGGCGCCCGTCGATCCCGATGGAGACCTGTCTGCGGTTGATGTTTCTGAAGTTCCGTTACCGGCTCGGGTACGAGACGTTGTGTCGGGAGGTGACCGACTCGATCTCGTGGCGGCGGTTCTGCCGCATCGCGTTGGGCACT
>JALYIL010000066.1 GCA_030775825.1 Actinomycetota bacterium
GGCGGTCCAGCTCGCCGCGTACCGGCTCGCCTGGGCTCGACTCAACGACATCTCCGACGACAAGTTGCACACCGTGCGCGCCGCCTTTCACTATGTGCGCAGCGGCGAAACCGTCGCCCCGGCCGACCTGCTCGACTTCGACGGCATCAGAGCGTTGCTCAGCTGGGCCTGACCTCGGTTCACGGCGTGGTTCGGCTCTGAAATGGAGGTCCGTTAGCAGCGCAAACGGGTCCGTCGTATCCGGCACTGCTCAGCTCACAAGGAAACCCTGCCCTGGGTGCCGAGCAGATGCCTGCGCAGCCTGAACCGATCCGGGACCTCGCCATCGCCGGTGATCAGACCGGTCGCCAGTTCGCCGACCAGGGGCGCGAACTTGGCCCCGTGCCCCGAACACGGCGAACACACCACGATCGGGCCGATGCGATCCAGGACGAAGTCCTCGCTCGGCGTCGACGTGTACAGACACGTTCCGGACGAGCTGGGCACAGGTTCGAGACCGGGCAGCCACCGCCGTACGTATTGGATGACTCGCGCACGTGAGGCAGGGTCGACCAACCCATCGCGATCGCCTGCTGTGATCAGCTTTCCCCGGTCGTGCTCGCCGATCTTGCGATCATCGCCAATGCCCCCATCGCGCCCACCGGCAAGGTGGTAGACGCCGTACGCGTCGTCGTGGATCACACTTGGCCACGGTTCGGCCGCCACGTCCAGGCGCGGGAAGTGAAAGATCTGTTGCTGCGTCACGCGCAACGGCGGCAGATCCACCAGACCGCCGAGCACCGGCCCGACCCACGCGCCGGCCGCGACGACCACGGTCGGCGCCATCAGCGACGCACCATCGGACAGGCCGACGCGGACCCCCTCAGCGGACGGGAGGATCGCCGACACCGCGGAGTGGTGCCGGATCAGGGCGCCGAGCGTGGCCGAGGAGCGGAGCATGGCCGCCGTGGCCGCGTCGGCATCCAGTGCGCCAGCCTGCCGGTGATACACGACCTGACCGGCAAATCGCATGCCCGGCCACCGTCGCTGCGCCTGCACAGCATCGAGCAACTCGAACTCCACCCCCGCAGCCGCTAGGTGAGCTGCGACCCGCGACGGGTCACGTCGTGAGCCGAAATCGATTCCGCCCAACATCCGCAGCAGCGCAGTGCCCGTCTCGAGCTCGAGCTCGCGCCAGAGCTCGAACGCGCGACCGGACAGTTCGGTATAGAGCGAGTCCCCGTAAGCCCGCCGAACGATGCGCGCACTGCCATGGGAACTGCCATGGCCATGCCCGGGACCGAATTGGTCAAGCACGGTCACCGACAGTCCACGGCGTGCCGCAGCCCACGCGGTTGCCGCCCCCATCAAGCCAGCACCGACGACGATTACGTCCAGCTGATCACCCACCTGTAGCAGGCTATCGTCGGGCAAGTGACAACCGAACGCGACTACGTCGCAGCGCACCGAAACGAGCTGCTCACCGACCTCGATCAGTGGCTGCGTATCCCGGGCATCAGCGCCCAGCCCGAGCATCACGGCGACGTCGCCCGAAGTGCCGACTGGTTCGCTCAGGCCACCCGCGCGGCTGGCTTTCCCATCGTCGAGCTCTGGCCCACCGCAGGTCTGCCCGCCGTCTACGCGCGCTGGCAAAGTGATGACGCCGAGGCGCCGACCGTCCTCGTTTACGGCCACCACGATGTGCAGCCGGTGGATCCGCTGGAGCTATGGAACACCGACCCGTTCGACCCGACGATCGATGGCGACCTCCTGCGGGCGCGTGGCGCATCCGATGACAAGGGCCAGCTGCTCTTCCACCTACTCGCCGTGCGGGCACACCTGGCCGCCACGGGACGGACCAGCCCGGCCGTGACCCTCAAATTCCTCATCGAAGGAGAAGAGGAGTCCGGCTCGCCGAATTTCGAGGCACTGCTCGCCGAGCGACGCGGGCAACTCGACTGCGACGTGGTCGTCGTCACCGACACGGGCATGATCGCGGCGGACACACCGAGTGCGGTCACGGGCATGCGAGGACTGGTGGCATGCACCGTCGCCTTCCACGGCCCAGACCTCGATCTGCACTCGGGTTCGTTCGGCGGCGCGGTTCCCAACCCCGCCACGGCCATCGCCCGGCTCGTTGCGGCACTGCACGATGACGGCGGTCGTGTTCAGATCGCCGGGTTCTACGACGACGTCCTCGAGCTGACCGGCGTGGAGCGCGATCTGTTTACGAAGGTTCCGGTCGACGACGCCGCGTTTCTCCGCGTCTCGAAATCCCGAGCTCTTCACGGAGAAAAGGGATTCACGACGCTCGAGCGGATCGGCGCTCGACCGACGGCAGAGGTCAACGGCATCGGCGGCGGATACCAGGGCGTCGGAGCCAAGACGATCGTGCCCAGCGATGCGTTCGTCAAACTCTCCTTCCGCCTGGTCGCCAACCAAGAGCCCGCCAAGGTCGTCAAGGCGGTCGAGCAGTTCGTAGCCGATCACAGCCCGCCTGGGATCGAGTACGCGGTCGAGTGGGAGGGCGAAGGCGTTGCGCCCTGCCTCGTCCCCCTGGACACCCCTGCCTACGTTGCGCTGACCGCGGCGATCAGCGAGGCGTTCCACGGACGAGCCGTGTTGCCGACCCGCGAGGGTGGGAGCGGACCTGAGGCCACGTTGCAGCGGATGCTCGGAGCACCCCTCGTATTTCTCGGGGTCGGCCTTCCCGACGACCAGATCCACGCGCCGAACGAGAAGGTGAACCTTTCGATGCTCTACCGCGGTGCGGAGGCGGCTGCGCTGCTGTGGACAAGACTCGCCCAGCTCGGTCGTTCCGGGCTCGCGGGCGACACATAGGGTGGGGCGCGTGCCTCGTCGCCCCGTGCTGCCTACGCCCACATTCGATCTCACGCATCACACGCTGGACAACGGACTGCGCGTGCTGATCGCGCCGGACCGGAGTGCGCCGGTCGTCGGCGTCGCCGTGCTCTACGACGTCGGCATGCGTTCGGAACCAGTTGGCCGGACCGGCTTCGCGCACCTGTTCGAGCACCTGATGTTCCAGGGGTCGGCGAACCTCGAGAAGCTGGAACACTTCCGCTACGTCCAATCCTCCGGCGGGACGTTCAACGGCAGCACTCATGTCGACTACACCAACTACCACGAGCTGATGCCGTCGAACGCCCTCGAGCGTGCGCTGTTCCTCGAGGCCGACCGGATGCTCTCGCCCCGGATCACCGAGGAGAACCTCGCCAACCAGCTCGAGGTCGTCAAGAACGAGATCAGGGTCAACGTGATGAACCGGCCCTACGGCGGGTTTCCGTGGCTCATGCTGCCCGCAGTTCTATTCGACAGCTTCGCGAACGCGCACAACGGCTACGGCGATTTCGCCGACCTGGAGAGCGCGACGGTCGAGGACGCCCGCGACTTCTTCGCCCGTTACTACGCGCCGGCCAACGCTGTGCTGGCTGTCGCAGGTGACCTCGATGTAGCGGAGACGATCGGGTTCATCGAAACGCACTTCGGCGGGATCAAGAAGCGCCGCGCGCCCAAGCGGCCGAACTTCGCCGAACCCCCGTTGAGCGGTGAACGCCGTGCGCAGCACGAGGACAAGCACGCCCCGATTCCCGCGGTGGCCATCGGGTACCGCGTCCCGGACCCGGTCCGGAGTCTGGAGGCCCACCTGGCGGGCGTGCTGCTCGCCGAAGTGCTCACCGACGGTGACTCCTCGCGCCTGCAACGGCGGCTGGTACACCGCGACGGGCTCGTCACCGACATCGGCGCCTACCTCGGCGAATTCGGCGACCCGTTCGACGAGCGCGACCCCACCGCCTTGACGATCACGGCGCATTACCCGAAAGCCAACTCGCTGGAAGCGATCCTGCGGGCCGTCGACGAGGAGCTGGCGCGAATAGCAGAACACGGCCTTGTCGCTGGGGAACTCGACCGGGTCCGGACTCGGCTCGTCAGCGTCCTGCTCCGCAGCCTCGACTCGGTCATGTCCCGAACGCTCGACCTCGCCAAGTTCGAGCTCATCCACGCTCGCGCCGAACTGATCGCCGAGTTGCCTGAACGCCTGGCCGCGGTCACCGAGGGGTCCATACGTGAAACGGCGGCGCAGCTGGTCCCCGACCGTCGCGCCGTCGTCGAGCTGGTTGCCGGAGGTGCCCGATGAGCAGGCCCGTTCCCGCGCTGACCGCCCCCCGCAAGGCCCTTAAGCTCGCGGTCCTCGAGCGGATCCTGGACTCAGGTTTGCGCACCCTGGCGGTGCGCAAACCGGGCGTGCCGCTGGTCGAGGTCCGACTCCGCATCCCCTTCCTGTCGGCCCGACCCACCCACTCCGCGCGCGGAGCACTCCTGGCCGACAGCCTGCTGACCGGTGCGGGCCCCTACGATCGCGCCGCTCTGGCTTCGGCCATTCAAGGCCTAGGCGCTGATCTGTCGGTCGGCGTCGACGCCGACCGGCTGATGATCGGCGGTAACGTGCTGGCCACCAACCTGCGACCACTGCTCGCACTGCTCGCAACCGTGCTCACCGAGCCCACCTTCGCCAGGGATGAGGTGGTAGGCGAGCGCGAGCGACTCGTGGAACGACTGTCAATCGCGCGATCGCGTCCCGGAGTCGTCGCCAGCGAAGCGCTCGGGCACCGCATGTTCGGCGAGCACCCCTATGCGCTGGACCTGCCGCAACCACGGGATGTGGCCGCCACGACGCCGGCCCAATTGCGATCTGTTCACCAGGACCTCGTCCGCCCGGGCGACGCGGTCCTCGTCGTCGTGGGCGATATCTCCCCGGCGCGCGTTCTCGATCAGGTCAGCACCGCGTTGGCAGGCTGGACCGGGACAAGCAAGCCGGCCCGGGTCCCCGCCCTTCCCGCGCCGGCCCCCGGGCCCGCCGTGCTCGTCGACCGGCCAGGGTCCGTCCAGTCCTCCATCCGCATCGGCGGCCGTGCCGTTGGCCGCACCGACCACAACTATCCGGCACTGCAGCTGGCCAACCTCATCTTCGGGGGGTACTTCTCGTCGAGGTGGACGGAGAACATCCGCGAGGACAAGGGCTACACCTACGGACCGCACAGCCACATCGAGCACCAGGTTCTCGGCTCGTCGCTGCTGTTGGACGTCGAGGTGGCAACCGACGTCACCGCCCCGGCAATGCTGGAAACGCGGTACGAACTGGGCAAGATAGCGTCCTTGCCAGTGACGCAGGCTGAGCTCGACGCCGTCCGGCAGTACGCGATCGGGACGTTGGCGCTGTCGACGGCCACCCAGGCCGGCCTGGCCTCGACACTGGCCGGATTGTCAGCCTTCGGCCTCGGCCTCGACTGGGTGAATGATCATCCTGCGCGGCTGGCGGGTGTCAGCGTCGAGGACGTGAGCGCCGTCGCCGCCGAGTTCTTCGCACCGGCCGGGCTCATCGAGGTCATCGTCGGTGACGCCGCGACGATCACCGCTCCGCTGGCGGCGCTCGGCCCGATCAGTTCCGATGCATGAGGACCCGCCGCTGCTGGCTCGCGCGTCATTCGACCGAGCGGCGCACCGGCGCGCTGAGCCCGCCTGGCTGAATGAGGCGTTCAAGCGGGCACGAGTACTGCTGCTCACCCCGAAGTCCGCGGCTGCGGCGACGCACGAGGGCACGCGCGGGCTGGCCTTTCGGCTGGGCGCCAGCCTGCCGGAGGACGCCCCGCGCCGGTTCCTCGGAGTGGTGGGCGACGTCGCCTACTTCACCAGCACAACTGAACCCAGCTCGGCCGAACCCGGCGCCGACTGGCTCACCCTGCGCGATCTCGGGCGCACCCTCGACGACCTCCAGGCGGGACTTTTCACGACTGCCGTCGCACTCGAACAATGGCACCAGCGGCACACGCATTGCCCGCTGTGCGGCACGCCGACGAAGGAGACCAACGCGGGGTGGACGCGCACCTGTCCAGATGACGGCAGCGAGCACTTTCCGCGCACCGATCCGGCCGTCATTATGTTGATACACGACGGCCGCGGGAACGCGCTGCTCGGACGTGGGCAGCGGTGGGAGCCCGGTCGTTTCTCCACCCTCGCGGGCTTCGTCGAGCCGGGCGAGTCTCTCGAGGCTGCCGTCGCGCGAGAGGTCTTCGAGGAGGTGGGCGTGCGGATCGAGGACATCCGCTACGTGGCCAGCCAGCCGTGGCCGTTTCCCTCCTCGCTGATGCTCGGCTTCAGCGCCAGCCTGCTGGGTGACCCGGAGATTCACCTCGACCCGGTTGAGATGGCTGAGGCGGCGTGGTTCACCAGGGCAGAGGTGCAGCAGGCCGCGGACTGGGTCGACAGCGGCGGCGCGCCCCACGCAGGGGCTCGGCTGGCGGGCATCTCGCCCAAGCTCTCGATCTCTCGTTACCTCATCAACCGGTGGCTGGCCGGCGAGCTTCCCTAGCGGGTTCGCCGTTGCTACGTGGCGATGGCGGGATGGCGAGGGTCGTCGAAGCGAATGACGATTTCAGCGCTCTGCACCGGCGCGACGTCCGCGTCGTAGCGGTCATAGGCCGCAAGCGTCCAGGCCAGCTCTGCCGGCGTAAGGCGGGCCCGCGCCCCGCGCGTCAGCGCCAGGTGGATCGTCACGTCGAAGGGCAGGCCAAGCCCGAGCAGCAGCTCACCGCTCACCAGAATGACCGTCCCCGCCTTGGCGAGGCGGGGTGCTTGTCGGGTGGCGCGGTTTGTCGCCGGATCCCGCAACGACGGCAGGTAGCGCCCGGCGCGTTCGCGGTGGCCGGCGCGGCCGGTTGCCCTGGTGTCACTGGGCCCGAGTGGATCGAGCACCTCGCGCCGAAGCGCCGCGGTGTCCAGCCACGCCGGCAGGGAGTCCGCGTCCGCACGCCCGTACTCCAGGCGTACCGAGGCATCCCGCCAGAACGACGAGCTGGAGATCGTCACCGCCTCCCGGCCACGCACGCGCAACGGTTCGCCCAGGGACCGGGCGAACGCCTCAGGATCGGCACACCGTGGACCATCGACGGCGACCCGCAAAGCCACCCCGGCGTAATGAGCCGCGTCCAGGTGGGCGGCCAAGCGCGTGCGCAGCGTCTCCGGGTCGATCGGCTGGAAGGTCCGGGAGAACATCAGCGACGATCATTCCCCCTAGTCGGTCTGTCGGCACGCGCTGGCAGGATCAACCTCATGAGTGAAGCTCGGAGCGAGGCAGAAGGCGTCCTCGCCGGGCTCGACCCGGAGCAGCGTGAAGCCGCGCTGGCCATCCGCGGCCCGGTGTGCATCCTCGCCGGCGCGGGCACGGGTAAGACGCGAGCGATCACGCATCGCATCGCGTACGGCGTGCGGTCGGGGATGATCCCCCCAGAACATCTGCTGGCCGTCACGTTTACGGCTCGGGCGGCTGGCGAGCTACGCGGCCGGTTACGCCGCTTGGACGCCCATGGCGTGCAGGCACGAACCTTCCACGCGGCTGCGCTGCGCCAGTTGAGTTATTTCGCGCCGCGGGTGCTGGGCGCGGCGATGCCCGATGTCGTGGACAACCCGCTGCGGTTGGTCGGCAATGCGGTGGCGCGGCTGCGCCTGCGCACCGATCGGGCCGAATTGCGCGACCTCGCTTCGGAGATCGACTGGGCGAAGGCGGTATTGGCGACTCCCGCCGACTACCCTGCCCGGGCGCATGCCGCGGGGCGCGAAGCACCCATGACGCCGGACACCGTCGCCAAGGTCTACGCCGAGTACGAGCAGACCAAGAAGCGCGCCGGCGTGATCGACTTCGCCGACCTTCTGTTGATCATGGCCGGAGCGATCGAGGAGTATCCCGATGTCGCGGAGGAAATCCGGTCCCGCTACCGGCACTTCGTGGTCGACGAGTACCAGGATGTCTCACCCGTCCAGCAGCGAATCCTCGATGCGTGGCTCGGGACCCGTTCCGACCTCTGCGTGGTGGGCGACGCCAATCAGACCATCTATTCCTTTGCCGGGGCCAGCCCAGAGCATCTGCTCGGCTTTCGGCGCCGCTTTCCAGATGCTGTCCTCGTCCGGCTGCACCGCGACTATCGCTCGACCCCACAGATCGTTGCACTGGCCAACAGGCTCGTTGCCAGCACGAGCGGCGACTCGAAGCTAACACTTGTCGGCCAACGCGCCGAGGGTGCGGTGCCGAGCTTCGCCGAGTTCGACGACGAGCCCGCTGAGGCGGCCGCAGCCGCCGCGCGGTGCCGCTCGCTCATCGACGGCGGCACACCGGCCAGCGAGATCGCCATCTTGTTCCGGATCAACGCTCAGTCCGAGGTGTACGAGCAGGCGCTGGCCACGGCCCAGGTGCCATACGTCCTGCGCGGAGGTGAGCGCTTCTTCGACCGCCCGGAGATTCGCGAGGCACGGCTGCTGCTGCGAGGTGCCGCCCGGGCGGATCAGACGGACGAGACATTGCCCGACGCTGTGCGTTCGGTGCTCTCCAGCCTCAACTGGCATGCCGAACATCCGCCGGCTGGTGGCACGGCGCGGGAACGCTGGGAGTCGTTGAGTGCGTTGGTGACGCTGGCCGATGACCTCCTCGCCACGACCCCCGAAGCGCATTTCCCGGACCTCGTGACCGAACTTGATGCGCGAGCCAGCGCGCAACACGCGCCCACCGTTCAGGGCGTCACCCTTGCCTCGCTGCATTCGGCGAAGGGCCTGGAATGGGATGTCGTGTTTCTGGTCGGCCTCACCGACACCACCCTGCCCATCCAGCATGCTACGACCGAGGAGCAGATCGCCGAGGAGAGGCGCCTGCTGTATGTGGGAATCACCCGCGCGCGGGAGCAGCTGGCCCTGTCCTGGGCTCTGGCCCGCAGCCCCGGGCAGCGGCGGGGCCGCCGCCCGAGCCGGTTCCTCGACGGGCTACGTCCCGACGCGATGCGCCAATCGGTGAAGCCTCCGAGGTCAAACGTGCCCGAGGCTGCCGACGCCGAGCTGTTCGGGCGCCTACGCGCCTGGCGCAAGGCGCAGGCACAGGCACAAAATGTGCCGCCCTACGTGGTCTTCAGCGATGCCGCGCTGGTGGCCATCGCCGACGCGCGCCCTGACTCGCGCCTCGGCTTGGCCCGGATCTCCGGCGTCGGGCCCACAAAGCTCGAGCGCTACGCCGAGCCGCTGCTCGCGGTGCTGGGCGGCGCGCAGCCGCAGGACGTTGCGCTGTTCGGACCTTGACGGGCGCTCAGTCGAATTCGGTGTCCGGCGCCAGAGCTTTCCGTGGCACCAGGGCAATCACGAGCGCCGATATCAGGATCATCGCGGCGGAGACGAGCAGGGCAGCGTGCAGGCCGCTGCGGAACGCTGCGGTGGCCGCGTCCACCAGGGGTTTGATGAACGGCGACGGATGGGCGATGTTGATGCCGGCGGCGTCGTGCCCGCCGGTCTCCAGCATCCTGATGATGAAGTCCTTGCCTGTGCCGGTGATGCCGCCCTGGGCGAGGCTGGCACCGACATCGTTCGTGAGGTGATTGGTGACCAGTCCGCCCAGCGCAGCCACGCCGATCACTGCTCCGAGCTGCCTTGCCGTGTTCGTCGCCGAGGCAGCCATGCCCGAGTGCGCGGCCGGCACGTACCCGAGCACTGCGGCCGTGAGCGGAACGACGGCAATGCCGAAACCGAGGCCGGCCAGGCCGAGGACTAGCGAGAGCTCACCGAACGCCGGATGCGCGCCGAGGTAGTGGCGGGTGAACAGAATTCCGGCCGCGCTGACGACGCAGCCGAAGATCATCGCTCGCCGTGGCCCCTCAGCGGCCACCCAAAAGCCGGAGATCAGGGACCCAAGCACGATTAGCAGCGCCATCGGCGCGAAGACGCCTGCCATCTGCCAGCCGGAATAGCCGACGACGATGTCGAGATACAGCGCGGTGAAGAAGAAGATCGAAAACACGCCGAAGTACACGGCGAATGCGACGAACAGCGCGCCACTGACCGCCGGTGCCTTCAGATACCGGACATCGATCATCGGATTTCGCACCCGCGCCTCGACCCTGATCAACGCGATCAGCGCGAGCCCGCTGATGACGAACAGGGCAACGATCCACGACGTGCCGTACCCGTATTGTTCGCCGGAGATGCCGGCAAAGATCAGGCTGCCCAGCATCACCGCGCCGAGCAGGAAGCCACCGATATCCAACCGGCCGGCCTGCGGGTCGGAGCTCTCCGGAACATAGAGCGCCGCCGCGATCAGCAGCAGCCCGCCCAGGGCAAGGTTGAACCAGAACACGCTGCGCCAGTCGCCGACACCGACCAGCAGGCCACCGATCACGGGACCCAACGCCAGCGAGAGACCTGACACCGCCGCCCAGGCGCCCAGAGCGCGGGCCCGCTGAGCTCGATCGGGGTACAGGTGACGGATCACTGAAAGGGTGCCGGGTTCGGACGCGGCGGCACCCACACCCATCACGGCGCGTCCCCCGATGACCATTCCTACGCTCGGCGCGATCGCGCAGATGACAGAGCCGGCACAGAAGATCGCGATACCGGCGAGCATCACCCACTTTCTCCCGAACCGGTCGCTGAGAGAGCCCGCAATGAGCATGAGACTTGCGAAGACGAGTGAGTAGGCATTGACGACCCACTGCAGGGTGATGACACCGGCACCCAGTTCGTACTGGATATTGCCCAACGCCACGCTGACGATCGTCGTGTCGAGAAACGTCAGGAACAGGACCGCGAGGACGGTCGCGAGCGCAAGCCGTCGCGGCACGGCGCGGGTGTCGACCGCTGGCAGCACCGGGTCAGCCCGGTAGCGAGGTCGCTGCCGGTTTCGAGCAGGCGGGCGGCGGCGTGCCCTGTGCCGCCAGCAGGCCGCAGAATGTCGCCCCCGCCACCTTCCACACGCCGCCTTGACGCACGGAGTACCCGGTCTGGTTCGGCAGGACCGGCGACTTGTTGAGCAACACCGAGAAGGTCACGGTCGCCTTGTCGGCCGAGGTCACGACGACCTTCGAGACGCTCACGCTTGCCTGCTGGGCGTAGGAGGAATTTCCCTGGGAGACCACCGCGGTCTTGAAGTCGGCACCGTCCTGCAACAGCGACAGCGATTTCTGCAGGTCCGTTTTCGGATCGAAGAACGCGATGTAGGCACTCTTGATGGCGGCTATATCGGCGGCGTTGCCTATGCTTGCCCCTGCGGCGCTCGAGCTGGCGCTCGCGGTAGGAGCTGTCCCGGTCGTCGTGGGGGACGATCCGGACTTGGCGTTCGAGCTGCACGCGGCCACCGCCGTGATAAGACCGGCAGCGAGGAGTAGAGCGCTCATCCGCCGGGTCATCAAGGCCCGCGGGGTACGGCTGTCGGGCGTCCGGTCCGTAGCTGTCAACCGCTGTGTCATCAGCTGCTCATCCTCTCGAGGGGGCTGCCGGAGCGGCCTCAGTATCGCGTGTCTGTTGACGCGGGAACGGGATTTTGGCACCTCCATCCGACACTGATCGTTCTGGCAATAAATTAGGTTGCGGGTGAGTCGTAGCCCCCGTTAGCCTTCGTAGAACAAGCCGACCACGCGCCTTGATTCCGCGCGCCGATGCGAAGGGAGAGCCGACATGGACATCACCACGACCGTTACGACGGCTGCTCTGCGCATGCGCGGCGAGTCGTCGTTCATGGTGCCAACCGGTGTCGCGTCATGGCATCGTGCCGCGTCGGCCGTGGTCCTTGCGAACACCACCAGCCCGATTGTCGCTCGTGACGCACGCACCAACGCCAAGCAGGCAGGCCCTCCTCGAGGAGTCCCACGCTGACCAGGTCAGCAAGAGGCTCCTCGAGGCCGCGGCTCCCGCTTGGGAACCGCGGCCTTGTTATTTGTCCAGACCGGCTCGCACCAGTTCCACCACACATCAACTACGAAACGAAGGAGGTGACCCGACGTGTTGACGAGCTTGCACGCCGAGATCGCGGTGCACGACCCGCTGGCGTCGCTGGACCCACTCGCCAAAGAGTGTCCCGATGACGTTCCCTGCCGGGTGCAGGATCCCGATCTCTGGTTCGCCGAGGTTCCCGCCGACCTGGAGCAGGCTAAGGCCCTCTGCCTGGACTGCCCGGCCCGGCTTGCCTGCCTCAGCGGCGCCGTCGAGCGTCGGGAGCCGTGGGGAGTTTGGGGCGGCGAAATCTTCGAGCGTGGCGCGATCGTGGCGCGCAAGCGTCCGCGTGGGCGCCCGCGTAAGAGCGAACGCACCGAGGTCGCGGCATGAGGCCGCGGCTGCTGACCCATCAGTCATCCAGGTCGTGTCGATCGACCGAGTCGACCGAGTCGACCGAGTCGACCGAGTCGAC
>JALYIL010000067.1 GCA_030775825.1 Actinomycetota bacterium
TGTTCGCGCTCCAGGACGCCGCTGACGACCTGGTCCGCCCGCTGCAGGACCGACCGGTGCAAGTCGATCGCGAAACGCTCACGCTCGGCTATGCCGGGGTCTACTCAAGTTTCCTGCGCCACGCCGAACGCGCCGCGGTGGCCTACAACCTCGACACTCGCGACATCCTCATCGAGGTCGGACGCCGAGGCCTCGTGGGCGGTCAGGAAGACATGATCGTCGACGTCGCGCTCGACCTCGCCAACGCGCACTGACCGGAAGTCAGACGGCTCGGAGCGAGACCGGCGAGAAGCCGTCCGACCGCGCTGACAGTTCGGTTCCGGCCCGGATCGGACGGCTGGCGTGAACCGCGCCGGTCATCACCACATCGCCGACGCTCAGTGCTACGCCGAACACGCTCAGACGCCGGGCCAGCCACACCACCGCCTCCATGGGATCGCCGAGCACGGCGGATCCGGGTCCGCCGTCGACAACCTCGCCGTCCTCGGCATAGACCAGTTGGGCGTGGGGCAGACCGAGCAACAGCTGCGGTGTCGTCGCCGGGGCCGGGGGGGCCGGGGGGGCCAGGACGACCCGCGCCGACGAGGCGTTGTCGGCATAAAATCGGCCAGCACGATTCGCCAGTCGATGATGCGCGAGTCGATGATTTCGAGGGCGAGCATGACCTCGGCGACGGCGTCCCGAGCCTGGGCCAGGGTCACGCTGGGCCCGGACAGGTCACGGCCCATCCGCACGGCGAACTCGGCCTCGACCCTCGGCGCGATCAGGGTGTCCGTGGCCAGGCGGGTACCCGACGGGATCACCATCGACTCGAACAGCACGCCGAAATCGGGTTCGGCTACACCCAGCTGGGCCTGCATCGCCGTCGAGGTCAGACCGACCTTGCGGCCCACGACCCGCTCACCGCCGTCGACGCGACGCGACGCGACGCGACGCGCGACGATGCGGGTCTGGATCGCGTTCGCATCGGCCGCGCTCAGCGTCGGGATGGTGGCGGTCAGAGGCTCGATCGGGCGGCGACTGGCCTCGGCGTGCACAAGGGACTCGACCCGGCCATCGTGGACATCGGCATCGAGAGCGGGGATGTGAGGATTCATCGAGTCAGTGAAGCTCGCAGCCGTCTTCTCCGGTTGCACGACGTGCTGTCCAGCGAACGGCCTGAGTACTAGCTCGGCAGCCTCGCCAGCTTGGTCGCACGCACGTCGAGACCCTCGGTGGCGAACGGCGTCAGCTGGGTCGACAGCTGTTCCGCTGCCTTGGTGAGAGCCTGCCTGAATCGGCGCGCGGACGCGTTTCCCACTGACGTGCTCAGCGAGAGCGCGGCGACGGCGCCCCCGTTGCGACAGTTCAGGATCGGCACCGCCACGCAGGCCACCCCAAGCATCGACTCCTCGGTTTCGATGGCGAAGCCTTCGTCGTGGGCACGGGTCAGCGACTTGTTCATCAGCTCCGGGCTGATGATCGTGTAAGCGGTGTAGCGGTGGAAGCGGACACGCCGGCTCCACTCTGCCGGTCCCTGGTCGGTGAAGGCAAGCATCGCCTTGCCCAAAGCGGTGGCGGAGGCCTGACGACGCCCCCCAACGGCGGTTGCCAGCCGGAGCGACTCGTGCCCGAACACCTTCTCGACGTAGAGGACATCGGTGCCGGCCAGGACGGCAAGATGAATCGTTTGCCGGGTCTGGCCGAACAATTCCGCCATGAAGGGCATGGCCCGATCGCGCAACCCATTGGGCCGGGCGAGACGAAATTGGTTACCGAGCTCGAAGACGCGCCCGGACAGGCTGTACTGATCGCCAATGCGCTGCAGGTAACCCCCGTCGACCAGGACCTGAAGCAGCCGGTGCGCCGTCGACTTCGGCAACTGCGCCAAGGCCGCCACCTCCGACACACCGAGGATCGACCGCGGGCCCGCGAAAGCCTCGAGCAGGGCTATAGCCTTACCGGCAGACGTGTCGGAATTGCCCGGCCGGCCGGACGACTTCTTTGATTCCACGTCTATCGTACCCTTTGCCTCTCGGTGCCATTGCCTCGCGACATCCGTTGTCACCGGTTGGACAACCGCCGGAATAAGGACGTTACGCGGTTTCCCGCCGGGACGGGACGCGGTTGCGTATCGTTCCGGTACAGGTTAAGACTCGTCCCGACTGCCGGAACCCAGTACCGCACCGCGGCCATGGACCGGGCGCACACTGGCCTACCGGACCACTCAGCGAGGGACTGGCGTCATGACTCACGATCCTGGACAGGTCATCGTCGGAGCGAGCGCAGCCGGCGTCGCTGCCGCCGTCGCGAT
>JALYIL010000068.1 GCA_030775825.1 Actinomycetota bacterium
GAGCTGCACCGGCTGCTCACCCACGATAGTGGCCCAGTACACCGGCACGCCGGCGTTCGTGAGCTCCACGATCGTCGCTCCCGCGCCCCCGTCGAACGTCGAGTTGGTGCGGACCATGATCACGAAGGGTTCGCTGAGAGAGGCGGACAGCGCCAGCCTGCACGAGGCGCCCGGACACGACGCGGGCGCAGGCGGTGCGCCCGGTCCCGACGCCGGCTGGCTTGGCGACGCCGGCGCGGACTGGCTTGCCGACGGCGGTGCCGACACCGTGCTCGAAGGCGCTGGCGGGCCGGATGAGGGGGCACCGATCGCCGCACCGGTCCCCCGCGTCGTAGTCGTACATGCGGCGAGCAGGCCCATGAACAAGCCCGCGAGTAAACCCACGACCACGAACATGGACCCGGTTGCTGCCGTGGCGCGCTGGCCTCTCATCGCGCGATCCTTCCCCCCGTTGTCGATCGATCGTACGGATCCTGCTCTCTCGCGCGAGGATGGAGCGGGCCGGACGTGATGGAATCATCGAGCGAGCGCTGGCGGACAACGAGGTCGAACAGGGGGACAACTGATGACGTACTACCAGCTGCGCGGCAGCGTCCCACCAAAGCGCCACACTACCCACCGCAGCGCGAGCGGCGAGCTCTACTACGAGGAGCTCATGGGCGAAGAGGGCTTCGCATCGGACTCTTCGCTGCTCTATCACCGCGACATCCCCTCCGCGATCGTCGACGCCCAGGTGTGGACGTTGCCCGACCAGAGCACCACGCCCAACGAGCCGCTGCTCGCCCGGCATCTGAGGTTGCCCGAACTCTTCGGCGGGCATGGGTCGCCGGGGCTCCAGCCCCAAGCTCCCGGAATCGACGCTGTGAACGGGCGCCGACTGGTCCTGGGCAATGACGACGTGCGGATCTCCTACGTCGTCGCCACGGCGGGGTCGCCGCTGTATCGAAACGCCATCGGAGACGAGTGCGTCTACGTGCAGGCGGGTAACGCCGTCGTGGAAACGGTGTTCGGCCCCCTGATCGCCCGCCAGGGCGATTACGTGGTGATCCCCCGCGCCACGACGCACCGGTGGGTACCGACCGGCGACAGCCCCCTTCGCGCTTATTGCATCGAGGCCAACAGCCACCTCAGCCCGGCCCGCCGCTACCTGTCCAAGTTCGGCCAGCTACTGGAACATTCGCCCTACTGCGAACGCGACTTGCACGGACCTGGCGAGCCCGTCCTCGGCGAAGGCAGCGACGTTCCCGTCTACATCAGGCATCGCGGCAGCGGGCCGAGTGGCATCTCCGGAACGATTCACGTTTACCCGCGCCATCCCTTCGACGTGGTGGGGTGGGACGGTTGCCTGTATCCGTACACCTTCAACGTCAGCGACTTCGAGCCGATCACCGGCCGGGTTCATCAGCCGCCCCCGGTACACCAGGTGTTCGAGGCGAACAACTTCGTCATCTGCAATTTCGTGCCGCGCAAGGTGGACTACCACCCGATATCGATCCCCGTTCCCTATTACCACTCGAACGTCGACTCGGACGAGGTGATGTTCTATTGCGATGGCGACTATGAGGCGCGTAAGGGGTCCGGCATCGCTGCGGGTTCGATTTCTCTCCATCCAGGCGGGCATTCCCACGGACCGCAGCCTGGTGCCTACGAGCGCAGCATCGGCGCGGAGTTCTTCGATGAGCTTGCGGTAATGGTCGACACGTTCCGCCCCCTTCGGCTCGGGGAGGGCGGGCGTGCGTGTGACGACGGCGTGTATGCGTGGTCCTGGTCCGGACGCGGACCACTGACGTGAACGAGGACTTGTTTTTCGGCCTGTTCGACGATGCGGGCATGTTTCCCCCGGCCAGCCTTCCGGCGGGCAGGGCGGTCTTCGAGCATGCCCGGCACAGCCTGTCCTGGTACGACGGCTTCGTCGGCCCGCTGGTCTGTCATGACAGCCGCCTGGGCGCTGTTGATGAGCATGCCGCCCGGCTCGGGTTACCGGTCATCGACGTGACCGTGGTGGTACCCGAGGGCCTCGAGGCCGTCGCCAAAGCCCTCGACGCCCTCGATCGCTGCCCCCATCTCAAGATCGCTGCCCTGGATGCGCCGCTGGGGAAGCACCCTCTCCGCAAGGCGGTCGCTGTCTGCGAGCGCGTCGCAGACCTGGGCGTCGAAATGTACCTGGAGATCCCTATAACCCACCTCGACGACCGCAGTGTGCACGCCCTGTGCGCGGCGAACCTGGCTGTGAAGTTGCGCACCGGCGGCACCACGACCGGCGCTTTCCACACTGAGGATGAGCTGGCACGTGCGATCGTCCTGTGCGCCGCGGAACGGCTGCCATTCAAATGCACGGCCGGGCTACACAACGCCGTCCGGCACCGCGACAGGGAAACGAAGTTCGAGCACCACGGTTTCTTGAACATCGCGCTCGCCGCGCTCGCGGCCGCGGGCACGGGCAGCGTGGCGGTAGTGCGCGAGATCCTGGCCGAGCGTGATCCGATGATCGTTGCCGCCAGGACGCGCGAACTCAGTTGCCGCGACGTCGCCGCGATCCGGTCGCTGTTCGCCTCGTTCGGTACCTGCAGCGTCACCGAGCCGGTCGATGACCTCATCTCGATGGGGCTGGTCACCGCGGCATGAGGAGCTGGGTAGGCGTCGGCGAAGATGACCCGTTCGGTCTGGACAACCTTCCCTACGGCAGCCACATGGGTCCCGATCGGCGGTTGCGCACCGTGGTGCGGATCGGTGCGCACATGCTCGACCTGACCGGCGCGACGGTCGGTACCGAGCACGAAGGTCTGTTCGAGCTCGGAACCTTGGATACCTTCCTGGCCGCCGGACCCACGACCTGGTCGTCCGTGCGGGCGCAGCTCACGCGGTGGCTCAGTGAACCCGAGCATCAGCCCTCGATCGAGAAGTTACTGATACCGATCGAGAGCCGGAAACTGAGATTGCCGTTCGCCGTGGCCGACTACGTCGATTTCTATGCCTCAGAAGATCACGCGAGCAACGTGGGGCGGATGTTTCGACCCGACGCCGCCGCGCTGACGCCGAATTGGAAGCACCTTCCGATCGGCTACCACGGCCGTTCCGGCACGATCGTCGTCTCAGGTACCGACGTCCGTCGGCCGTCCGGGCAGTACCGGGGTCCCGATGGCGAGATCGTCTTTGGCCCCTCGACCCGCCTGGATATCGAAGCCGAGATCGCCTTCGTCGTCGGCGTGGGCAGCGAGCGAGGTACACCGGTGTCCACGAGCGAATTCCGGCGGCACGTCTTCGGTTTGTGCCTGCTCAATGACTGGTCGGCCCGCGACATCCAAGCCTGGGAGTACGTTCCCCTGGGGCCATTTCTCGGCAAGTCGTTCGCCACCTCCGTTTCGGCATGGCTCACCCCGCTGGATGCGCTCAGGGACGCCTGGACCGCGCCCCCGCCGCGGGAGCACGAGCCGTTGCCCTACCTGCGCGAGGTGAATCCTGCCGCCGGCCTGGACATCGCACTGGAGATCCGCGTCAACGGAGCTCGTCTGGCCAACCCGGCGTTCGCCGGCATGTACTGGACGCCGGCGCAGATGCTGGCCCACATGACGGTCAACGGGGCAAGCCTGCGTACCGGGGATGTCTTCGCCTCCGGGACGGTCAGCGGGCCGGAACCACGGCAGCGCGGCAGCCTGCTGGAACTGAGCTGGAACGGTACCGAGCCCATCGATCTGGGCGGCGGGGCCACCCGGAGATTCCTCGAAGACGGAGACGAGGTCGTCATCACGGCCTCGGCGCCCGCGCCCAACGGACGAATCAGCCTCGGCGAAGTCGCCGGACGCGTCGTCGCGTGAATCCCCGCATGCGTGGAACCGCACGCGTGATGCGCTACGAATGCTCATTGTGGAGTTAGCTCTTGCCGAGATCGGTGAACGCCTCGTACAGGGGCAGCCCGAGGCCCTCGAGGACTGTTATCGCACCCTCGGGCCTCTGGTCATGTCGTATTTGAGCCGCTATGTTCCTCAACCGGACATCGAAGATGTCATGCAGCGCGTCTTTTACGAAGTTTGGCGCGTACACGAGCGATACGACCCCAACCTCTCCCTACGGGGCTGGGTGCTGGGAATTGCCAGAAAGCGCGCGATCGACCACCTGCGCAAACGCAAAGACGTCGTCGTGCCGATCGACTCGATGCGAGAGATCACCGGTGAGGACGGCCGCGACGTCGTGGAGCGCTTGGTATGGGCCGATGAGGTCCGGACCGCGCTCGACCTGCTTCCCTCGTTGCAGCGCGAGGTCATTGAACTCGCCTATTTCAAGGGGTACACCCAGACTGAGATAGCGACTGTGCTCGATATTCCGCTCGGGACGGTCAAGACCCGGACCTCGCGTGGGCTCCAGCGCATGGCGGGACTACTCGAAACCACGCGGGGGCAACGATGAGCACGAACACCCACATCTCCGAGGAGCTCCCCCGATTGTTGACAGGTGAGGCGACCCGCGACGTCGTGCAGGACGCCGCGGTGCATCTGCGGACCTGCGAAGACTGCCTGCACGAGTTGGTATCCGCGGTAGTCAGCCACGCCGCGCTCGCCTCTGCGCAGCGATTCGCCCTGGACCTGGTTGACGCGCCGCGCCTGTCGGCGCTCACCGATCACGCGGCAACTGCGATGCCAGACCTCAGCGGCGTGTTTGCCACGGCCCGTCAGGAAGCCGTCCGCGGCCCCCGGCTCGGCTCGCGCAAACGGCTGTATGCCGGTGCTGCCGTCGCAGCGGCGCTCATCATCGGCGGAGGGACCGCGGCGCTGATCCAGACCAGCGGTTCCACGAGCTCGCGCTCGGTGGCCCTTTCGGCGTTCGAAACCGGGAGTGCCTCAGCCACAGCGACCTTCTCCGGCGCGGACAGCGTCAAGGTAGCGGCGGCCTCGCTACCGGCCCTCGACATCCACCACCGCTACGAGATCTGGCTGACCAACGATGCCCGCACGAAGATGCAGCCCGTCGGCTGGATCGGCACCAACGGCAGGGCCAGCCTCACCATCCCCCACGACCTGATGACCGCCTTCAGCGACATCGAGGTGAGCATCCAAGCTGTGGATGCCCCGACCTACACCTACAGCGGGACGAGCGTCCTGCGCGGCTCCTACGCCGCCTGAGCTATCTGCCGCCCGGCCCGGGAGCACGGACCGGCGCTCAGACCGCCGAACTCAGCCCCTCTTCGGCGGCCATGGGAAGAACGCACTCGTACGCGCCGCGTACTCAGCCCAGCCTGGCCGTGCGGCCATGTGCTTTTCAAGTATCCGGGCGCCGGAGCCCTTGGTCAGAAGAACGGTCATCAGGACGGGGGCGAACGCGGTCAGCACTCCAGGCCAGCGATCAGCGGCCACGAGGAAGATCCCCCACCAGACACAGGCGTCACCGAAGTAGTTCGGATGCCGCGTGTATCGCCACAGACCGGAATCGATGACCTTGCCCCGGTTGGCTGGATTGCGACGAAACGACTCCATCTGGTGGTCGCCGACAGCCTCGAAGAACACGCCGAGGCACCACACGCCGACCCCGACCCACGCAACGACCCCAACCGCGCCCCGCTCGAACATGCCGACCAGAATCGGCGCCGCGATGACGAAGGCCAGCACCCCTTGCAGTGCGTAGACCATCCGCAGCGCGTAGAGATCAGGACTCCCCTTGGCCTTCGCCAGTAATTCCGCGTAACGGGCATCTTCAGGCTTGCCGATGGTGCGGCGCCCGATGTGCTGGGCCAGTCGCAGACCCCACACAGCCGCGAGCCCAAGCAGCAGCCAGCGGCGCAGGGCGCAACCGTGTCCGGCCGAACTCACGAACGCCGCGACAGCGACAGCGACGAACAGCAGGCCCCACGCGGTGTCGATGACGCTGTGCTTGCCCGCCACCTTCGACGCGATGAAGGTGGCCGCGAGCACAGCGAGAACGGCCCCTCCCGCCCAGGGCAGGGCATGCAGGAACGGGCTTGTCGCGAAATCTCTCACTCGGCGACGGTACCGAGTACCCACGGACGCCCTGAGGGCATCGCGCTAGCTCCGTGGCCGCTCTGCTTGACGGCCAGGATCTGGTCGACGCCCATCCGCCCCTGCTCGAAACTCAACGCTCCGCCGACGAGATACAGGCGCCACACCCGGGCCACCTCCTCGCCGACGAGCGCGACGAAGCTCGGGTAGTTCCGCTCGAAGGTGTCGATCCACCGCTCGACGGTCGTAACGTACTGCTCGCGCATGGCCTCGACGTCGCGAACCTCGAATCCCGCTGCCTCCAGGAACCCGATTGTCTCGGCCAACGGACGCATGTGCATGTCAGGCGCGATGTAGGACTCGATGAAGGCGCCTCCGCCGGGTGCCGAATCGGCGCGACGGGACATCTGCTGCAACAGCAACCGCCCAGTCGGGGCCAGGGCGCCGAACAGGACGCCGGCATACACGGGGTACTGGGACTCACCGACATGCTCGCCCATCTCGATCGAACTTACCGCGTCGAAACGCTCCCCGACTTCGGCCAGTTCGCGGTAGTCCTGCAGCCGAACCCTGACCAGGTCCGAAAGCCCTCGATCGGCGATCTGCTTGCCGACGTGATCACACTGTCGGGCCGAAAGCGTCACCCCCGTCGCATGCACCCCATAATGCTCAGCCGCGTGCAGGATGAGGGACCCCCAACCACAGCCGACATCGAGCAGGCGCATCCCAGGGCCGAGGGTTAGCTTTCGGCAGATGAGATCGAGCTTGGCCCGCTGAGCATCAGCCAGCGACTGCTCCGGACTGGTGAAGTAAGCACTCGAGTAGGCCATCGTCTCGTCGAGCAGTAGCGCGTAGAAGTCGTTGGACAGGTCATAGTGGTGCGAGATCGCGGCGCGATCGCGTCCCAGACTGTGGATC
>JALYIL010000069.1 GCA_030775825.1 Actinomycetota bacterium
TCGCGGTCTGCGGCGCCTTCGCGGTCTGCGGCGCCTTCGCGGTCTGCGCGCAAACCAGGCGCGCCAGCACGAGGCGCCAGCACTCGCTCAGGCGCTACCGCCCGCACGACCAGCTCCGAATGGAGCCGTTCTCCACGTCCGCCGCGTGACCGTGGAGCAGACGAGCACCGGGAGCGTCCTGGGGCTCAGCGCCGTGAGCCGACCCATGAGCGAGCGCGTTCTGGCACCCAGCGCAGAGACCGGGGAACTGAGCCTGCTCGCCGCGAGAGCGCGAGCGCGTCATCGACCCGCCGCGCTGCACCTGCCACGCGCGCACCTGAGCCAGCTTTGCCGGACAACGTGGACACCTCCGCGCTGGGCCGTTCGGTTCGCGCGGAATTGCGCACCCTGACCAAAGCGAATGCCGATGCCGTCGGCGCGCACCTCGTCATTGCCGGCGAACTGCTCGACCACGATCCCAAACGCGCATTGGCGCACGCACGCGCCGCGCGAACGCGAGCCTCGCGCGTGGGCGCAGTCCGAGAAGCCGTAGGCGTTGCCGCCTACTACGCGGAAGAGTGGGCCGAAGCGCTGACCGAACTTCGCACTGCGCGCCGAATCACCGGTGATCCCCGGACGATCGCGATGATCGCCGATTGCGAGCGCGCGTTGGGGCGACCTGCGCAGGCACTACGAGCCCTCGACGATCCTGGCGTTCGGAAACTGGATCCCGAGGCGCGAGCCGAACTGTTGATCGTCGTGGCCGGTGCGCGTCGCGATCTCGGGCAGCTCGACGCTGCGCTGGCTGTACTCGCCCGAGGAGGTCTCGACAGGGATCATCCACGCCCGGGGTCGACTCGGCTCTGGTACGCGTATGCCGATGCCCTACAGGCAGCCGGGCGAATCGAGGATGCCGCGACGTGGTTTGCTGCCTCCGCCGCCCGGGACGTCGACGGCGACACCGACGCCGCCGAGCGGGCGGCAGCACTTCTGTAGCGCGCGGCAGCTACGAGCAGAGCTCCGGGCTCCGTTGGTCTGAGATCTATTGCCCTAGGCAACAATTGGTCGGTGCGAATCGAGCCGATGACCCCCGCACACGCCGCGCCCGTCCTAGCGATCTAACAAGCCGGGATCGACGAGGGGAATGCGACCTTCGAAACCTGCGCGCAGTCATCGGACAAGTTCGACGCGAAGCGCGTGATTGAGCACCGTTTCGTGGCGGTCTACGGCGCTGGCCAAGTTCTCGGATGGGTTGCGTGCACCCGCGTGTCCGACCGCTGCGTTTACGCCGGAGTCGTCGAACATTCGGTCTACGTCGCTGCCCGCGCGCGAGGTCAAGGCGTTGGAGGCGCGCTGCTCGGCAATCTCACGCTTTCCCCTGACGCGGCTGGCATCTGGACAATCCAATGCGGGATCTTCCCGGAGAACCACGCCAGCGCTGCACTGCATCGCGTAGCAGGCTTTCGCGAGGTCGGGCGTCGTGAGCGGATCGGACGGCACAACGGCCGGTGGCGAGATGTCGTCCTTCTCGAGCGGCGCAGCCCTCACGTCCAGTAGTCCGCCCAGTCCGGGCCAGTCCGTCCAGTCCGGGCCAGTCCGTCCAGTCCGTGCCGCGGTATTCGGCTGGCAATTGCTGTCGTCGGGGCCTGCTAGACAGGGTGGGTGACAGGCGCACGTGATCGCAACCAGCTTCGGGCCGAGGCCGAGGGACACCTGCGGGCGCTCGCCGGTGAAAGGGCCGTCCTGCGCGAGGATCAATGGACCGCGATCGAGGCGCTGGTCTCCGAACGACGTCGGGCGCTGGTGGTCCAGCGCACGGGTTGGGGCAAATCAGCGGTGTATTTCATCGCCACGGCGCTGCTGCGCGCCCAGGGAAGCGGTCCGACCGTCATTGTCTCCCCGCTGCTTGCCCTCATGCGCAACCAGATTGCCGCGGCGCAGCGCGCCGGAATTCGTGCCGTGACGATCAACTCCACGAATCTCGACGAGTGGCAGCGTGTCTACTCCGAGGTCGCTCGCGGCCTTGTCGACGTGCTGCTCCTCTCACCCGAGCGGCTCAACAACCCCGCATTCCGGGACAACGTCATGCCTCAACTCGCCGCCACCTGTGGTTTGGTGGTCGTCGACGAGGCTCATTGCATCAGTGACTGGGGCCACGACTTCCGTCCGGATTTCCGGCGTCTGCGTACGCTGCTGCCGGAGCTCCCAGAGGGAATCCCGGTCCTGGCGACCACCGCTACGGCCAACACGCGCGTCGTCGAGGATGTCGCGGACATCCTCGGGTTGGGGTTGGACCCGGGCGGCGTCCTTGTCCTGCGCGGCAGCTTGGACCGCCACTCGCTGCATCTCGGCGTAGTGGCACTCCCGAGCTCAGCGCACCGCCTGGCATGGCTGGCCGACAATCTGGCCACGCTCCCCGGGTCGGGGATCGTCTATACGCTGACGGTCGCGGCTACTCAGGAGGTCGCTTCCTACCTGCGTGACTGCGGCTTCTCCGTGGTCGCGTACTCGGGGCAGACGGAGCAGAGCGAGCGGCTGGTTGCCGAGGACGATCTGATCAACAACCGAGTGAAGGCGCTCGTCGCGACCTCGGCCCTGGGGATGGGCTTCGACAAGGCTGACCTCGGGTTCGTGGTTCATTTCGGCTCACCTGCTTCGCCGATCGCGTACTACCAGCAGATCGGCCGAGCTGGGCGTGGCGTGGACCGGGCACAGGTGATCTTGCTTCCTGGCTCCGAGGACAGCGCCATCTGGGACTACTTCGCCGCGGCTGGCTTTCCGCGTGAGGAACATGTGCGCAGCGCATTGCAGGCCTTGACCACCAGCGAGGCCCCGATGAGCACGGCCACCCTTGAGGCTTACGTCGAGCTGTCGCGCTCGCGATTGGAGACGATGCTCAAAGTGCTCAACGTCGATGGCGCGGTCGAGCGCGTGTCCGGAGGGTGGGTCGCCACTGGCGCCGAATGGCGCTACGACACCGACCGGTACGACAGGGTCGCCCGCGTCCGATACGACGAGCAGAATGCGATGCGCTCCTACCTCAGCATGAAAGGGTGCCGGATGCGGTACCTGCGTGATCAATTGGATGACTCTGACCCCACCGACTGCGGGCGCTGTGACAACTGCGGCGGTTTCCCGATAGCCCGGCAGGTCAATGAGCAGGCGGTGTCGCTCGCATCGACGGCGTTGGCCCGCCCAGGCGTCGCGTTCGATCCACGCCGGATGTGGCCCAGCGCGATGCCCGGCCTGGGTATCGATGTTCGTGGCAAGATCGCGGCAGTGGAGCAAGCCGAAACCGGTTACGTACTCGCCCGGCTCACCGATCTCGGCTTCGGACCGCGCCTGCGCACGCTACTCGCCGGAGAGACTTTCGACGGTCCCGTGCCCAACGATGTCATCGCAGCGTGTGTGCAGGTACTCGGCTCGTGGCGTTGGGCGGAGCGACCTGCCGCGGTCGTACGCATCGACTCAGGTCGGCGCCCAGTTCTGATCGCCGATCTCGCCGCGCGGTTGGCGTCAATCGGCAAGCTGAGCGATCTCGGCGCCATCGAACATCGGGTATCCACGCCGGCCGGTCGAACAAACAGTGCGCTCCGACTACGGGCTGTCTGGGATGCCTACCAGGTGCCCGACGCACTTGCCGCACAGCTGAGCGGGCAACCAGTTCTTCTGGTCGACGACTTCGTCGACACCGGATGGACGGTCACGACGGTCGCGCGCCAATTGCGCCGGGCCGGAGCGGGCCCGATCTACCCGTTCGCCCTAGCCCTCGCCGGCTGAACGGACGCTCGCATGGCCGCACCGTTCGCCGTGAGCCAGGATCGACCCGTGGGACCCACCGACACCAGTCGGCGGGCAAGAAGCAGAGGTGTTGACGTTGCGGGTAATGAGCTACAACATCCGGTCCTTGCGCGATGACCGCGCAGCCGTCGTTCGTGTCATCCGGGCGGCGGATCCAGATGTGGTCTGTATCCAGGAAGCACCGAGATTTC
Source organism: Actinomycetota bacterium (assembly GCA_030775825.1). Lineage (GTDB taxonomy): Bacteria > Actinomycetota > Actinomycetes > Mycobacteriales > Jatrophihabitantaceae > JALYIL01. Next base: position 3,972 of record JALYIL010000069.1, read on the forward strand.
TTCGCTGGCGCGCGAAATGCGCCGGCCTGGCGGTCGACACAGGCCTGCACATCGCATCCGGCGGTCGTCAGGCGGCCGCGAACCTGATCTTGGCCCGGCCGGAACTAGAGATCGAATCAGCCCGCAGTGTCCTGTTCACCAAGGATCCTCGCCTGCACCAGCGGGGAGTTGCCGTCGCGGTGATCCGGGTTTGGGGTGAGCGAGTGCTGGTCGCGGGTACCCATCTGGATGGCTATCCGATTCCGCGGCTTCGACATGTGGGCGAGCTGTTCGCTGCGATAGATGACGAGCAACCGCGTTGCCAGGCGATGGTGTTGGCGGGTGATTTCAACGATGATCCGGGAACGCCAGTCTGGGCTGCCCTCGCCGCCCGCGGTGTTGATTCCTTCGCAGTCGCCGGCGCGGGCGATGGCCTCACGCTCAACGTCACCGAGCCGACCAGGCGCATCGACGCAGTCTTCGTCGCGGGCGCCACCGTGCGTGCCTCGCGGTCGATCGACAGCGAAGACGTCCGGATTGCCAGCGATCACCGTCCCGTCCTCGCCGAGGTCGAGGTGCGCCCAGGCTGACGTCATCGGTGCGTACGCCGTGCGGGGTGTGACAAGTCTCGAGTGCCGCCCGCGCGTTGATTCGAGGAAGCGGCGTTTGAAAGTTCTCGTCTGCGGGAATACCAGTGGCGACAAGCACCCGCGCACCCGGAGCGCGTCTGCATGACGAAGGGACCGGCAATGAGGATCGGTGGAAGTTTGTTCCTGATTGCGCTCGGCGCGATTCTGAAGTTCGCCGTGAACACGAACCATCAGAACCAGCACGGCTTCAACATTGGGACCGCTGGCGTGATCTTGATGATCATCGGCGTTCTCGGGCTGATCATCACTGCCGTGTGGATGTCCACCAGGCGCCGCACCGACGTTGTGACGCAGGGACCCCTGGGCGCACGCACCACGACCTACGTCGAGCCCAACCGCCCGATCGACACGCCGTACTAATGGAGCCACGCCAGGCCTGATCGTCGGCCGAGTCGCCTCGCCCGCTTGGGCGGGGTGACTCGCCATGTCCAGCCTGCCCAGGCAGGACTATTCGGCACGTCCGTGCCGGTCGGGCATCCGGGTCGACGCCCCGTGGGCGTCGATGCCCGTCGGCATGGGTGGCGGGTGCCCGTCCGCATAAGTGGCGCGTGCCCGTCCGGCATCGAAGGCTCCGTCGCCGGGGACGAGGCAGGTAACGTACGGCAGGTAACGTAACGCCGGTCATGGAACCTACGTCGGTGGCTGACCTTCGGCGCACTCGCTTAGTGATCCTTGCCGTCGCCTTGGTCGCGTTGGCCCTCAAACTGTCGGTGGCAGCCACAACCTTCGGCACGTACGACGTCAAACTCTGGTACGTCTTCTTGCACCTGGTCCGGGTAGACGGGCCGATCGGGATCTATCGACTGCCATTCGCACAGACGCTCTATAACCATCCGCCCCTCATCGGCTACTACCTACAGCTCGTGAACCTGCTTGAACACGTGGGTCTCGCGGGCAACTTCACCATTCGCGCAGTGTCCAGCTTCGCCGACGTGGCGACCGGCCTGATCGTGTTCGAGCTGCTCCGCGCGAAGTGTTCGCTACGCGTAGCCGGCGTGGGCGCAGTGTTGGTTGTGGCCAGCCCGATCCTGTTCATCATCTCCGGGTATCACGGCAACACCGACCCGGTTTTCACGATGTTGACGCTGCTGAGCCTGTACCTGCTCACCGAACGAAGCCGGCCCCTGTTGGCCGGTGTCGCGATGGCGCTCTCGCTCGGGGTCAAAGTAGTCCCCATCGTTGCCCTCCCGTGCCTGCTCGTGTACGCCTACCGGCGCGGCGGCGGCCACATCACCCGCTACGTCATCGGGCTGGTCGCGGTGTCGGCGCTCTATTGGATTCCGGCGATGGTGGCGCAGTTCGGCGCCGTCGAGCACAACGTCCTGGGCTATGCGGGCCTCAACGCGCATGAATGGGGCATCGGGCAACTCGAGTACTACCTGCGCAATGCCGAGCTCGAGCATCTAATCGATGGGCCCGGTCGGGTGCTGATCGTGATCGTCTGCGCCGCGGGTCCGGCGCTGCTCGTTTGGCGACGCCCTGAGCTGGCCGGGCAGGGCGTGGCGTTCGCCCTCGCGGGATTTCTGGTCCTCAGCCCGACCTTCGGTACGCAGTACCTCGCCTGGGCAGCAGCGGCTGTGGTGCTGCTCAGCCTGCGGGCCGCGCTCGTGTTCAATCTCGTCGCCGGAATTCTCCTGTTCGAGGTCTACACGCGGTGGAACGGTGGCCTGCTGTGGAGCGACGCTGCCCACGCCACGAGGTTCAACTCTGGCGAGCGCGTGTTCGCACTCCTCGTATGGGCGACGCTCGTGTTCGCCTTGGTTGACGGTCTGCGTCGGCTACCCGCGCGCTCTGGCCCGTCGTCCAGGGGGGGACCAGGCCGCCGGGTTCCACCGCGGTTCGCGACCAGGCGGTGACATGCGCGTGCTACCAGCCTCCGGCGCGATCGCCCGCGGGCGTGGTCAGCTGCCGTGATCGTCAGCGAAGCGTCGCATAACAAGTCCTGATGCTGGCTTGGGCGTGAACAGGGTTGATTTTCGGGGCATCCGAGCACCGGCGGCGGCGACGGCAGCGACCGCAGCGACCGGCGTCGGGCGAAGCAGCACCGCCGTGCCCCCGGTACGCGAGGCGTCCTCGATGGCCTCGCTCACGCTGTGCGCATATCCGACCGCCTCGACAGTGTCCTCGAGCTTCCACGTCTGCTCGACAAGCACGCGATGCAGGATGGTCACGTCAAGTTCGCCCAGCGCGGCCGGTTCCCCGTCGCGGAGGGCGGTCCTGGCTAGGGTGCCGCTGGGATCGCTCAGCACCATGGCGCGGTAACCGTCGGTGATAGCGACTGCGAACCCCTCGAAGTCGGACGCCGACCGCATCGCCGCCTCAACGGACGGGGCTGCCTCGACGCCCAGCAACGACCGAGCCGCGGCCGCCGCGTCGTCGAGGCGGACGCCGATCAGGACGCGATGAATGGCATGAACCTGAGGACCGTAGGAGGTTGAGTCCACGAGCAGCGTGAGGCCGCGATCCCAGGCGCCATGCCCACGCGACGCGTCGTACTGGCGCTGCACCTCGCGGTAGGTGGCGTAGCGGTGATGACCGTCGGCGATGAGTGCGCGTCGCGTAGAGAGGTCTTTGTCGATGGCCTCGTGCTCGGCCTGATCGGTCACCGCCCAGAGCCTGTGTGTGATCCCGTCCGGCGTCGTGGTCTGGGCAATGGGCGTTCTGGTGTCCGCCGCGCTCACCAGCTGCGACGCGGGTCCGCCGCCGTCGTAGACGAGATAGATGGGCTCGAGGTTAGCTTCGGTGGCCGTCATCAGCGCAAGCCGATCACTAAGCGGACCGGCCATCGTGTTCTCATGGGGCAGGATCACCCCATCTGCGGGATCCCGCAGCTCCACCGCCCCGAGCAGTCCTCTGGTTACCGTGCCGTCACTGCCGGCCATCTCGTAGATATACAAAGCCGGATCGGGGTCGATCCGCAGCAAGCCGTCGGCTACCTCGCGCTCCAGTCGGCGCGCGGCGGCCTGGTAGCGGTCCAGGCCGCCAGAGTCCTCGGGCAGGATCAGGGCAACGGTGTTGTCCGGGTCCTGGGAGATCAGCTGGGCCCGCTGTGACTCGCTGATCACGTCGTAGGGCGGGCAGAGCAACCCGCCAAGGCGTGCCGGATCGACATTCGGTCGCAAGGCACGAAATGGCGCAAGCGAGAGGCCTCGCGCGGGTGCGTCGGTCATGGAAGGCGATCGTACGCACGGTGGCGTCCGTGGGATCATTCGACGTGTGACACCTGGCGAACGGACGACGTTGGCGGGCTGTCAGCAACCGCTCGCCAAGGCCTACGACGTGGCCTTGCTGGATCTCGACGGCGTCGTCTACGTCGGCTCTCACGCCGTACCGGCCGCACCTGAAGCCCTAGCCAGTGCGCGAGAGCTCGGGATGCGGCTCGTGTTCGTGACCAACAATGCGGCCCGCCCACCCACCGTCGTCGCGCAGCATCTGACCGAACTTGGAATCGCGGCCGGTGCCCAGGAGGTCGTCACCTCTGCTCAGACCGCGGCCCACTACCTGGCTGATCGACTGCCCCCCGGCGCAAAGGTGCTTGTCGTGGGGACCACCGGCCTGAACGAGGCGCTGCGCGAACGTGGGCTACACCCGGTACATCGGGCCGAGAACGATGTCGCCGCGGTGGTGCAGGGCTATTCACCGGATCTGAGCTGGCAGCAGCTTGCCGAGGGCGCCGTCGCAATCGGACGCGGGCTGACCTGGGTCGCGACGAATGTGGATCCGACCGTGCCGTCGCCCCGCGGCCCGCTTCCAGGCAACGGTTCCCTCGTCGCGGCGTTGCGTTGCGCCACCGGTGCCGAGCCGATCGTCACAGGAAAACCCGATCCCACGATGCACCGCGAATCGGTCCAGCGTTCTGCGGCGGTGAATCCGATCGTGGTGGGAGACCGGCTGGACACTGACATCGAGGGCGCTAACGCGGTCGGGTGCGCAAGCCTGCTGGTGTTCACCGGTGTCACGGCCCCGGCCGACCTCCTGGCCGCTGCGGCCAAGCTCCGGCCCACCTACATCGCTCCCGATCTCGCCGGGCTGCTCAGACCCCATCTCGCGGCCTCGATCTCAGACGGCGAGGTCCGTTGCGGGGCGTGGACGGTGCGGATGTCATCGAACGGATCCCTGGTCTTGGGCTCGTCTGTGCCGTCAGCGACAACCCAGTCAACGGGTGACGATTTGGATGCGCTTCGAGCCCTCTGCACTGCCGCGTGGCGGATCGTTGGCCCTACCCGCGGCCCCCAGATCACCGCCGCAGATCCGGCCTCCCGCGCCGAAATTGATCGGCTGCGTATCGGTGCCGTTGGTCGCTCGGGGCGGAGCCTGAGTTAGCCTTAGAAGATCGATCTTAACTTCAGCAAGTCGAACACGCTCGCGTCGATCTTGATACGGCCGGTAGCGAACGCCGATCCGACATTGAGTTCGCCCGCGACCAGCTTGATCAGGTCGTCGCTGGTCATGGTCATCTTGATCTGGCCGTCGGCATGCTCGACCTGGTGCAGGTTCAACAGTTCGCCCTCGTGAAGTTGGCCGCTGAAGGTCACGCCCAGATCCCGCAAGGTGCAGGTCATCGACCGGTCCAGCGCCGCCTTTTTCTTCGTTGCCGGGTCGGCACCCGCGAGCCTGGCCGCGAGGGTATGCAACGCCTGCTCGCAATCCGCGACGCTCGCCATCCTGATCCTCCTGGTCATCCTGGTCATCCTGCGACGGTCACCCCAGCTCGGGCCGACGTGACGCTACCTCAGCCGGCCGCGAGGTACGGTCAGCGACAAGCAGTGCGTCGATCAAGACAGCAGAGGAGGCAACGGCGTGTCGCTGTCGAGCGAGGGTTCAGGGGCCGGACCAGCCGATCGAGCGAGCTCACCCGAGGCGAGCTCCGAGTCGCACACCCGCGAGCCCGCACTCGATCGCGTCGCGGCGAGTGTGGCCGCACTCGACGCCCTCGCTGACCGTCCGCTGTCGGAGCAGGCCGATCTCTACCAGCGTGTTCACACCGAACTGCAAGCCGAACTGGCCGAGATCGACGGCACCGCGGCCCAGGGCTGAGCCGGATCGAAATCTGATGGCCAGGCGTGTGCAGCGCCTCGACGCCGAGCTGGTCCGGCGTGGATTGGCCCGATCTCGCGAGCACGCCGTCGAGCTGATTGCGGCCGACCGTGTGGAGGTCCGCGGTGTCCTCGCCCGAAAGGCCGCTACCGGCGTCGCCACCGAAACACCCGTTCGGGTGCTGCCGGACTCCGCAGATCCCGGATACGCCTCGCGCGGCGGCCATAAACTCCGGGGCGCCCTGACCACATTCGCTCAGATCGAGGTGGCCGGCCGACGCTGCCTCGACGCGGGCGCATCGACCGGGGGCTTCACCGATGTTCTCCTGCGGGCGGGAGCTGCGCAGGTGATCGCCGTCGACGTCGGATACGGCCAGCTGGCGTGGTCCGTGCGTGGAGACCCGAGGGTTCAAACGCTTGATCGGACGAACGTGCGCTCGCTGCGTCCCGACCAGATCGGCGGTCCGGTGGATCTGGTGGTAGCGGACCTGTCGTTCATCTCACTTCGCACCGTGCTGGCCGCCTTGAGCGAGTGCGCGAAGCCGGATGCGGACATGTTGCCCATGGTGAAGCCGCAATTCGAGGTCGGCCGCGAGCGGTTGGGCAGTGGCGGGGTGGTGCGCGATCCCCAGCTTCGTGCCGACGCAGTGCTCGCCGTGTCGCGAGCCGCCGGAGAACTAGGGTGGCAGACCTGCGGCGTATCACGCAGTCCACTGCCCGGGCCGTCCGGAAACGTGGAATTCTTCTTGTGGCTGCGTCGCGAGGGCCAGCCTGTGATCGACGAAGCCACTATCACAGAGATCGTCACGACTCCCGCGGAGGCGACATGAGGGCGGTCCTGCTCGTCGCGCATACCAGCCGGCAAAAGATCAAGTCGTTCGCGACCCAGACCAGCACGCAGCTTCAGGCGGCCGGCTTCGAGGTCCGTATGCTCGTTGACGAGGCCAAGGCGTGTGGCATGGCCTCGGTGGCCGTCGTAGAACACGAGGGGGCCGCGGTCGGCGCCGAACTGGTGCTCGTCCTCGGTGGCGACGGGACTTTCCTGCGCGCCACCGAATACGCGCGTCCCGCCGGTGTTCCGATGCTCGGCGTCAACCTGGGACATGTGGGATTCCTGGCCGAAGCCGAGCCTGAGGCGCTCGCCGGAACGGTCGAAGCGATCGTGAGTCACGGCTACACCGTGGAGGAACGCGTGACCGTCGACGCGGAGGTCATCGTCGCTGGGGCCGTCAGTGCGCAGGCCTGGGCGCTCAATGAGGTCTCAATCGAACGCACCAACCGTGAACGGATGCTCGAAATCGCCGTCGCCGTGGACGAGCGCCCATTGCTTCGCTTTGGTTGCGACGGCGTGCTCTGCTCCACGCCTACTGGCTCGACGGCATACGCGTTCTCCGCCGGTGGCCCGATCGTGTGGCCGAACGTCGATGCCTTGCTCATCGTGCCGAACGCGGCGCACGCGACGTTCGCCCGGCCGATCGTCGTGGCGCCCACCTCGACCGTCGACATCGACCTGGTCAGCGAGACCCACGAGGCCGTGCTGAGCTGCGACGGACGCAGATCGATCAGCGTGCCGAGTGGTGCCCGCGTACGCGTGCGGCGCGGGGCTCAACCCGTACGCATCGCCCGGGTCGGGGACGTCGGATTCGTCGACCGTCTCGTCAACAAGTTTCACCTTCCCGTGCGCAGCCTGCGCGACGCCGCCCCGTAGCGCTGACGGATCGTCGGCGCTGGGCACGGCATCGCGGCACTCACGACGCGGCTGGAGAGACTGCACTAGCCTGCTTCACGTGCTGGAGGAGTTGCGGATCCAAAGCCTCGGTGTCATCCAGGACGCCATCCTCCCGCTCGGGCCAGGCCTCACGGTCGTCACTGGGGAGACCGGCGCGGGAAAGACGATGGTCGTCACCGGGCTACTGCTCCTGTTCGGGGGGCGCGCCGAACCTGCGCAGGTCCGCACCGGGGCGGATCAGGCCAGTGTCGATGGGCAACTGCAGGTGTCGGATCCGGTCGTAATCGCGCGGGTAGAGCAGGCTGGCGGCGCATTCGATGACGGAACGGGTCTGGTATTGCGTCGCATCGTCAACGTGAGCGGACGTTCCAGGGCCTTCGTCGGGGGAGCCGCAGCGCCCGTGGCAGTGCTTGGCGAGTTGGCGCAGCGGCTGCTGACGGTGCATGGCCAGGCCGATCAGCTTCGGCTCACCCGGCGCTCGGATCAGCTCGGTGCCCTCGACCGCTTCGGAGATGTGGAACTGGCTGGGTACGGGTCGGCGTACCAACAGTGGCGGGCAGCGTCGGGTGCCTTGTCCGAACGATTGGCCAAGGCGGGTCAGCTTCGCCGCGAAGCCGACGTGTTGGCGTACGGGATCGCCGAGATCGATGCCGTGCAGCCGCTGCGGGGTGAAGATGTCGAACTCGCCGCGCTGGCGAAACGATTGGCCCACGCGGACGGATTGCGCCTGGCGGCTCGGGCCGCCCACGACGCCCTTGTCGGGGATGCCGACGATCCGAGCTCGGAGGTCCCCGACGTCGGGACGCTGCTTGGCCGCGCGCGCCAGGCG